>CAYOLA010000038.1:0-4202 GCA_964404735.1 uncultured Bacteroidales bacterium
TCAGACATCGCCGTCGGCCACCCCGAATTTTTCATCATGTTCAACATTCCCGTAAGGTTCAACATGAACGGTTACATCGTACACATCCCTGATGCCGGTTTTTATCCTCCGCTCCACTTCTTTGGTGATCTCATGGGCTTCGGTAACGGTTTTGGCACCATCCACCTCCATATGAATATCAATAATATACTTATTACCGGCTTTTCGGATACGGGCCCGGTGCGGGTTATACACACCATTTACGGAGGTGATGAGCTTAAAGACCCTTTTATATAGCTCCGGATCGTCCATTCCGTCCATCAGGTCCCGGTTGGTCTGGAAAAAAATCCGCACCGCGGTGGCCATGATCCAGAACGAAACGGCCAGTGCGGTTATGGTGTCGATCACCGGCATATTCAAGACATAAGTGAACAGCAGGCCCGTGAGCACAGCCAGCGATATCAGCATGTCGCTTTGCATGTTTCGCGCATTGGCCACCAGCATGGATGAGCCCGTTTTCTTTCCTACCCTGAACTGGTATAATGCCAGAAGCAATTTCCCGAGGATGGAGGCAATGATCACCCATATGGCAAAGATCTCAGGGACTTCCTCCCGGCCGCCTTCGATCAACCGTGTAACCGTTGTGATTGCCAACTGGGCACCGGCGAAAAATATCACAAATGACAATGCCTTTGAAGCAATCGTGTCGGCCCGTTCATAGCCATACGGATATTTGATATCGGGTGGGCGGGTCATCACATGGGCGGTGATGAGGGTGATGACAGACGTGAGGATGTCGCCGGCGGAGTCAACACCATCGGCCACCACGGCCATACTGCCTGCAAGCAGTCCAACCGTGATCTTCATCACCGAAAGCAAGGCATTTCCTGCAATACTGACCCAGGAAGCGGTAATGATCTGACGATGGCGGATCTCCATAGCTGCAAATATAGGAAATTGGGGTAAAGGAATGATGGGCAGAATTCTGAATTCTGATTTCTGATATTTTATTCCTGAATTTGGTTGACCGTTTAATCTTTTGATGCTTCGGGGGCTGGTTTCCGGAGTAAATTCTTCAGGAACCTTGCCACGATCCATCCCAGCAGGGATCCTGCCAGGGCGCCGGCAATCACATCAGCGGGATAATGCACACCAAGATAGATCCTGCTGTATGCGACAAACAATGCCCATAAGAGGATGGGAACGGCCATTCGTTTCACTTTCGGGCCTGCCAGTGAGATAACAAAAACAGCAATGGCAAACACATTGGAAGCGTGGGAGGAATAAAACCCGAACTGACCGCCGCACTTATCATTTACCGTATTTACCAGGCCATCGAGTGCAGGCTCATGGCAGGGCCGCAGGCGCTGAAACACATCCTTAAACAGATGTACCGAGATCTGGTCGCTCAAAAATACCAGCAGTGCGGCGAAAATCATCACCAGCCAGATCATATTTTTATATCTTTTCCAAAGCAAAAAAAGGAATAAAGCGTAGAGGGGTATCCAGATATACTTATCGCTGGCCCACCACATCAGAAAATCCAGACAGTTGTTATGTGTCCCGTTGAGGATCAGGAACACGGCCTGATCCCATTCCCTTAATATGTCTAAAATACTACTCATTCAGCTTTTCCCAGATGAGATCCTTCAGTTCGGTCAACCCCTTTTGTGCTACGGAACTGATAAATACACAGGGTATTTCAGGAAGCTCCATTTTAATTTCATCCATCAGTTCGCGGTCGATAAGGTCAGATTTGGTAACAGCCAGTATCCTTTTCTTGTCGAGCAGTTCGGGGTTATATTTCTCCAGTTCGTTGAGCAGGACATTATACTCATTTGCAATATCCTTGCTGTCGCAGGGAACCATGAACAGCAGCAGAGCATTTCGTTCAATATGGCGCAGGAAGCGAAGGCCGAGTCCTTTACCTTCGTGTGCTCCTTCGATGATCCCGGGTATGTCAGCCATCACAAAGGAGTGATGGTCGCGGCAGGCCACGATGCCCAGATTGGGGCGCAGGGTTGTAAAGGGGTAGTCGGCTATTTCGGGTTTTGCGGCAGACACCACCGACAGCAGGGTTGATTTCCCGGCATTTGGCAAGCCGACCAGCCCGACATCGGCCAGCAGTTTCAGTTCAAGGGTTATCCATTCCTCCCGGCCTGTTTCGCCCGGCTGGGCATAACGCGGGGTTTGGTTGGTGGAAGATTTAAAATGGACATTACCCTGACCGCCCCGGCCGCCTTCGAGCAAAATATGCCTTTCGCCGTCTTCTGTGATCTCACAGATCATTGTTTCCGTATCGGAAAACCTGGCCACTGTACCCAGGGGCACCTCAATAATCTCATCGCGGCCATTTGCACCGGAGCTGGTTTGCCTGCCACCGGCTCCGCCCGCTTCAGCCCTGATATGACGGGTAAACTTCAGGTGCAGCAAAGTCCAGAGCTGGGCATTGCCCTGCAGGATAATGTGTCCGCCGCGGCCTCCGTCGCCACCGTCGGGGCCACCTTTGGGCACGAATTTTTCCCTGCGGAGATGGGCCGAACCGGCCCCTCCCCTGCCCGAACGGCAGTTGATCTTTACATAATCCACAAAATTGGTGCTGCCCATACTCAATCCTCCATGATCTTATAAATATCGGGGTAATTGCGGCCATGTCCGTCATAATCCAGCCCATATCCAACGATAAAGGCATCGGGTATGACAATCCCCACATAGTCGATCGGATAGGTCATCCTGAAGGCCGCCGGCTTCAGCAGCAGGGTGGCGATCCGCACATCGGCGGCACCCAGCTTCCTGAGCTTGGCAATGGTATAATCCATGGTGATCCCCGTATCGATGATATCTTCCACCACCACAATCGTCCTGCCTTTCAGCACCTCATCGAGGCCGATCAGTTCACGCACCATGTTTGTCGTCTCCGTGCCCATATAGGATGAAAGTTTCACAAAAGAAATTTCACAGTCGAAACTGATCTTTTTCAGCAGGTCCGAAGCAAAAATAAAAGCCCCGTTCAATACGCAAAGAAAGAGCGGGTTGGTGTTACTGAGTTCGCTGTTGATCATGTCGGCCACCTGTTCCACAGCCTTATCGATGTCCTCAGCCGTAAGGAAAAGTGAAAACTCCTTATCGCGTACCTTTATCGTATCTGCCATATATTCATCATTTTTATGCCGTTGCACAAATATAGTGGTTAAGTACAAATAATGGCTATTTTTGCACAAATAAGACGCGAACTGTATCAGCTCCCGCGTATTATATACTGACTGCCGGTTTTCGGCTGTTCAGCGATAAACTAAAACAATTATTAACCCGGGAACCCTTATCCGGTGCCCGAAACCTGACATTTATGAAAGCAATTGTTAGCATTATCATGGGCAGCACCTCCGATCTTCCGGTGATGGAGAAGGCTGCTGCCATCCTTGATGAGATGGAGATCCCTTTTGAGATAAATGCCCTTTCGGCACATCGCACCCCTGATGAGGTGGAAAAATTTGCTAAAAATGCTCCCGATCGCGGAATAAAAGTAATCATTGCCGGGGCCGGCATGGCAGCCCACCTTCCCGGGGTGCTTGCAGCCCTTACACCCCTGCCCGTAATTGGCGTACCCATCAAAGCCAGCCTGGAAGGCCTCGACGCCCTTTTGTCGATCGTACAGATGCCCCCGGGCATTCCGGTTGCCACCGTAGGCATCAACGGTGCCCAGAATGCAGGCATCCTGGCCGCCCAGATCCTCGCCTCCGGCGATGAAAAGCTGATGCAAAAGACCATTGCCTTTAAGGAAAACCTGAAGAAGAAGATCGTAAAGGCCAATGAAGAACTGGCCGGTGTGAAATTCAAATTCAAGACAAATTAAAATATCTGTGCATTGGGTAGCAGGGGTTTCGGGGTTGAATGGTTAAATGGCTAAATGGCTACATGGTTAAATGGTTACATGCCTGCCCCGAGACCTCGGTGGCCTGCCCCGATTTTTCGGGGGCTAAATGGTTAAATTCGTGAGACTGCCTTTTTATGAGCGAAGCAAAATGAAAGGGCATAGCCGCACAAATCCCGCTTTAGCGGGATGGTGATTCCGGGTTCCGGGTACCGGGAAGTACCAAGTTCAGATTTCAGATTTCAGATTTCAAAATTGGACAATCTTCCGCGCAGCGGAAGCTCCGACTTCTATTGGCACCTCACCCCCTGGCCCCCTCTCCTGGAGAGCCTGTCCCGAGCGAAGGCGAGGG
>CAYOLA010000039.1:0-48166 GCA_964404735.1 uncultured Bacteroidales bacterium
GCCCTGCATATAGTGCCATCCTCCCTGGAAATTAAAGATGGTATAGGAAAGCACATGCTCAGGGAGGTCCGAATCCGGATTACCGCTAATCCCGGCGCGCACCCTGATCCGTTGCCGGTAATTATGTTCAAGTGTTATCCTGTAGGTCATCCTGGTGTCGTGATAGTCTTTGGCCCTGAGCACATGCACGGTATTGGTCCAGATGCCGCCATCCTCGAAGGCATCGGCAAGGGTTTTATACATCATATAGGCAAACCCGCTGTCGGCCCATGTCTCGCCATAACTGTTGCAGAACTTCAGGGCACCTGTCTCCCGGTCGCGCATATCGATAATGCCATCCCCGTTCAGGTCGATATGGTTTGTATATTGCCCGTCGCCGTTATAATCAAAACGGATGCTGTCGTTATAGCCAATGATGGTCATTCCGTGCGATGCTTCGGGATACCAGGATGTCATCACCTTTTTACCGGCCTGCGGGCTTCCTTCCGGAAGGGTTTTCAGGTTATAGGGGCTTGATGCCATAAAGCTGGCCACTCCGCCGGTTTCAGAGCCGTCGGCATGATTGGCAAGCCAGTGTTTCAGTGTCAGCAGGCCATCTTCATCACCAACATAAATTTTATAAACGTCCTCAATACGGTTGTTCATGGCATTGTACCATTGATCATATCCCGACATCCAGCGCTCACCGCCACCGTAATAAAAACCACCGTAATCCGAAACGTTTGGTGTTCCGTGGTACTTTAGCACATCCATTGTAAAGAGGTAATTCACCCCGAACCAGCCATTTCCGCCATTAAAAAAATTCCAGGCAAAATGCGTGGGATACTGGTTGTCAGGAATGTCGGCAGGAAGATTGCGTAAACGGTTGATCTCATAGGTAAAATTATAGGCAATGCTCGTTGCCTGCATGCAATTGGGAAAGGTTTCCTGTGAAAAAATGGGCCTGAACCATGGATATTCTGAATTATCGATACTGTCGGGCAGGCTCCTGCCAAGCTGTTCAGGTGCAATCATAAGCGGCTTGATGCTGTTCATCGCCGCGGCATCTGCTTCAGTGAGCGGGCCGGTATTACGAAGACCTGAAGAAACAGGCCAAAGATCATGATCCTGTGCCGGCAATATCCCGGCAAGGATCAAACAAAAAAGGGTCAGCAGTTGTTTCATACAATTAGTTGGCATTATCAGGGCAAGTTATTTCAAAAAACCGAATCAGTCAAGCATCATCAAGTTATTGGTATCATCAATAAAGTAAGCGGTCGGAGACAAAAGCCAATGACATTGCAATGATAGGCATTTTTACCGTGAATGATGATGCCGGCAGCTTTCCCGGCACCTCCCCGGATAATGATGTAAGGAATGCGTTAATAAACCGACTAAAAGAGAAACAAATCTGATTCATGTTTTCAAAAGATGATGAATCGGGATAAATAAAAGAATAGGCTATGAAAAAACTGCGCATAATATTTTTGTATCTGTTGTTTTCAATAACTGTCAATTTCGCTTACCCGCAGGGTTGCAATGACGCCGGTTTGTGTACCATGGGTGATCTCAACGGACAAAGAACCGGCCAAAGCGAACAATTCAATACGCTGCTCTCCTATACCTTCGGGTTGGGAGAAAAACAAGCCCTCGTCAACACCATACAGTTTGAACAGCGTTTGAATTTTGCGGATGACAAGCTGCAGTTTTTTCTGAAGGTCCCCTTTCATTATATCTATGGCAATCTCGGGCGGGCTTACGGGCCGGGCGACCTCAGTGCCGGGATTAATTATACTTTTTACAATAAAGACGAGGCAGGGGCTTCGTTTATGTTGGCTGCCAGGCTGCCTGTGAACGATGCGAACAAAAACATTGACGGAAAAGGAGCGCCCATGGTATACCAGACCAGCCTGGGCACTTACGACCTGGCTGCCGGAACAAGTTTATTTTATGGGAAATGGCAATTCGGGCTGGGATACCTCAAGCCATTTGGAAGCAACGGAAACTCCTTTAATCATGCCGAATGGCCTGACAATCCTGATGCTTTGGAATATATTGAAATGCGTGACCTGGCCCGCGGCGACGATGCCATGTTGCGGATCAACAGGTTTTTTTACACGGAAAAAAGCCGCTTTAATGCGGGGCTTTTAACGCTATACCGGGTACAAAAAGACAGGGTTACACAATACGGTCAACGTGTGGAACTCGAAAATTCCGACGGGTTAACCATCAATCTGAATCTGGGTTACCATCGTGTGTTGAAGAACCATGATGCCATCACCCTTTCTGCGGCAGCCCCCCTGATTACCCGCAAGGTGCGGGCCGATGGCCTCACACGCACCTTTGTGTTGATGCTGACATATGCATTCGGACAGAAAAAGCCGGCAGAAACGATCAGCCCATTTAATTTTGGCGGATAAATCAGGGAAATACAGTATTATTTCCCGGAAAGGGATTACAGCAGAAATACCGATGCTGCCATTTCAATAATTTCCCGGTGATCGAAAGCCGGTTCGGGCAGTTCATCCGGTTTAAACCAGGCCGTTTCGGTGGCATCATCGCCTGCTTTGACAAGGGCGCCCGAAGGAAGATAACCAACATAGGCCACCGAAACAGTATGTCCCCGCGGGTCGCGTCCCGGCTTACCGAATGCATGCATCTGGGTAAGCAGAATGTCCTTTAATCCGGTCTCCTCTTCAAGCTCACGGGCTGCAGCCGTTTCCAGTGGCTCATCCTTGTCGACGAAACCGCCGGGCAGTGCCCACCGGCCCCTGAAGGGTTCGTTCCCCCTTTTTATCAGCAATACTTCCGGATCATTCCCTGAAAGCCGGAAGATTATTATATCAACAGTGAGTGCCGGACGCGGAAAAGAATAATTATAGGTCATTTTTTTCGTAAATATATGAATCTTTTACAGTAAAGGTACAGCCCGTAATAAAAATGAAGCGCCCCCGTTGCCCGCGGAGGCGCTTTGCACCTAATGTTTAACTAACATAAAACGAACATTACAGCTTTTTAAAGCTGAACCTGGCATAGTAAAGTTTACCGATGATTACACTGCCATTTCTTAAACGGATCCTTTCAATGTTTTCGACCACATGCTTCCTGAACGACTCATTGCCGGCCAGGCTTTGTTCAACGCGAACATAACCATCGTCATCGTAAGTAAATCCCACCACAACCACCTCCTTTTCAGCAGCACCGGTCGTGTGCTTCGGATAACCGATGGCTTCCCTGAATTGGCTGAGAAGGTCGGGGGGGAGGCTGTTCCGGCTATTTTGCACTTCCAGGTCGATCACCATCAGATCATGGGCGGGAAAGCGGTGATCCGGCAAGTTGCTGCTCATGGTACCAGCAACTTTTCCGTCCTGTATACCGGTTTGGGACCCGGCGAAAAGAGCAGGATAAAGCAGCATCGAAAACATGGTCATCAAAACAATTGTTGTTTTCATTTCAATTCAAATTAAGGTTACACATTCCGGTTTGTTTATTTTATGAGTCCAATTATATGCCAAGTTTATAATTTACATTATATCTATCAATTAAGCATCCCTCTAATCCTTGATCAAAAGAACAAAAGTGTCCGTTTATATTCAGAGCTGTCCGGTATTGTACAGCAACCCTTACTGACTATATTGCAAAGACGTTTTAACGCACTGACTGTTACAGCAGGATGTGTTTTTGTGTGTTCCGGGGGAAGGATAAGGGTATTCCGGTCATTCATTTCCCGGATGACCGTAAAAATCCGGAATGTTAATCAACTGCCGGTGCATCCTTTCCATCCCGGCCGGCCACGACCAGGGTAAATTCACCTTTGGGCGGACTGGATGAGAAGTGGCTGATGAGTCCGGCCAGGCTTCCCCTGACCGTTTCCTCGTATATTTTGCTGATCTCACGCGACACGGAAGCCTGCCGGTCGCCACCGAGAACCTCAGCCAGTTGCAACAGTGTTTTAAGCAGGCGATAGGGCGATTCATAAAAAATCATGGTGCGGGTTTCATTCAGAAGGGAAGAGATCCTTTTCTGTCTTCCTTTCCTATGCGGCAAAAACCCTTCAAAAACAAAACGGTCGCAGGGCAGGCCGGAATTTACCAGTGCCGGGACAAAAGCCGTTGGCCCGGGGAGGCATATAATATTGATGTCTTCGCGGATGCATTCCCTGATGAGTAAATATCCGGGGTCAGAAATCCCGGGTGTGCCGGCATCACTCAGCAGTGCGGCACTTTCGCCGGCCTTTAAGCGACTGATGATACCTGCCAGCGCCTTATGCTCATTATGCTGGTGAAAAGCCACCATCGGGCCGGAGATCTCAAGATGCCTGAGCAAAATGCCCGAAGTCCGGGTATCTTCCGCCAGGAAGAAATCCACCTTTCCCATAACATCAATGGCCCTGCGGGTGATGTCGGCCAGGTTTCCAATGGGAGTGGGGACAATATACAGCATCACTAATTATTATTTCGTAACGGGTTGATATGAACGGGTAAAGTCAAGCATCAGCCGGAAAATGCCTTCATACCCGCTAAGTGATAAATTGGCCGGTGTATCTTCCATACTGTGGTATGCTCCCGAACCCGGGCCCATGGCATAAATAAAAAAGGCTTTTACCCCTTTTTCATAGAAGGGGCAATGGTCGCTGTTGCATGATTCCCCGCGTTGCTTCACTTGTTCAAGATAATTGCCCTCTTGGTTGAGGGCTTCCAGCCGCTCATAATCCCCGGCAAAAATTTCGCCGTTTACCAGGGCAATCCCGTTGCTTCCGGTGCCAACCATATCGAAATTCACCAGCAATTTAATATTTTCCAGGGGGAACAGCGGGTTGTCCGCAAAATGCCTGGATCCGTGCAGGCCCGCTTCTTCTCCGCTCAAGGTGATAAAAGCAAACGAATAATAGGGTTCATTCCCAGGCGTGGCATAATGCCTGGCCAGATCGAGCACCATGGCCGTACCGCTGGCATTATCATTGGCACCGGGAAAAAACACTTCCGGGCCCATCATCCCCAGGTGGTCATAATGAGCTGTGAACACGATGAAAGTATCGGGTTCAACAATGCCCGGCACAAAGGCCGCCACATTGTATGTAATATGGTTTTCGATATAGAAATTCCTGATATCAAGGCTGATCTGCCCGGCATCTTCAGGAAGCTTTGAACGTTTAATATCAAGTGTGACAAAGTCGAGCACTTCGCGGCCGTTCGACACATGCCACCAGAGCGTTTCATGGTCCTCCCTCAAAATAATGACACCTTTGGAGCCAAAATAATTTTCTTTTTTCAGTTCCTTATGGTATTTATCGGTAACAATGAACTTATCAGAAAGGTCGGTATCATCGAAACGGGTATCCTGTCCGCGTTCAAACAGGGAATCGTTAAGCAGCCAGACCAGCGAAAATGTTCCCCTGACCGAAGGTGATGCAGAAGAAACGATAAAATCGACACCCGGTTCAAGCAGGTTACCGGCCGCAACAACCATCAGCTTGTAAGGAAAAGTATTGATCGGGAAACTGTATTGCTGTTTGTAATCCTTATTAAAGGGCTTTAATCCGATCTCCAGGAGTTCGTTTGCGATAAAATCAGCCGCTTTCCGGTCGCCATCGTTCACATAACCCCGGCCATAATACTGTTCTGATGCCAGTTCGGAAATTATCTTTCCGGCATATTCAACATCCTGCCCGTAAAGCCCCGTAAAAAAGAGCATCGACAGTAAGCAGGCAAAGGTATTTCCCAATTTTTTCATCATTGGCTTTTTTATTGTGTAAGAAGAAAGTAAAAAAACCCCATCCGGATCATCCTTATTGTTTTCCCGGGGGGAATTGCGTATTTCACGAATGATATTTCTGTTTAACGATTTTTTTAAGTCTTTTGTAAGCTTCCGAATTGTCATTCCAGTTATACTGCCGGCTGAGACCGGTCAGGATCATTTCTACTTCGGAGATTTCCCCGGCCGCGTTGAGCTTCTCTATCGCTTCGCTATAACCCGAAGGGTTGCCTTCGAACAGTTCGTTGATAAAAAGAAATTTGTCATTGATCCCTATCGACATTTTGAGGTCGCCCCCATTGGAATGCACCATATTTGCGGCAATGGAACGGTCTTCATCCTGCTGAAAAGCATCCGCAATGGTGGTTGTCCCCGAAAAAAGATCGGCCGTGGTGATCACCGGGGTATCCTGTTTTTCGGGATCCTGAGAGGAAGCATCTTCTTTTTCTTCCTCTTCCGGAGGAGGTGTTTGAGCAGGCGGTTCAGGTTCAGGTTCAGGTTCAGGTTGTTTTTCTTCTTTAGGAGCCATCACCTCCGTGATAGATTTTTCGGGCTTTTCATCCATCCCTGTTTCTTCGGGCGGCAGTTCTTCGATATATTCATCTGCAGGTGTTTCGATTGTTCCGGGGATAATATCCGGTCCGGGCGTTTCCGCTGCCGGCTGCACGGGCGTGCCTGCCAGCCCGGGAACCACGGCTGGTGGTTCAATCTCATCGGTTATCTTTTCCGGATCCAACTCAAATAACAGTGCATAGGCCTCCCGCAGCCGGCCGGCCAGGATGTCGATATCCATTTTATGTACCTGCCCGCTTCCTTCCTGCAGATGGTTTATCTGTTTACAGACGGCCTCCGCATTTTCCCTGATCCTTTGCAGCAATTTCTTATTCTTCATATCACTAAAATAATTTTGGCAAACTTACATAAAACCCTTTTTCAACCACTTCATATTAATCATGAACATGGAATGCAAAACAGGAATTCGTACCTTTGTATAATGAACGAATAAAGATAGAAAAGATTGGCTTGAAACAACACCTATGTTTTTAGAAAAATCGAAAACCCCCGATCGCAGCGGTTGGATCGAAGTTATTTGCGGCTCCATGTTTTCGGGGAAGACCGAAGAGCTTATTCGCAGGCTGAAGCGTGCCCGCATTGCACAGCAAAAGTTCGAGATTTACAAGCCGGTGATCGACAAGCGCTATCATGCAGCGGATGTTGTTTCGCACGATGCCAATGCCATTCACAGCACACCCGTGCATTCTTCAAGCCAGATCCTGTTAATGGCCAATGATTTTGATGTGATCGGCATTGATGAAGCCCAGTTTTTTGATGATGAGTTGCCGGCGGTGTGCAATACCCTGGCCAATGGCGGTATCAGGGTGATCGTTGCCGGCCTCGACATGGACTACCTTGGCAAGCCTTTCGGTCCAATGCCTGCCTTGCTGGCCATGGCCGAATATGTTACCAAGGTTCACGCCATTTGTCCTGTTTGCGGCGACCTGGCGCAGTATTCACACAGGATCGTTGAACAGGAAGGACAGGTAATGCTTGGCGAAACGGATATTTACGAACCGCTGTGCCGCAGGCATTTTATTGAGAAAACCAGGAAAATGAAAGGGAAATAGCCTGCCGGCCCTGTATTTCTCCATTTTTATTAAGTTTGCAAACGAATTAACCACATAATTAATAAAAAAATGAAGAAAATCACCTTCATATTCATTCTAAGCATGCTTTTTAGCGGCATGATACAATCACAAAACGAAACCATGTTCATTATCCGCACCAATTACGGCGATATTACCGGAATGCTCTACAATGACACGCCCGGTCATCGCGACAATTTCATCAAACTGATCAACGAAGGCTGGTTTAACGGATCCACCTTCCACCGTGTGATCAAGAATTTCATGATACAAGGCGGTGGCAAGGAAGGCGGCACGGTCGACGTTGGATATACCATTCCTGCCGAGTTCGTTCCCGGCAGGATCCATAAAAAAGGAGCCCTTGCCGCTGCGCGCACGGGCGACAATGTGAACCCGCAAAAGCGTTCGAGCGGATCCCAGTTTTATATTGTCCAGGGCAGGATATACCCTGAAGAAGAGCTGCAGGCTATTGAAAGCAGAAAAAACTGTGAATATACCGATGAGCAGAAAACCATTTACAAAACCCTGGGCGGAACGCCTTTTCTTGATTTCGATTACACCGTGTTCGGCGAAGTGATCGACGGACTGGATGTGGTTGACAAGATTGCCGCCGTTCGCACGGGTCAGCGCGACAAACCGCTGGAGGACGTGGTAATGACCATTGAGATCATTGAATAATGATGATTGAGAAGATCAGGAAACTGGAAGCAGAGATCGACGGCCTGACTGCCGGCAGCCCGGAAGAACTTGAACAGTTGCGAATCCGGTATCTGAGCAAAAAAGGCCTGATACCCTCCCTCTTCAATGAATTCAGAGATGTGCCGCCTGATCAGCGCCGGGAGATCGGGCAGGCTTTGAATATGCTCAAGCAAAAAGCCTCCGGCACCCTTGCTGCAATGCGTGCCAGGCTTGAACAGCCGGGTACCGGAAGCTCAGGCCTTTCCGACCTGACCCGTCCGGCCGAAGAGATCAGTATTGGTTCAAGGCATCCCATTTCCCTGGTCAGGAACCGGATCACCGGCATCTTCCGGAATATCGGATTCAGTATTTCCGACGGACCTGAGATCGAAGACGACTGGCACAACTTTACCGCCCTGAACTTTGCCCCGGATCATCCCGCCAGGGATATGCAAGACACCTTTTTCATCGAAATGCATGCCGAACATGAGAAGCAGCTTGCCCTGCGCACCCATACTTCATCAGTACAGATCAGGGTGATGGAATCGACAAAGCCTCCCATCCGAACTTTATCGCCCGGAAGGGTATACAGGAATGAGGCCATCTCTGCACGCTCGCATTGTATATTTCACCAGGTGGAAGGTCTATATATTGATAAGGATGTTTCTTTTGCAGACCTCAAACAAAGCCTGTATTATTTTGCCACCGAAATGTTCGGGGAAGAAACCAAAATCCGTTTCAGGCCTTCGTACTTTCCCTTCACGGAACCTTCGGCCGAAATGGACATCTCCTGTATCCTCTGCAAAGGAAAAGGATGCAATGTATGCAAATATACCGGCTGGCTCGAGATCATGGGATGCGGGATGGTCGATCCGGCAGTACTGGAAAACTGCGGCATTGATCCACTTGTATATTCGGGTTATGCCTTTGGAATGGGAATTGAACGTATTGCCATGATGCTTTACTCGGTCAGGGATATTCGTTACTTCTTCGAGAACGATCAGCGTTTTCTCGGACAATTCACAGCTGCTTTTTAAACTTTAAGCTATTTTGTCCGTTCACCAATATCAGCTTCATAAGGCACGGATAAGTGCCCCTGAACCATCATCCATTTTCCGTCGCGCTTTTCAAGCACTCCCGTAAAGCGGATATCCTCAAAAATAACGTTATTACCCTGATAAATAAAGTTGTAATCAAGTACTTGCGAAAACCATGCCGTTTGCCCGGTCCTGCTGATCTGGATCTTCTGATCACTGATATTGATAAAGGTATTCTGAAACTCACTGAACTGTCTTTTCATGGCTTTCAGAATCGCATCGATGCCAACCAATTGTTCCTCACCTTCGGTACCGAAAAGGATGATATTGGTATCGGGTGCCCATATTTGTTCCACCGTGATAAAATCCCCGCCCTCGCGGGCCAGTTCATATTTTTCAAGCAAAAGACTGATTTCCGACATTTCCCTGTTGAAATCAACATCCGGACATTTTTCCGGACCAGGCGTACAAGCGGTAAATACCAGTATGAAAACCGGTAATAAGAATATAACCAAAGGTTTCATAGATCATTATTTAGGGGCCATCATAAGTAAATGACCTTTGTTCAACATATATTTATCATTCATGAAAAACCGAAGTTTTTCAGCTGTGAATTTACATATTTTTCAGCCACAACACAAGACCTGCAACCAATATTTTTATTTAACGGCCACTTTGTGCATTTTTCAAAGAAACAATAAAGCATGTTATTTGGAAAAACTGTTCAGTTTCTGCCATAATATTCGTAAACTTGCACGCGAAAAATATATAAGTCCTGCTATATGAATCGTCAGGCGATCCTTAAAAAGGTAAAGGCTTTATTTGCTGTTTCCGTTTTCGCCATCCTGGTCATTCTTACGGCCATGGCAGGGTCGTCAGGTATTTTTGCCCAGCATCACCATAACCTCCATGATGAGTTTGAAGAGATTGCCGTAGTTGTTGATGAAGCGGAGCATGATGCAGGAAGAATGATCATTGAACATCTTATCGACTCCCATGAATGGCACCTCTGGACTTATAAGGGGCATCATGTATCCATTCCTTTGCCCATTATATTGTTCCATAAGGGGGAATGGCATTTTTTCTTATCGGGCAAGCTATCGCACGGGCATCATCACAAAGGTTTTTATATTTCCAAAGAAGGGGATGACAAGGGAAAGATCCTGCGCGTTGTGCGCGATGACATGCTGGATGACGAAATAATCCGTGCAGAAACCCGGGTTGAACGGCCCGTCGATCTTTCGATCACCAAAAACGTTCTGGCCATTTTTATTAGCTGCATCCTGCTGGTAATTATTTTCACTTCCGTTGCCGGGGCATACAGACGACGGGCGGGGCAAGCTCCAAAAGGCCTGCAGTCGCTGCTCGAACCCATTATCGTTTTTGTACGCGACGATATAGCCAAATCCTCCATCGGAGAAAAAAAATATGAGCGGTACATGCCTTTCCTGCTCACCCTGTTCTTTTTCATTTTGCTGAACAACCTACTGGGGCTGGTGCCATTTTTCCCGGGCGGGGCCAACGTAACCGGAAATATCGCTGTTACCGGTGTGCTGGCCATGTTCACATTCCTGACTACTCTGGTAAGTGGTAACCGTAATTACTGGAAACATATCTTCAATACGCCCGGCGTACCCTGGTGGCTGAAATTCCCGCTGCCGCTCATGCCAATCGTGGAAGTTGTCGGCATGTTAACAAAACCTTTCGTGCTGATGATCCGTCTTTTTGCCAATATCACGGCAGGACATACGATCCTTCTCGGATTCATCAGCCTGATCTTTATTTTTGGAAAAATCAACGCCTATATCGGCATGGGGGTCGGCATCGGATTTGCCGTTCCCTTTGCTTTATTCATCAGCCTGCTTGAACTGCTGGTGGCATTCATCCAGGCATATGTATTTACTTTCCTTTCGGCCCTTTACTTTGGAATGGCCGTACAGGATTCGCATTAAAACTTTTTACTTAACCTAATAAAAATCAGAACCATGAGCCTTTTAAGTATTATTTTACAAGCAGCGACAGACCTGGCCCCCCTGGCAAAGATGGGCGCTGTGTTTGGTGCCGGCATTGCAGCGATCGCTGCCGCTATGGGCATAGGCCAGATAGGCAAAAGTGCCGTTGAATCCATTGCACGTCAACCTGAAGCAGCAGGCGACATCAGGACGAACCTGATCATTGCCGCCGCACTTATCGAAGGGGTGGCGTTTTTTGCGATTGTGGTGAGCTTTCTGCTTGTTCTCATGTAAACGGGAGCAGCACACCCCGTTTATCCAAAACACCGGAGCAACGGGAATATTGTAAGAACTTAATCTCATACAGATGGAAATAGTAAGTTCCGGCATTGGGCTGATCTTATGGATGACCCTTGCTTTTGCAGTCCTGATCTTTGTCCTGCGCCGCTATGCATGGAAGCCGATCCTGCAATCGCTGCGCGAAAGAGAAAACACCATTGATGAAGCCCTGAATATGGCCAACACGGTGAGGGAGGAAATGAAAGACCTTAAGGCCGACAATGAACGCTTGCTCGTTGAAGCCAGGGAAGAACGCACCAAAATCCTCCGTGATGCCCGTAAAGTCAAGGAAAGTATCGTGGAAGAAGCACGAGCGAAAGCCAACGAGGAAGCCAACAACATTATTGAAAACGCCCGCGAAAGGATCGAGCATGAAAAAATGGCCGCCATGACCGATCTGAAAAACCAGATAGCTGCAATCTCCATCGAAGTAGCTGAAAAGATCCTTGAACGGGAACTCTCCGAAGGCAACAGGCAGGAAGAATACATCAGGAAACTGATAAACCAGGCAAATTTCAATTAAGGGATAAGGATGCAATATTCACTCATCGCGCAACGGTACGCCAAGTCGGTTTTTGATCTCGCCCTCGAACTGAAAATGGAAGAGGCGGTCAAAACAGACATGGAACTCGTCCTGTCGGTTTGCCGGTCGAACAAGGATTTTATGCTTCTTCTGACAAGCCCGGTGATCAGAACCGACAAAAAGGAAAAAATACTGCATACCTTATTCAATGACAAAGTTTGTGAATTAACCATGCGCTTTTTGAATATCATTACCAGAAAGAAGAGGGAAAAATACATCGGTAATATTGCCGAAGAATATATTCAGATCTATAAAAAGTTCAAAAACATTATTACTGTCCGTTTTGAAAGCGCTCAACCCATCAGTGATGCGATCAGGAAAAAGATTATCAGGCTGATGGAAGAGCAGACACACGGAACCATTGAACTCATTGAAGATGTAAAAAAAGAACTGATTGGCGGCTTTGTACTGAACTATGAAGGCTATAAATATGATGCCAGCATTGCATGTCAGCTTCAGAAACTAAAAAAGAGCGCAGCGGAAACCAATTTGTATATCAGAGAAATATAAATTTCAAACCATGGCAACAATAAAACCAGCGGAAGTATCAGCCATTTTACGACAGGAGTTGTCGGGATACAAGAATGAAACTGAATTACAGGAAGTAGGCACCGTGCTGGAGGTTGGCGACGGCATTGCCCGCATTTACGGCCTGAACAATGCCGAATCGGGCGAACTGATCGAGTTTGAAAAATCTGGATTGAAAGGTATCGTCTTAAACCTTGAGCAGGACAATGTTGGGGCGGTGATGCTTGGCGAACCGGAATCGATCAGGGAAGGCGACATTGTTAAGCGTACCGGCAAAATAGCATCTATCAGGGTAAGCGAAGCCATGCTCGGACGCGTGATCAATACGTTGGGAGAGCCTATCGATGGCAAAGGGGAGATCAAATCAGAAGAAAGTTTCATGATGCCGCTGGAAAGAAAAGCCCCGGGGGTAATATACCGCCAGCCCGTAAACGAACCCCTGCAAACCGGCATCAAGGCCATCGATGCCATGATCCCGATCGGGCGCGGGCAGCGCGAATTACTTATCGGCGACCGCCAAACGGGTAAAACGGCCATTGCCATCGACACCATCATTAACCAGAAAGAAAACTATGAACAGGGAAACCCTGTTTATTGCATTTATGTAGCCGTAGGGCAGAAAGGATCTTCTGTTGCCAGTATCGTAAAGACGCTCGAAGACAATGGTGCAATGGATTATACCATCGTAATATCTGCAACGGCCTCCGATCCCGCAGCCATGCAGTTTTATGCACCTTTTGCCGGTACATGCATCGGTGAATATTTCAGGGATACCGGAAGGCCGGCCCTCATCATTTTTGATGACCTTTCGAAACAGGCCGTAGCCTACCGCGAAGTATCCCTGCTCCTGCGCAGGCCTCCCGGGCGCGAAGCATACCCCGGTGATGTTTTCTATCTGCATTCGAGGCTGCTCGAAAGAGCTGCCAAGATCATCTCCTCCGATGAAATTGCATCCCGCATGAACGACCTGCCCGCCTGCCTGCACGGCAGGGTGAAGGGAGGCGGATCGCTCACGGCACTTCCCATCATCGAAACCCAGGCAGGCGACGTTTCGGCATATATCCCAACCAATGTGATCTCAATCACCGACGGCCAGATCTTCCTCGAATCAAACCTCTTCAATGCAGGCATACGGCCGGCCATCAACGTCGGGATATCCGTATCGCGCGTTGGCGGAAATGCACAGGTAAAAGCCATGAAAAAAGTGGCCGGAACACTAAAACTCGACCAGGCACAATACCGCGAACTGGAAGCATTTGCAAAATTCGGTTCCGACCTCGACTCCGCCACCATGGCCGTGCTGGAAAAAGGCAAACGTAATGTTGAGATCCTCAAGCAGGCCCAGTACTCACCCATGCCGGTCGAAAAACAAATTGCCATTATTTATTGCGGTTCAAGGGGTCTTGTAAAAACGATTCCCGTGGCACGGATCCATGATTTTGAAATGGAATTCCTGCATTTTATGGAAGAAAAACATCCGAAGACCCTCAAAGACCTTGAAAAAGGCATTCTGAACGAAGACATCGAAAAGATCCTCGAAGTGGCAGCCAAAAATATCGCCAAACATTATACCATATAAGGAATTGAAAGTATCCGGCCATGTCGAACCTGAAGGAAGTAAGAACAAGGATTGAGTCTGTAAAATCAACACAGCAGATCACCAGTGCCATGAAGCTTGTGGCGGCATCAAAGCTTCGCAGGGCGCAAACTTCCATCCTTCAGTTACGGCCCTATGCCGAAAAACTTCAGGAATTCATCCAGTACATTGGCACAGGCAGCGGCCAGGAAGAAGAAATGGCCTATTTCGAGAAAAGGGAAGAAGAAAATGTTCTGATCGTTGTGATCACCTCAAACCGCGGATTATGCGGAGCATTCAATACCAACGTGATCAAGCATGCAAGTAAACTGATCCATCAGGATTACGGAGAATTATTTGCACAGGGAAAACTCGCACTTTACTGCATCGGTAAAAAAGGAGCCGAATTTTTTACCAACCAGGGCTATCCTGTCGTAGAAAAAAATACGGATATCTTCGACAATCTGAACTACGAAAATGTCCTGCCCATCGCTGAAGCCCTGATGCAGGATTTCATCAACGAAAAGTATAACCGCATCATCATGGTATACAACCATTTTAAAAACCCGGCGGTCCAACAGTTGGTGAGCGAACAGTACCTGCCCCTTACGCCGGTTGAGGCTGTAGTTAACGGCCATGAAATTGATTTTATTTTTGAACCCGATAAGGCAAGCATCCTGAGCGAACTTATTCCGAAAAACCTCAAAATACAATTCTACAAGGCATTACTCAATTCCTACGCATCGGAGCATGGTGCCCGCATGACCGCCATGCACATGGCCACCGAAAATGCAACAGAACTGCTGAAAGAACTCAGGCTAAAGTATAACAAGGTACGCCAGGCATCCATCACAAGTGAGTTACTGGAAATCGTCGGGGGAGCAGAGGCCCTTAAAGGTTGATGCAGCATATACATCCTTTAAAAGTATTTTTCAGTCAGGAACAGGATGCTTTTACGTTTATCATCCCTGCCAAAATTTTATGACCGCCCATTCAACAAACAAGGCATTTGGTTGTTAGTATATCAAAGGATTTCTCTTTTTTAAAAAGCAGATTATTAACCTGAAAAAAAACCAATAATATGTTAACGGAAAAACTTGAAAAAGCCCTTATCGAACAGATCAGGGCCGAAGAAGAATCATCAAGGCTTTATCTGTCAATGGCTTCCTGGTGTGAATCAAAGGGGTATGCCGGCGCAGCGGCCTTTCTTTTTGAACACGCAACCGAAGAAAGGATGCATGCACTGAAACTCCTGAGCTATGTGAACGACCGTGGCGGCCATGCCCGTATACTGGCACTCGAAGAACCGCAGGCAAGCTTTAATTCGCTTCAGGAAGTTTTTGAAAAAGTACTGGAACATGAGATCAAGGTAACTGCCCTGATCAATGAGCTCGTTCAGATCACCATGGAGGAAAAGGATTATACTTCCAATAATTTCCTGCAATGGTTTGTTACCGAACAAATTGAAGAAGAAAGCCTTGCCCGCGGCATCCTTGACAAATTCAGCCTGGCCGCCGGCGAAAAAGGCGGTTTGTTCCATATCGACAAGGAGCTTGCATCACTTGCCGCAGCAGGAGAATCGGCCGTTTAGACAAAAATTCCCGCTCATCTTCATCCCCGAATTTCAACTTGCCGGATAAGTTATATCCGGCTTTTTTTTATTATGGAAGGCAACAGGCGTTCAGGTCAGATCTTTTTTATGTATCTTTGATAAAACCGCAGTTAATATCTAATTATACCATTGTGAAAACAAAAAAACTAATATTCCTGTTTGTATTGCCTGCCTTCTGCCTTTCCTGTAACCAACAGCCGGAAAAAGCAGGCCTGCAATCGCTCGGGAGCCTTACTTTTGCCATTGAAGCAGAGGTAACGGCCAATGCCAAATACCTTTTCTATGCCGAACAGGCACTGGCCGACAGCCAGCCGCAGATCGCCCTGCTTTTTGAAGCAGCCGCCGTTTCCGAGAAAGCCCATGCCGACAGGCAGATCACCATGTTGCTGAGTCACGGGGGCACACTCGGAAAAATCAGGCCTGACTTCCCCGGCGGGGAGATCACTGATAATTTGCAAAATGCCATTGAAACCGAAACCTATGAAGTGCTTGATATGTATCCGCGCTTTATCGGGATCAGCCGCAGCGAAAAACTACCTGACGTTACAGAAACTTTTAAATGGGCGCTGAAGGCGGAGGAAAAACACCGGGACTTGTTCAGCATGGCACTGGCCAGTCTCGAAAACCCGGGCATTAGCCTGCCGGAAGCTTATGTGATATGCCCGCGCTGCGGGAATACCATGGATGCAGTGAAACAAAGCGACCCATGTGACATTTGCGGAAATGAAGCCTCAAAATATGTATTGATTGAACAATAGGCTGCTTTCGGCATGGACCGGCTTATCGCCTGTCCCTTCTTTTCGTGATCTTATCAATCTCCCCTTCGAGTCTTGCATACCAGGCATCACCATACTTTCTGACCAGCGCATCCTTTAAAAAAACATAAAGCGGCAGAGATTTGGCATGGCCTTCCGCCAGCGCGGGATCACAAATTTTCCAATGATGATAGTTCACTGCCTCCCTTGCGCCCACCTTCGAAAGCCTGACAGGATAGAGGTGACATGATACAGGTTTCCTGAAAGGGATCTGTCCTTCTTCATAAGCCTTCTCAATGGAACACCGGGCAATCCCGTTACGATAATTGATAAAGGCACAATCACCATGCCTGATAAGGGGTGTTACATAAGCACCTTCAATGTCGTAGTCGAACACCCCGCCTGATTTTACTGTTTCTATGCCTTCCGGAGTCATAAATTCCATGATCGCCTCCAGGTAATCTTCCAGCATGGATATTTCCTCTTCTTCAAGAGGTGCACCGGCATCACCCTGCACACAGCAGGCACCCAGGCATTTTTGCAGCGGACACAGGAAGCTGACCAGGTAAAGGTCGTCGGAAACCATTATATTATCGATCAGAAGCATATGCAAAGATAGTTTAATATTACACGATTCCGGATCATGCACGCTTATAGAAGACACCGGCAGGCTCTGACAAAAAGAAGTTGCCGCAATAATCGCTGCCACCTTCTGAAGCTGAACATAAAATATCTAATTTTGCGGCATTGAATCCTGATACCATTCATATTATTCACCACTTTAAAAGTATACAGCGATGGCATTCAATTTAAGGAACCGGAATTTTTTAAAGCTTCTTGATTTTACTCCGCATGAGATCAGTTTTTTGCTTGATCTTTCGCTCGACCTGAAAAAGGCAAAATATGCAGGCACCGAGCAACAGCGACTCAAAGGGAAAAATATTGCCCTGATCTTTGAAAAAGCCTCCACGCGTACGCGTTGCGCCTTTGAAGTAGCGGCCTTTGACCAGGGTGCACAGGTATCCTATCTCGGGCCTTCCGGCACCCAGATCGGAAACAAGGAAAGCATGAAAGATACGGCCAGGGTGCTGGGGCGCATGTACGACGGCATCGAATACCGTGGTTTTGGCCAGGACATCGTGGAAGAGCTGGGCAAATATGCCGGCGTTCCGGTATGGAACGGCCTTACCAACGAATATCACCCCACCCAGATACTGGCCGACTTCCTTACCATGATGGAACACAGCGACAAGCCCTTGCACCGGGTTTCATTTTGTTACCTGGGGGATGCCCGCAACAACATGGGCAATTCGCTCATGGTGGGTGCCGCCAAGATGGGCATGGATTTCAGGGCGGCAGCCCCGAAAGCATTCCATCCTTCAAAAGACCTCGTGAAAGAATGTCTGGCCATTGCCAAAGAAACCGGGGCAAAAATTATGATTACCGAAAATGCCGCCAAGGCAGTAAAAGGTGTCGATTTTCTATACACCGACGTTTGGGTATCGATGGGGGAACCCGATTCGGAATTCGAAAAAAGGATAAAGCTGATGATGCCATACCAGGTGAACGGCGAACTCCTTATAAAGACCGGAAACCCAAAAGTTAAGTTCCTGCATTGCCTGCCGGGTTTCCACAACCGTGAAACCAAAGTTGGCGAAGAGATTTATAAAAAATTCGGGCTTGAAGCCATGGAGGTAAACGACGAAGTATTTGAGTCGGAAGCATCCATAGTATTTGACCAGGCCGAAAACAGGTTGCATACCATCAAGGCCGTGATGGTGGCCACACTGGGCAGTTGATCAGGCATTTCATATAAGGGCATTTATTCCCGAACGTGGATAAATGCCCTTATAAACCCAAACCCGGTTCTGCAGCATGCACGAAAGCGAACATATATGGTTTAACCAACGGCTGCCCGACGGAGGGCCCGTTTATGCCGAAACCGGAGATATCGGGTTTTTGGCCGAACCCTGGAATGCCATCACTTCAATGCTCATGCTCATCCCGGTAATTTATTGGTTCATTAAAACCAGGAGAGCTCCTGAATCCTATGGTTTCATGACCTGGGCCATACCCCTGATGGCCCTGGGTGGTATCGGCAGTGCGCTCTTCCATGGCTTCAGGACATCCGTTATTTTTTTGATCATTGATATAGCACCTTCTGCACTGCTGACCATTTCACTGGCTATTTTTTTCTGGTATAAACTATTAAAAAAGTGGTATTACGTGCTGGTCCTCTTTATCCCGATGATCCTGGTACGTTTTCTGGTTTTTTCCGTACTGCCCGACCATGCAGCCATCAACATCTCCTATGCCATAACGGGGATCACCATCCTGCTTCCCATCCCATTCCTGCTGTTTCGCATGTCGTACACCGGGGCCTGGTCGGTGGGCCTGACCGCTGTTGCTTTCGGGCTTGCGCTGATGTTTCGCGAAGCGGATGCCAGGGCGGCAGCCTTTATCCCGATCGGAACCCATTTTCTCTGGCATGTTTTCAGTGCCATCGGCGGATTTTTCATTTTGCAATACCTGTATCTCTTCAGAAAATACGAAACCCGGCGGGAAGCACTCCGGCCGGGTTTAAGATAGCAGCATTCTGCTTTCGCCATTAATACTCTTTCACTTCGTTTTCGCCCCGTATCACCCGGTAACCATTCATGGCCAGGGCTTCCATTTCATTTTCACCCGGATAAATGAAAACAGGTGCAAAACGATGTACGCGCCGGCGGATGCGTTCACAAAACCATTTATCATATGCAACCCCGCCGGTTATCAGAATGCCGTCGATATCGCCTTCGAGCACGGCAGCCATTTCACCGATGGTCTTTGATACCTGGTAAGCCATGGCATCATAGATCAGGGTGGCCTTTTCATCGCCTTTAGTCACCATTTGTTCCACTTCATAAGCACTGTTGGTGCCCAGATAGGCGGTAAGACCGCCCTGCCCGATCAGCATCTTCTTCACCTCTTCAAAAGACTTTTCACCGCTGAAACAATATTTAACCAGTTCTATCACCGGCAGGGTACCGCTTCTTTCCGGTGAAAACGGGCCTTCGCCGCCGATGGCGTGATTAACGTCAACCACCCTGCCCTTCCTGTGCGCTCCCACCGAAACGCCTCCGCCGATATGTGCGACGATCAGGTTGAGTTCTTCGTATTTTTTACTCTGCAGTTCGGCATGCCGGCGTGCCGTAGCCTTCTGGTTCAGGGCATGGAAAACCGACCTGCGCTGGAAATGGGGATGCCCTGAGATACGGGCCACCTCTTCGAGTTCATCCACCACAACGGGATTGGCAATATAAGCTTGTGCATGGGGCAATTCCCTGGCAATATGATCGGCGATCAAACCGCCCAGGTTGCTGGCATGTTCACCCAGCGGGCTGTTCATCAAATCCTGCTTCATCTTATCGTTTACCCGGTAAACACCCGAAGGGATCGGCCTGACCAACCCACCGCGGCCCATCACGATCCGGATATCATCCATATTGATCCCTTCATCCTTCAGGACACGGGTGATCACATCCTTCCTGAATTCAAACTGATCCGTGATCTTTTTGTATGGCAACAGTTCCTCATTACTGTGCTGGATATTCTTTGTGAAGATCTGCTCCTTGTTTTTAAAAACGGCGATCTTTGTTGAGGTTGATCCGGGATTGATGGCAAGGATCAGGATGTTTTCCATAATAATCAGGCTTTTTGTTAAGTCAGTTTAGTGAACGGCAGCTGCCAGGCAAATGCTGTCGAGCTTTGATTCCTCCGAATCGGAGCGGGAGGTGAGCACGACAGGCGCCGAAGCCCCCAGCACATTGGCTGCCACCTTGGCATTGGCAAAGAAGATAAATGCCTTGTACAACACATTGCCTGCTTCAATATCGGGAAGCAGCAGCAGGTCGGCCACACCGGCAACATTGCTTTTGATCCCTTTATGTTCGGCCGATTCGCCGGAGATCGCGTTGTCGAAAGCCAGGGGCCCGTCGATTATACAATTGGGGATCTGCCCGCGATCGGCCATTTTCGAAAGCAGGGCGGCATCGAGGGTTGCCGGCATCATTTCGTTAACAAGTTCTACTGCACCCAACACGGCAATCTTGGGTTCTTCGATCCCCAGCTTGTGCAAAAAATCGATAGAATTGCGAAGAATATTTACCTTGGCGTTGAGGTCGGGAGCGATATTCATGGCCACATCCGTGAGGGCAATCAGTTTATGGTGATAAGCCGGCACCTCGAACAGGGCAATGTGCGAAAGTATATCGCTTTTGCGCAAGCCCCATTCCTTGTTGAGGATAGCTCTTAGCAGGACTGCCGTGCCCACATTCCCTTTCATCAGGATGTCGGCATCGCCGAAATGCACCAGCTTCACAGCTTTGGCAACGGATTCAGCCAGATTGGGCTCATCGATGATCTCCATCCTCGAAATATCGAGTTCGAGTTTATCGCCGATCCTTTGTATTTTTTCCTTATCGCCGACAAGGATGGCATCAACGATTTTCATTTTGGCGGCACTGACAACAGCCTCCAGTGAGTGTTCATCGTGTGCGGCAGCGACCACCAGTTTTTTCTTGGGTGCCTTTTTCACGATCTCCCGTAATTCAGAAAGATTTTTCAGCATATTTTATTTCTTTTAGTAATCATGATTAAGTGGTTGATTTATAACAATTAAAACTTGTTAATTGTTTCACAGCACAAAAGTATGAAAGTTAGGATTAAGTACAAAACCTTCAGTACAAAGAAATTGTTAAATCGGGATTATTGGCTGCCCCGCTGCGGCGGGATCTTCGCTTCGCTTCAACTGCTTGCTGGTTAACGGCTTCCGCTTACCGGTACCCGTTCTATTCCGCATAAAAATCGATCATCCGCTGGATGGCCCTTTTACATACCGGGCAGAAGGCATCGTAAATCACGGATTTCATGGTGCAGTCGATGTAGGGGCGATACACGCCTTCGGCCATATAGCCCCCGCCCTCATAAACGCCCACGGTATTTGCATACTTTTCGTCGGTGGGAGTAGGTACGGGTGTGGAATGACTGATCATGTTTTCCCATTTCGAGCTGAAGTTGATCAGGGTGGTGATATTGGGTTCCCATGGCTCAACATCAAGGGGATAAAAATCCTGCACGGCCACCTCGCTTGAATAATACTCATCGCCCAGGCCCGCAAAAGCATGCCCGAATTCATGCTGAAACAGAAAATCACCGGCTTTATTATCGCTGGTGCCGATACTGTAAAAGTTATAGATCCCGCCGCCGCCATATTTTTCATGGTTCACCAGGATGAAGATCTGATCGTAAGGGGCA
Source organism: uncultured Bacteroidales bacterium (assembly GCA_964404735.1). GTDB lineage: Bacteria > Bacteroidota > Bacteroidia > Bacteroidales > B18-G4 > B18-G4. The sequence goes on from CAYOLA010000039.1 coordinate 21,732, forward strand.
TTGGCAGCCAGGTTCCTGACACTTTTATGGTTTTCGGTGGTAAGATAGCGTTCCGAGCCGAAAGTATAGAAACTGCTGCCGGCAATGGTATTTTTAAAAGTTCCCTCTCCCGGAATGTCGGTACCGCTCTCTTCCGAAACGGAATGTACCGCCCAGATATTGATCCTGTCGCTGTTGCTTTTATAAGGCTCGGCGCCCAGGATGTAGCCCCTGAAGCGTTCGCAGTCGGAAAGGAACTTATCCATTTCCTGTTCCGTGTATCCTTCTGCTATGATCACAATATCGAGTTTGCCGGCCGGTTTCCCGGAATAATGGACCTTTGATTTCATGAACCTGTCCTGCCGGTTCTTTTTGATTTTGGTTGTTTTGGGATCAAACGGGAAGATGTATTTCTTATCCCATTCCAGATCCCTGTTCCTGCTGTAAAAAACAATATTTACCGCATTTCTGGGATAAGGCAGTACCAGGGTTTCATCAAAAGAGCTGTATTTTTCCTTTGCCTCGTCCGTCGACTGCCATTCCCTGAAAAGTGAAGAATAGCCCTTTGAAAAAAGCAATTCATTGGTAAGGGCATCATAAACTTCATACTTATAATGGCCATAGTCGAAAATATCCGGAAGGATTTCTTTCGGGCCGCTCCAGTATTTCTCCTGATAGATGGTGTCAACCCGGTATGTTTCTTCCGACGCATTTCCCGAATGTGTGTAATCGACACGAAGTGATTTGTTTCTGAAATGCCTGTTATACTGGGCATTTGCAGCCAGCGTTAAGACAAGCAGGACAAGTGGCAATAGTTTTTTCATTATGTAGGTACTTTAATTAACCGGATAATGGAGCCTCCGTGCAGCAAATATTATTATTTGCCAATGTCAGGAAACTCCAGATACAATTTTAACGGCATTAAAATTACAAAGATATTCGTTAGTGGTTCCGTTTCGCGGGCTCTCATTACAACAACCCGTTCATTCCCTGCCGGAAGTGCAGCCTGGCCGGGGAAACCGCCAGGCAGGCAGGCATCTTCTTCAATCAGGAATTTCTAAACGGAGAAGTGCCCGGTAAAAATCTGAAAAAAAATAAAGAAAAAAGTCAGGAAATAAAATTTTTATATATTTGGTGCATTATCAAGGCATTGATCAATTGGCCGGCCAACTGAACATACTCTCTCTTATGCGGTACCTGAACATCAAGGACCGGGACAGCTTCCATTCTGCATAATTCCGGCTTATTTTTTATTGTTGAACATTTGAAATCATTGCATTATGAAGCTGCCATATGCTGAATCGTACAAGATCAAGATGGTTGAAACCATCCAAAAGAGCTCCCGCGAGGACCGGGAGGGTTGGATAAAGGATGCACGGTACAACCTCTTCAACCTCAAAAGCAATCAGGTATTCATCGACCTGTTGACCGATTCCGGGACCGGTGCCATGAGCGACCGGCAATGGTCGGAAATGATGCTCGGCGATGAAAGTTATGCCGGAGCCTCATCCTACTATAAACTTAAGGAAGCCATTGCCGACATCCTGGGATATGAATACTTCCTTCCCACCCACCAGGGCAGGGCTGCCGAAAACGTTCTGTTTTCGGTCATGGTACGCGAAGGCGATATCATACCGGGCAATGCCCATTTCGACACCACCAAGGGACATATCGAATTTCGCAAGGCCAGGGCCGTTGACTGTACCATCAAGGAGGCTTTCGACATAACCAATAATCATCCATTCAAGGGAAATGTTGACTTAAACAAGCTTGAGCAGGTAATCAGGGAAAATCCGCGGGAAAAGATCCCCTTCATTATACTTACACTGACATGCAATTCGGCCGGAGGCCAGCCTGTGTCCCTGGAGAATATTGCCGCCGTTGCAGCCATGGCTTCGGAATATGGCATCCCGTTGATTTTTGATTCGGCCAGGTTTGCCGAAAATGCCTATTTCATCAAAACGCGCGAAGAGGCTTATAAGGATAAAAGCATCAGGGAGATCGTGAGGGAAATGTTTTCATATGCCGACATGATGACCATGAGCAGCAAAAAAGACGCGATTGTGAACATGGGAGGGTTTATCGGTTTCCGCAGTGAGGAGTTATTTAGAAAGGCCTCGGTCTTCAACATCCTTTTTGAAGGATACGTTACTTACGGCGGCATGTCGGGGCGCGACATGAATGCCCTGGCGCAGGGCCTGTATGAGGGTACGGAATTTGAATACCTCGAAAGCCGCATCGGGCAGGTAGCTTATCTTGGCCAGCTTCTGACCGATTACGGTATTCCGGTTCAGACCCCCTACGGAGGCCATGCCATCTTTGTCGATGCCCGGCAGTTTCTTCCCAAAGTACCCCGTGAGCAATACGTTGCACAAATGCTGGCCATAGAACTCTACCTTGAGGGTGGCGTAAGGGGTGTGGAAATCGGCACCCTGCTGGCCGACCGCGATCCGGTTACCCGCGAAAACCGTTACCCGGAACTTGAGATGCTCAGGCTGGCCATCCCACGCCGTACATACACCAGCAACCATATGGACCACGTTGCGGCCGCGCTCAATAATGTTTATGAACGGCGAGAAAAGATCTCCACGGGTCTGAAAATCATCCGTGAAGCTCCCATCATGCGGCATTTTACAGTGGAACTCGAAAAGATCTGACCTGAAACACCTTTCGCCAGCCACTTCCACCCCAAAGCCGAAAAATGGAAAAAGACAAGAAAAACAACCGTTACGAGCGCCTGTACGAGCAATTGTCGGAGCTGCTCAGTGGCAGGGGAAATGCCGTGGCACGCATGGCCACCATCGCCGCCCTTCTTCACCATAAGATGGATTATTTTTTCTGGACCGGCTTTTATCTCCTTGACGATGGCCAGCTTATTGTCGGGCCTTACCAGGGGCCGCTGGCATGTATCCTGCTCAAAAAAAACACGGGTGTGTGCTGGACAGCCATTAACAGGGCCGAAACAATTATTGTACCTGACGTGCATAAGTTTCCAGGGCATATTGCCTGCAACCCAGGATCGAGATCAGAGATCGTGATCCCGTTAAAAAAAGCCGGCGGGGATGTTTACGGCGTGCTGGACATCGACAGCAGGGAAATCGCCTCTTTCGATGATACAGACCGGCATTGGCTCAGCATGATCACCGGCCTCATTTAAACAAGCCATGACAGAATACCTTTACATTTTACTGCTGGCTTTGCCCCTGGGCTTAACTGCATTCAGCAATTCATTTTTCGGGGGTGTTTATAAATGCCTTTGCTTCACCGAAACCCTGGTGATGGCCGTTTCATTCATGATCTTCAACAGCGGCCTGTTATGGCTGGGTGGATTTACAGGGCAATCATTTGCCAGGTCGCTGGGCTGGTTTTCGCTGCCGTTTGCGGAAGCCATCCTGCTGCTTACAGGTATTAAGCTTATCTATAATGCTTTAAGGGTCAGGCCCGGAAAGAAAAACTATGACCTTTCAAGTTACCCCGAACTGATAGCCGTTTCATTCGCCACTGGCCTGAATGCCTTCATGGCAGGCCTGGGATTTGGTATGCTTAGAGTAACGGGGGCCGAAACAATTGCTGCTGTGGCGGTCTCAACACTCCTGCTGGCCATGGCCGGTTCAGGGATGGGAATCAGGAGCGGCAGGTATATTTATATTAATTTTGCCGGTACCATTGCCGGCATCATGCTGATCGCCCTCGGCGCATTACTGGCCATGGATCTTTACGGTTTGTTTTAACTCTTGATGACAATAAAATGAAAAGACTGACCTTTTTCCTGACGCTGGTCTTCCTGCTTTTTACCCTGCTCAGGGCACAGATCCCGCCAGACTATTATAACGGGACGCAAGGGCTTTATGGTGAAGCTTTGAAAGCCGCCTTACACGACATTATCGACGAACATGTTGTTTATTCATACAGCGACCTGCGGGATTTTATCCTGCCCGAGACGGATGAGGACCCTTCAAACCCTGATAATGTCATCCTTTTATATACAGGCCGGTCACAGGCCAAAAGCACTTTTGGCGGAGGACCCGACGACTGGAACCGCGAACATGTCTGGGCCACCTCCCACGGGGGTTTTGGCACCGATCCGCCCTGCGGCACCGATGCGCACATGATCAGGCCGGCCGATGCTTCGGTCAATTCCGACCGGGGAAACAAAGATTTCGACGAAGGAGGCCAGCAACACGGTGAAGCCACGGCTTGTTATTTCACGGAATTTACCTGGGAACCCCGCAACGAAGTAAAAGGCGATGTGGCCAGGATGATCCTGTATATGGATGTCCGCTACGAAGGTGACAACGGTGAGCCCGACCTCCGTGTGGTAGATGCCGTCAATACAGCCCCGGCCCCTGAGCACGGCCGGCTCAGCACCCTCCTCGACTGGCATGAGCAGGATCCTCCGGATGCCTTCGAGATCAACCGCAACAATGTAATATATTCTTACCAGGGCAACCGCAACCCCTTTATCGACCACCCGGCCTTTGTATACGACATCTGGGGCGAATCGGCGGGCATTAAAAGTCAGTATGCGAATGCCGAAGTCCTGATTTTCCCCAACCCGGTGATCAATGCCTTGCATATCAAACCCGAAAATACATTCACACCCACCCGGCTCTTCATCTATAATATAGCCGGAATAGCTGTTATTTACAGACCCTGCGGTCCGGAATACGAAGAAGTGGATTGCGGGATGCTGCCCGCCGGCCTGTATGTTCTAAGGCTTCAGGATGAACAAAGCGGGAAAAGCTATGTTTCTTCATTCACAAAAACAGACTAACCATGGCAATGATCAGGATCACCAAAATGTTCGATTTCGAAATGGCCCATGTTCTTAAGGATTACGATGGTCCCTGCCGGAATATCCATGGTCATTCCTATAAGCTGTATGTAACCGTTATCGGCATACCCGAAACAAATAAGAAATCCCCCAAGAAGGGCATGGTAATGGATTATAAAGACCTGAAAGCCATCGTTAAAAAACATATCGTTGACCGGTTCGACCATGCGCTGGTCATCAACAGCGACACCGACAGCCAACTCACGGCCAGCATGCGCAAACATATGGAAAAGCTGATACTGGTCGATTACCAGCCAACGAATGAAAACCTTGTTGCCGACTTTGCCGGTATCATCCGGCCTCTGTTACCGGCCAATATTACATTGCACAATATCAGGCTCTGGGAAACGGGAACCTCATATTCCGAATGGTTTGCCTCGGATAATGCCTGACCGGCTGGGGGGCCTCTGTAAGCACCGGGCAACACAGCCATGCATTCAAACTTCGGATCGAAACGAAACCCGGCCGAATATTGATTCAGGCCGGCTTTTTAATGACCGGAAACGAAAATCCGTACGGGTTCCGGCCTGTTTACCGGAATAAAACACAAGATTCATTTGTGAATGACCACTGATTATTCCTATCTTTGGAAGGAAAGCCTGCAACAAAACCCGGATTTGATATGATGAAAGGCCTTAAAAAATATGTTCTGCATCTTACGCTTGCCCTGTTTTTGACCATTCCGCAGCAGGCCCCGGCAACCACCCCGGCTCCCGTTTCATCAGGACATGTGGCCTGTTTTGTATATCATCGTTTCGACGACAACCGCTATCCCTCTACCAATATTCCTGCAAGTGTGTTCAGAGAACAGCTTACATACCTGGCACAAAATAATTTTACAGTATGGAATCTGGAAGAACTGGTTGTATTTATGAAAGAGGAAGGATCCATTCCTGCCCGCTCGGTCGTTATTACGATCGACGACGCCTATCTTTCCTTTTATGAAAACGGGCTTCCCATACTTGAAGAGTTCGGTTACCCGGCCACACTTTTTGTTAACACCTTAAATACCGGCGACGCCGATTATATGAATTGGGGCCAGATCATTGATGCGCAGAAAAGGGGCGTCACTATCGGAAACCATTCCCATTCGCACGGGCATTTTTTGAACATCAGGGAAGGTGAAGAACGAAAAAAAGTATTCACGGACGACCTTCTACAGGCGCACAGCCTCTTCGGGGAACACCTGGGTAACATTCCAAAGCTTTATTCTTACCCTTACGGGGAATTCGATCAGCTGATGGCAGAGATTTTAATGGAGGCGGGTTATTGGGCCGCAGCCGCCCAGAATTCAGGCATATTATATGACCGGGAATTGCTTTTCGAGATGCCCCGCTTTCCCATGGGCGGGCCATTTGCCACCGTAATCGGTTTTATTGAAAAAGCACAGATGAACCCCCTGCCGGTGATCAGCAAGGACCCTCAAAGCATGGTGATGCTACAAAATCCCCCGGCCCTCGAAGTCATTATCGACAAGGCCTGTATTGATGCCGACAGGATACAGTGTTTCGTCGATGGCACACGCAACTGCATTACGGAAGTAAGGGAGGGCCCGGAAAACATTAGATTAAAAGTTACTGCACGCAGCCCGTTAAATGGCCGGCGGTCGCTTTATACCATTACCGCTCCCCTGCTCAATGGGAAAGGCTGGTGCTGGTTCAGCCATATTTGGGTCAACACGGCCGTTAAGGAAGATTAGAAATGCTTTTGGCACAAGGCCGGACTCCAGGTATGGATGACTGATAATATCAATCATTTACATGATCGACGGGCAGGTTTTCCACGTCATGCCTTTCAACGATCTTCATGACCGGATAAAGGTTTTTCATTTCATCCCAATATGGGGTTTTTGAATAGAACCAGTTGAGCATGCCCCACGGGGAATTTCCGAATTCGGGTTCTTCTGCCTTCTTCCGCTCAAATTCAATCCTGAGGAGGCTGTCAGATTCAAGCATTTCTCTGGCCATGACTTCCATCACATAGGTTTCGGCATATTCCTTTTGTTCGAAGATGGCATCGAAAAATCCCCAGGAAACATAGGAATCGGGTGCATGGGGTTCGAGTATATTTGCGATGACACGTGCCGTACGCTGGTTCATGTCAATAACAGCAGAGCCCTTGCGAAACCTGACCGTATCACGCGAAGCTTCATAACTGATCCGGTTCATAACATGCCTTCCTTCCGTGGGGGCGGATTGCCAGCGGGCATCGTCGAAACGGTATTGTTCAACCCAGATATCGGTATCTTCCAGTAGATATTTGATTTGCACCCCATGGATGGCAAGGCGATAAGCCACCTCATACCACTGCGGGGGAATGATATAAGCTTCAGGAAGATCTGTATAGACTGATGGAAACGATTTATTGAACCATGGCAAGGTATATTCAACGGGTTTACCGGGGTAATACCTGAACCACTTTCCGCCGGTCAGTTCGCTGTCGATGATATCATATTCAACCCCTTTGAAAGTAACCATAATGCTGTCGGCATCGCTCCTTTCCCAACTGATGGGAAAAGGACGATCGCGAAAGGAAGCGTCAGCGCAACTTTCATCCGCCACGCGTATCAAAACCTTTAATTTTTCCGCATTTTTGTTCAGGAACCCGGCAGAAAACAGCATGAGATCGTAGGTGGCTTCAGTCCTTTCCTTATGGGGTTTCAGCATATGCGTTTCGATCAGTAAGCCAGGTCTGTTTTGCAGAGCGGTATAGCCTTGCGACAATCTCGGGGGAGCCGGCCCCGACCGCAGGCCGCTGCGCGGGTCATGCCAACGCCGGAAACTGACATAGGGGAACATCAGGTGCCCGGCAATATCCATCTTTCCCTGTACATAAGGAAGAAACTCTTTTTCCTGCCATCGCGTCAGCATAGGGTCCATGGTGCCAAAAACTTCCATTGCATAGGTAAGTATATACTGGTAATCGGCTCCGTTGGTGGTGTGGCAGTCGATAAAAAAATCGGGCAGCCAGTAGTTGAACATCTTCAGCCATGCATGCATCTCCGGCGTATCGGCCTTGAGGAAATCGCGGTTGAGGTTAAGGTTTTGCCCGTTGGTCCGCCAGCCCATTTCTTCGGGACCGTTCTGGTTAATCCGGTTGTATGGCCCAAAACGGTTCAAGCCGTCGACATTGAATACAGGGATAAATATGATGGTAAGGTGTTCAAGCAGGGATCTGTATTCCCCGGTGATGGCAATATCGCGCATCAGCATTAGAATAGCATCCGTGCCTTCGGCTTCGCCGGGATGTATTCCTCCCTGAATCAGCATCACCACATCACCTGAGGCACGTACATCAGCCGGACGCGACAAGGCTGTCCTGTTAAGGATCAGCATTGGAATTTCAAAGCCGGCCGCGCTGATGCCCAATGATTCATAATGAACCAGCGACGAAACCTCCGCAAGGTTTTTACTGTATGACACAACTTCGGCATAGGAGGCGGTCTTTGTACCGCCGGAAGCTTCAAAGGGAGTTAACCAGCCGTCTTCCACGGCGATTGTCAGAAACGGGTTAAGCAAAGCCGGCAATATGATAAAAAGGTACTTCATATCAGAATGTTTAAAGAATGAAAAATATGCACGGGGACGAGGGAAGCCGTTTACTCAACCTCCCAGCCATAATCAACATATCTGGGAAAGATCTTTTTACCGCGTATATACACCATCAGGAAGCCTTCTTCCACATCGTGGCTGGCACCCTGCCACCATTTGCCGGATACTGCCCCGGCGGTGATAAAGTTAATGCCGTTCACTTCGATGTTTTCATAAAAATGCAGGTGCCCCTGCAAAACAAGCTTCAGGTCATGTCCGGTGAAAAGATCCAGCACCTCGCGGGCATTTTCCACCACCAACCCGTGATATTTTGGCGCATAATTCCCATAAAGGTACTGCGTGAAAACCGTAATAAAGGGAATATGTGTAGAAATTACAATGGGCGTCAGGCTGTCGACACCGGCCAGATCATTACGGATCCAGTCAAGTTGTTCAGCGTCGATCATACCGATATATCGGTTTTCATCTGTAATCTGCACCGAATTCAATACCATAAAATGCCAGCCCTTGTGATCGAAGGAATAATAAAGATCGCCGAGCCTGTTCTGATACATGCCCGCACCGTATTCATCATGATCGGGGCTTACCCCGCTTTTTTCATAAACACCAAAAAACTCATGATTACCGGGAGTGTTGTAAACCGGCATATTAAAAGCTTCCGATTCTTCGATATACATCTTATAGAGGCTGTCGGCACGCTCATAGGATACCCCCAGGGCATCCATGATCATATCGCCACCGGCAATAACGAAATCGGGTTTGTTTTCATTCACTTTTTCAATGGCACTCCTGTAACCTTCCACCGCATTGCGTTCGGGTTGCAGATGTATATCGGGCAGATAAGCAAATGAAAAACCTTCAAATCCTGTTACTTCAGATTCTTTGGGTATACATGAAAATAAAACTGAAACAGCAGTAAATGCAAATATAAGCAGGAATGTTCTTTTCATGATATTATTGTTTATGTTAGCTGTAAAACGGTTTTTCGCGCAGGCAATTATCTGTATTTAAAAATACATAAATTTTAGCAATACGTTTTATCGTTTAACCATCTGTCCCACAAAAATAGAGAAATCCTCTGATCCGGCGGGGCCGGGCTTTATTTATTTGTTAATTTTACGGTCCTTTTTAACCCGACTACCGATGAATAAACGACTCACTATTTTCCTTGCACTGCTAATTGGCGGTTATATCATGCATGCCGCACCGATTGGCGGATTGATCAAAAAGGCAGGCGATGCATCCGACTATCCGGGCGCAGGCAAGCTGATCATCTTTGACAGCACCTATTCCGACGTTAGGGAAACAGGCCTGACCTATGTTTACACGCACCGCCTCTATAAAGTTCTAACGCAGAAAGGCGCCCTCGACCTGAGCACCATTATTTACGGCTACGACCCCCTGTCGGCCTATGTTGAGATCAGGCAGGTCATCCTCCACAAAAAAAACGGCGAACGTGTCGAACTGGATACAAGCCGGGTGATGGATTATCCTGCACCCGCCAGGGCCATTTACTGGGGTGCGCGTGAAAAAATGATAGAAGTGGGCAGGCTTGAGCCCGGCGATGCACTTGAAGTATTCCTGTTCAGGAAAGGTTTTACCTATGCCCTGCTGTATGATGATGACGAACGTTATATCCCGCCCATGCGCGGACATTTTTACGATATCGTTGAGTTCTGGAGCAGCGACCCTATGCTCGAAAAGGTATATCAAACAGCAGTGCCTACTGATAAACTTGTACAATACGAAGTTTACAATGGTGAGCTGCAACCCTCGGTCTGGCTGAAAGACGACAAAATGCTCTATACTTTTTCCAAAACCGATATCAGGCCATTAACCTATGAGCAGGGAATGGTGGCCTATTCCGATGTAGCCACCAAACTGCTGATCAGCAGCAGTCCCGACTGGCATGCCAAATCACTGTGGTTTTACCATGTAAACGAAGACTACGGGAGTTTTGACGTTACGCCGGAAATAAAGAAAAAAACGGATGAAATACTGGCGGAAGCCAAAACCGAAATGGATTCCATTTCCCTGCTTACGCATTGGGTTGCCGATGAGATCAGGTATTCAGGCATTTCCATGGGTGAAGGTGAAGGCTTTACCCTTCACAAGGGAGAAATGACATTCCTGGACCGTTGCGGAGTTTGCAAGGATAAGGCCGGAATGCTTGTTACCATGCTTCGGGCAGCAGGTTTCGAGTCGTATGCGGCCATGACCATGGCCGGTTCCAGAATCGACTATATCCCTGCCGACCAGTTCAACCACAGCGTTACGGTGGTAAAACTGCGAAACGGGGAATACGAACTTCTCGACCCGACCTGGGTACCCTTTCTCAGGGAATTGTGGTCGAGTGCAGAACAACAGCAACACTACCTGCTGGGGGTTCCGGAAGGCGCCGACCTGGCCATCACACCCATCAGCCCGCCCCAAAACCACTATCTCCGGATGAATGCCAATTCGGTGATCCACAAGGACGGCCGCCTCGAAAGCAAACTTGTGATTGAAGCAGAGGGACAATCCGACGCCGCCATCCGCGGCATTTTCACCCGCTCGTTCAAAAACAGCTGGGATCATAATCTGGAAAGGGAACTGAAAAGGATATACCCACAGATGACGATAAAGGATATGCGTTACGGGGATCCTTACAACTATCTTTCAGAACCAATCAGGATTGAAATCGATTTTGAGATCCCCGGCTTTGCCATCGTTGGCAATGAAGAGATCATTTTCACCCCCCCGGTTGTTTCCGGTATATTCATGCGTGCCATGTCGCATATGTATTTCAATGTCTCCTCTGAAGAACGTACTTATCCATTTCGCGACCGTTGCTCAAGGCTGGTAGAACTTAGTGAAAACATTAAGCTTCCGACAAAGGTCACGGCCGTTCATCTTCCTTCGGCCGGTGAATTTGATGAAGACCCTGCCGGGTTTCGCGGCGGATACCAGATTGCCAAATCTGCCAGGGCCCTGATGCTGAATGCCAGGATAAGCCTGAACAAGCGGGTATATGAAAAGGACGAATGGGATGCCTTCCGCAGGGCTGTAGCTGCCCAGAAAACATTTTCGGAAGAACCCGTAATCCTGAAATTCAATTAACATTAAAAAAAAGACAAATGAACACCTTGAACCGATACCTGCCTTTTGTAATGTTCTTATTCTTCTTCCAGTTTTCTTCAGCTTCGGGCCTGGATGATGCGGTGTATAACAAGATAAAAAAAGAATACACACTGCATCCCGATGGAAGCATGGAATACAGGGAGTACAAGGAATTGACGCTGCTGACCTACATGAGTTTCCACCGGCTTTTTGGGGAAACTTTCATTGTTTATGATCCGGGCTACCAGCAACTGGAGATACATGAAGCCTATACTATCATGGCTGATGGCATGCGTGTGGATGTGCCTGACAACGGCTTTAATGAAGTGCTGCCACGGCAGGCCGCCAATGCCCCGGCATACAACCGCCTCAGGGAAATGGTTGTAACGCATACCGGGCTTGAGGTTGGCGCAACCATTTATCTCGATTACAGCATCAAAACCGCTGCCGGTCATTTCCCGGCTTTCATGGGAGAAGACCTCACAGGCGAAATGGTCCCGCTCAGGGAGAAGAAGGTCATCATCCGCATCCCGGAAAGCGAAACCCTTCACTACAAAATGTTAAACCTGCGCACGGCGCCCGAAATACGGCAGGAAGACGGGATGCAGGTTTATACTTTCACATTCAGGGAACAACCTGCCACCCCGCAACTCTGGGGCACCGACCCAACGCAATTGCCGCGTCTGTTCTTCAGCACCGCCAAAGATATGGAAAGGGCCTATTTCCCCTTTGTGGCGCAAGATGCCTTCAGGTTTCAGGCCACAGCGGAAATGGAAGCTGCCGTAAAGCTGTTGAAAGAAGAGCAAAAGAGCAACCTGGAAGTGGCCCTGGCCATTCAGAAAATGGTTGTTGACGAAATCGGCACATGGAACATCCCCCTGGAATACACCGGATTTAGTTGCCGCACACCGGCAGAAGTCTGGCAATCGAACGGGGGGACCGTTGCCGAAAAGAGCATCCTTCTCACAAGCTTATTGCTGCAGGCCGGGTTGCAGGCAGAAGCCCTGGCCATCATCCCCGATAAATATTTCGACAGAAGTACCGGCAGTCTGTATGTTTTTAACGGTTTTGCCATAAGGGTAAATCCCGGTACAGGAGAACACATTTACCTCAGCGCCACCCGGAAAGAATCACAGGACCTTGCTTTTACACTTGCCGGGAACAAACTCCTCATCCTTAACGGCGCCATTGAAAGCCTGAAGACCTTTGACATTCAGGAAACAGAAAACCAGGCCCTTTTTACCGGTGAATTAAGATTTGAGGAAGACCGGCTGGCCGGATCCCTCAACATCTTCCTGAGCCATGCTTTTAATCCCTATTTCTCACTGACGGCCGACAGTGCCCATGCAAAAAAATATGCAGATGGCGCCGGCAATGCGGTGATCAGGGACCTGAACAGGGAGCACGCCCGCTTCGATGTTGATTTTGTTTCACCGGCTCCTGCCAGAACATTTGCCGGTTATCTGTTCATCAAATTACCACGTTTTAAAAATGGTACCGATTCGTGGGGATACCCTTATGTTGAAAGCGAACGCAAGCTGCCCATCCGCCTTCCCTACCCTGTTAATGAGAAATATGTTTACGCTCTTTCACTGCCTGACGGCCATAAACTGATAAGCCCGACAGGAGAGACCGAAATCGAAAATGAGGTCGGAAAAATTATTGTAAAAACCGAACTTAAAGGCAATTCGCTGATCTATACCCGCGAGCTCAGGCTAAACACGTCATATATAGAATACACGGCTTTGGAGAGTTTCGAAGAACTCTGGAAAGTCTGGATGGATCCATCCCACAGGGAACTGGTTCTGAAGATGCAATAAGTCAGATCCCCGAAGTATTCAGGTTGCCAAGGCTCACCGTGATCCTGCGCTTGCTCTCAACCTTGTCGTCGGCAAAAGCATATAGGGTTACCTGTAAATGCAGGTTGAAGATGTTCATCAGGATTTCCTTTGACTGAATCTGTCCAACACGCAGGATATCGGAATTTATAATGCCACTGTAACGCGAAAGCCGTGTATTGATGATATCATTTTCGCCTGATTTGATATATTTCCTGTCGTATTTCGTAAACTCATAGATATTGGCAATATCATATATGGTATAGGTTTGCAGGTTTTCGATGCCGTCAATGTTGGTCAGAAACCATTCGTAGGTACGCTGGTCGAGCAGGCAGCGGTTCAAACTGTCTTTTTCGAGGATTCGCGCATTATTGATAATGGCGCTCCCGTAATAATTGTTCTCAAAATGAAAGATGGTATCGTATGTGATGGCATAGCGCAGGGAAATACTGCCAATGATATTCCTGAGCTTGGGAAAATGATGATAGGCATTGAAAGCCCTGACCATCATCTCAAAATTAATGGCAAAGAAAAGTGCATGCAGGGGTGTGTCGAAGATCAGGAAGCCCCCGTCGCCGGTGCTGATAAATGATTTTTCAATCTTTTCTTTGGTGTAATGTTGAAAAACAAACTGGTTATTCTCAAGACATAAGCGAATGGCCTTGTCGAACAATATTTTAAACAGGGCGGGTATCAGGGTTTGTTCGAGGTGCTTATAAAGCCCGTAACGGTATATGTCGATGCCCAGTACCGAAACCCGCCTGAATTCCTTCAGGTTCACATAACGCTCAAGGTCATGGTAGAGGTCATCGCTTTGCGGCACCTTGGTCACCTTTTCGTATAAAGACTCCTTATCAACCTTTCGGAGCAGTTCCAGGATCTGATCGTACTGCATTTTTTTTATTCCCTTATTCATGGCTTCCGGTTTTGGGTTCAGGTAAATTACAAAAGCAATACAATATTAAGAAAGAATTCTGAAGAATGGTATCCGTCCGGCATGGGATTATTATCTTTGCGATCATATGAAACGTCTGTTTGCCGCTATCAAGGTGCATCCGTCCGAAACCTTTCTTGCAAAGTATTATGCCCTGATGCGGCCACTGCGCGAAGAAGCCATCAAATGGGTTGATCCGCAAAACATACACATTACGCTCAGGTTTTTCGGAGAAACGCCTGAAAAGGATATCAACAGCATTGTATGGGCATTGAAAAGGTCGGCTGCCGGAATTTCGCCATTCAATCTTGAAATCCGTGATACCGGGATCTTCGGAAGTTCATATAAGCCGCGCGTGATCTGGTTTGGTATCGGGCAAGAAGAGGGGCTCACAACATTAGCGAAGAACATTCAACATGAACTGACCGGGATCGGGATCCTTCCCGACCGGCAGAATTTCGTTCCCCACCTGACCATTGCGCGTATCAAATACCTGAATAACAAGAAGGGGTTTCAGAGGCTCATCGACCTGCATCAATCAGGCACCATACATAAAGAAGAGGTGAAAAAATTTCACCTCTTCGAAAGCATCCTCAGGCCGCAGGGGCCTCTCTACCATATCATCGAATCATTCGAACTCGGATAAGCCGGGCTCAGCCCGGAAAAACAACATTATTATTGTTTTCCCGAGTGGCGTTTTTCGAGAAAATAACTGATCACCAGGGCCAGTCCGCCAAACAGGAACACCATCGAAAAATAGGATACTTCCTTTTCCAGGCAGGTCGTAGCCTTCAGGATATTTCCAAGCAGAATGCCCGCAGCCACACCAATCAGAAGCAGTCCGTAACGGATACTCAAAAAGTTGAGCGGCCTTGCCGGGTCAAAGCCCGTAGGATCAATCCCCTTTTCGATCATGGTGAGCCTTTCTTTCTTCTTTACACCGAGCGAAACGATGCCGTAAACAAAGCCAAACACGATGGCCATTATTAAAACAGGAGTCAGGTCTAACATTTCAGTAAGTTTTTAAATGTTTATAATCGGTTTCTGTTTCTTTGACGCAAGGATCCATTTCCGGTTACACTCATATACAGGCGACGGTAAAAATAAAGGTCCGGGTGCATGCAACATCCCTTCGTTCATCCCTGAAAGCCCTGTATTTTTTTTTATTCATCATATCATCATACCTTTGTAAAATGGCACATATCATTTCTTTCCGGAGTGCTGAACAACCCGGCCTTGCTGCGCAGGCCCATCAAATAAGGAAACTTGTTTTTGTAGAAGAACAGGGGGTAGACCCGGAGCTTGAGTACGATGAGTTTGAAGACGAAGCCATGCATTATTTGTTATACGCTGAGGAAGCACCTGTATCAACAGCCCGCTGGAGAATAAGCGGCGAGGGGATCAAACTGGAAAGATTTGCAACGCTCAGGGATTTCCGGAACCGGGGACTGGGCAGCATCATGTTAAAAGAACTCATGAAGGATATCATCCCGATGGGGAGGAAAATATACCTGCATTCACAGCTCAGAGCCATTCCCTTTTACCACAGGCACGGATTTAAAAAAACGGGGAAACAATTTACCGAAGCAGACATTGAACATTATAAAATGGAATACAAGCCCGCTTTGCAGAAAAACAAAAACCGGAATGATTTTTAAAATGCTTTGCCGTTGGAAGGAAGGGCTCAGTCCTGTATAACCCTTTTATAATGCTCATAACGGTCGAATATCTCGGCTACAAACTGGTAAGTTTCCTCACCACGCGCATATCCGTATTTCACCACTGAATCGTGATAATAGACCGGATCCGACTTTTTCAGAATAAAATCGTCAACATTATTGGTCCACACATTGGGATTTTTCCCGTATTTTTCGGCCAGGCGACGGGCATCAAAAATATGGGCAATGCCCACATTGTAGGCAGCCATGATAAACCTGATCCTTTCCGCAGGCTGGTCGATCTCAGGAGGCAACTGCCTGTCGATTGCCCGAATATATCTCATCCCCGCCCTGATCTGTTCTTCGACTGATGATGTGGAATCAACGCCATAGGCCTCGGCCGTGGCAGGCATCAATTGCATCAGGCCATAGGCTCCAACCCAGGAGGTAACTTCCGGAAGAAAACGCGATTCCTGATAGATCAGTGATGCCACCAGGCGCCAGTCAAGATCATAGTCGGCACTTACCTCCCTGATAATATCATCGTATTCCGATATCTTTCCACCGCCTATCGAATGAAATTCACTTTGTGTAATATTGACCGAACGCGGGTTCCGGAAGTACTTATTGTAGATGTGCCGTGAAGCCAGGCTGCTATTATAGGCCCTTGTCCATTTGTTGATCCCGAAACGCAGGCTGTCGTTCCCTTTTTTTACGGCCCATGCAACATTTTGCGGAAAGCTGACCGGCGTGCTTACATCAATGTTCGGATAATACTTTTCGTTAACGCGGGCAATATGTTCATCTGAAACCGTAAAATCAATCTCGCCTGCAGCCACGGCGGTGATCAGTTGCTCCGTCTCACGCCGGGCATCCTCAACAATATGAATGGTATCGCCAATTTCGTTTGCCAGAATGGCAAGTCGTTCGGCAAAAACGGTACCCTTCTGAACATAAACCGTAAGGCCGGCCAGTTCAAGGGGATTCCTGACCAGCTTCTCTTCTATCTCATCCCATGTGCGCATTTTTCGCCAGTTATCAGGTTTACGCTGCACCAGCACCTGCCGGGTCTGTATCTGCGGAACGGTAAAGTCGACCATGTCCAGGCGACTGCCCGTAATGGTCAGCCCCATGGCAATAACATCAGCCTTTCCTTCATTAAGCAGGTTAAAAGCTTCCTGCATATCATTCGTGATCAACAGCTTCAGATTCACATCCAGGTGCCGGGCAAATTCCCTGAGCATCTCGTACTGGTAACCCATAGGCTCCCCACGATAGATAAAATAATTGGTTGAATTATAATCCGTCAGGGCAATCAGCGTATCCCTCTCAAGTACCTTCCTGAGACTCATATCCGCCTGTGGAGCCTTACCCTGCTTCAGCAAATCACGCATCCTTTCGTCGTGGCTTTGCAAACAGGAGCAACACATGGCCACTGTAAGCACCAACAGTGTAATGATACATGGTATCTGATTGTCTTTTTTCAATCTTTCTCCCTTAAAACAACACCAATGTAATACAAAATGACAGCTTAAAGAAAATTTTTTTATTAACGGTATAAACTTCCAATCTTTGATCAATGACCCCCGGCCCGGTATTGAACACCCAATGCCGGCAATCCATGCAACAACAAGAATAAAATATAAACACCTAAATATCAAACTTTTAATTGAATTTATCAGTGAGGCCCGGCAAGCTTTCTACAAATCATTTAGCGGGGTCTTCCCTTATGTATCTGTTATTGTTAATATTTTTTTTATCCTCCCTTCCATCCTCTCTTGAAAAAATATTTCTGACAGATACAGAAAACTCCTCTTCAATCATTATATTTGTTATGGCAAACCAAACCAAAAAAAATGAAAAGGATCCTGATCTTTTTATGCATCCTCCTAACCGGGATGCTGCCGGCACATACGCAGGACGATTATCACGGCGGTTCTTCGGGCGATTATCCCATTGCAGGCATTGGCGTGGCAGTCAGCACTTTTGGCCCTGGCCTGGAAATCGATGTAGCCGTAAACCGTTCACTTAACTTCCGCTTGTCGGGCAACTATTTCCGTTATGCCTATAATGGTAACATTTCCAGTTGGAATGTTTATGGCAATTATACGATTACTTTCGGAAGCATTGGCCTGACGGCCGACTGGAACTTTGGCCGTATCATTCACTTATCCGGCGGAGTGGTTTACAACATGGTACAGCAGGTAATCGACGGAAGGCCTCAGAATAATTACTCTTTCGGACTGGTACAGGTCACCCCCGAACAAATCGGGAATGTTAAAATCACCATCATTCCAAATAAAGTCGGGCCTTACCTCGGGCTGGGACTCGGACTGCCCATGGACAGGAACCATTTGGTATCCTTCTTTTTTGATATCGGAGCCATATACCAGGGAAAACCAAGGGTTGAACTGGAAGCAAACGGTATGCTGCATCCAACGGCTACTTCAGGACAGGCAAAGATCATGAAGGAAAATCTTGAAAAAATAACTTTTTACCCATTAATTGCCATGCGGCTGGTGTTTAAAGTCTTCTAATCAACATGAATTTTTATATGAACAATAACCATATGTGTATTCAAAACCAGGCATAAGCAATACAATTTTAACGGAAACACATCCTTATCAACGAAATTTCAAGCAAATGAAAATATCAGCAAAAACAATCGGTAAGAACGGCTTAATCCTGCTCATGCTCTTTGCCATGACAACCGTTGCCTGTAAAAAGATCAAGGACCCGACCGAGGGAGCCAAACTGATTGTAGACTATAACCTTATTCAGACTTCCTGGTCGCTAAAGTTTATTGATGCCGCAAGCGGTGAAATTATCAATAATTCAGAAGTAGAGGTCAGGGTAAACGGACAATACAAAGATTATGTATGTGATATTACCGGAGTGCTGCATACGGATTACATATATCATTCGAAAGAAGGTTTTTTTGGCTGTGCAGTACCCTATAATGTGAAACCCGATCCGGATAATCCGGTGATATTTGACCTTAGCTTTAGCTGCCAGGGATATATTCCAACCAGTGTTCCGGTTGTGGCAACACGGGAAGACCATTTTATTATGGAGATCCCGCTTGTAAACTATAACAACCTGCCCAATGGCGTAGTGATGCAGCGTGCAACTGCACAAACCAATAATGGGATATTAACAGAAAACCTGCAAGTAACAACTGCAGCCATTCCTACAACAGGGAAATCTGCCTCATTGAACATCCCGGCAGGAACAGCATTGAAAACCGGTGATGGCAGCCTGGCCAACGGAAATGTTGAGGCAACACTGATCTTATTCAGCAATATGGATGATGAGTCCTTGCAGGCAATCCCAGGGGGATTGATCGCCAGTGTTGAAGGAGAAACAAACCCCAAAATGTTCTTTAGTGCCGGCTTTGTTATTATTGAGATGACAGATGACTCAGGCAATGAAATCGTCACGCTCGAAGGAGGCGAAGCTACCCTTGAGGCAGGGGTGGCGGATCAAACCTACAATCCTGATGAAGGAAGGACCGTCATGGGCGGAGATGAGGTAAGCCTCTGGAGCTATTATGCCCCCAACAGTGAAAGAAAATATGAAGACAGGACAGTAACCGTAAATACCAAGAACGGCCTGATGGTCAGCCTGAACCTGAATCAGCTTGCATGGCTGGGCTTCGACTGGGTGTGGAACAGCATATGCTGGGAAGGAGTTCCTTTGATATTCAATAGCCAGGACTATGGCTGCGACTGCATTTATATGGAAGCCATTGTAAGGGAAGAATTATCCGGCAATAACAACATTCTTTTTACGCTCCCTGTATACGCTTGTCTGGGTGAAGAATACCCGATGACCTTTATGCCTGCCAGCCTTCCGGTAAGCATCGAATTTGAAGCGCCCTGCTCCCCGACGCATACGGCACAGCAATTTTATTATTTTAATGATCTGTGCTCGCAGGAGATCGTTTATATTGAATTGATTTCGGGTCAGAACCTCAGCAATGTGATCCTCGACGTTTCAGGCTATTGTCCTGATGAGCCCGACATCATCATCAGGCCCACCGTCGGGGCATGGTTCAGAAATATCAACGACTGGTGCTGGCGCTGGACCTTTATGACCAACGGCTATGCCAACATCTGCGATGTACAGATCGGAGAAACCTATGTGGTAGGGATCTATTACGATGGCGAATGGGAAGAAGCAGAAGTGCATGTTACACAGGAGGTATATTATTACCACCAGATCGAACTGACCTACGATATCTGCAACAACCTGAACTATTAACCGGGCTGAAACTGCTTTTGGCTTTCCGGCCGGAACCTAACAATTGAACTGAAACGGTTCACCCGGACCGGTGCCGGCCCCAAAAACATGGGTGGCATTAATTGATATCCACGATGATAACGGCTTGTTGTAGAAGCCGCAAAATCATGATCATTCCTTTACACGGGTCCAGTAAGTGGTGCGACCAATCAGCGAGATCCCGATATAACCCCTGATCCGGAGCAGGTCAATGTCTTTCATGATGATATAACAGCTATAGGTCTTGCCATTTTTCGGATCGTAAATATCTCCGTCGTCCCACTCGTTGTCGCCATCCCATTTAAAATCCGTCAGCACCCTTATCCCGAGCGAGGGACGGGAGCGCAGTTCGGGATCAGGATTGTGCTTGTCGCGCTTGGGCTCACCCGTTTCATCATCAATGGGAAATTTCAACCACACCGTTTTGCCGTAATACAGGTCATTCTCCCTGTACACTTCAATGTGGGCATCTTCATCCTCGTTCAGCCATAAGCCGAGGATGTCATCAGGCTGGTATTCCTGTGCCTGTAAATGATCTGCCGCAAACAGGCATGCAGCCAGCATCAGCATCATGATTCCGAATTTTTTCATAGAACAGCTTTAAGTGAACACAAATTGAACAATGATCATGCAGGACCATCCGGGGCTCCCCGCAGACCTGAAACAGACAAAGATAAGTCCAAAAACACCACATTGAGCCAATTATTTCACTCAGGCCGGGAAATGCTGGCCGGTACTTACTATTCCAATTATATGTAACTTTGCAACATGCAAACCGTCAGCCATATTGTTATCATCCTTTTTCTGCTGGCCGGACAAGCGTTGCCGGCACAGGTCGCCTTTTCATATAACGACCTGAAGGGCGGACAGGGTGCGGATATCCTTTTCAGCGGAGCTGATGGCATTGTTTCGGCCCGCTCCTGCCTTCCGGGAACTCCTGACAGTATGTACGTTGTTTATTGCCCTGCCGGGATAACCCGTTCTTCGGCCAATGATGTAAGAAGAAGACGGCCCTTCGAATGGAGGGCGAAATACAACAGTGTTTATCTTGAAGTAAAGGGTGGCCTCGTTGTGGAAGGCATGAACGAACGCGGTTTTTCGGCATCGCTGCTGTTTTTGGAGAACAGCCTCCTGCCCGGCAGGGAAAAAGAACATATACCACTTGCCGCTTCACTATGGACCCGATTCTTCCTGGATCATTTTGGCACAGTCGACACAGCCCTGCTGGCCGTATGGGATACACGGGTATTCAATGATTCCGGTCATGCCGGTGAATGGCCCTTCAGGCTGATACTTCATGATTCGTCCGGTGCCACGGCCTGTATTGAATACATAAACGGCAGCAGGCATGTATATACGCCCGAAGCACCTGCGGTAATCATCGACGGCCCGGCCTTCAGCAGGCTGATCGGCATGGTACACCTGGAGAATATCCATCCGGAGAGCCCGGCCGAACAAAGGTACCTCACCGCCCGCGATATCCTCCGGAAACACAGCGAACCGGCAGGCATGCAGGCTGCCGGCGACATCCTGAAACACCTGCATGAAAATAACAATCACGGGAACCTCATACTGCGAAACCATGAAAAGGCAGAACTGCTGATCATCAGTGAAACCGGAAAAGAACGTCTGATCAGGCCCGGAGGGGTAAAATCATCAACCAAAAAGGAAATACGGGAAAAGCTCTTCACGGAATAAGCCGAAGTCAAAACCTGTATAAATACTACGAAAGTTTTGAATTGATCATCGAAGCCAGTATATCAATGGCTACATGATTCTCCCCTCCCTGTGGGATGATGATATCGGCATAACGTTTCGAAGGCTCTATAAACTGGAGGTGCATGGGCCTGACGTAGGTATGGTAATGCCTGAGCACATCCTGCATATTTCTGCCCCGGTCAATAATATCCCTGGCCAGGATGCGCGAAAGGCGGTCGTCGGCCTCGGCATCCACAAAAACCTTGATGTTGAATTGCGACAGCAAATCCGGGTTGGCAAAGATCAAAATGCCTTCAACAATAACCACCTGACGTGGCCGGATAAAAATGGTTTCCGGCAAACGGGCGCAATCAACATAGGAATATGTCGGCATATCCACACCGTGGCCTTCCTGCAGCATTTCGAGATGCCGGGCCAGCAAACCCCATTCAATGGAATCGGGATGATCGAAGTTTATCTTTTTCTTTTCTTCGGAGGGCAAATGCCCGTTGTCCCAATAATAAGAATCCTGTGCCATTACCGAAACACTTTCGGCCGGAAGCAATTCCATGATCCTGTTAACCACGGTGGTCTTACCCGAACCGGAACCACCCGCAATCCCGATTATCAGCATATTTGCATCATTTTTCATGCGAATATATAAAAATCATTGGTCCGCCCCTGACATTCTCTTCTATGGCAGGTATTTCAGAACAAAGTAATCCCAACAGCTCCGATACCTGCCAGCAGGATGCTCCACAGCACATTGCCCGCCAGGGTCCATAACAGCAGGCGTTTGGTGTCGTGCACGATGGTAATGCCGATGGCCATTCCGAGCATGGGGCCGAAAATCCCCGGCAACAGCAGGCCCAGTCCGATCACACCATATCTGTTCAGGTAGCGGTACATCTTCTGTCTTGACTTTCCCAGGTAACGTTCTCCCCTTTTACTCATAATGTGGCTTTTCACCTTGTTGCCGAAAAACCAGACAATGAAACTGCTACAGGCAGAACCGGCAATAATGGTCAATGCGATGGCCGGAGGCGAAAACCCATATGCCAGCCCCACAGGTATTGCCATCCAAAGGCCAAATGCGCCGACGCAAAATAATATGAGCAGGTGCAGCAAGGCCATTTTTTATGCGATAGCGGACTTTCTCAGCGCGAAGGAGATCATCAGCAGGAAAATGCCAAGCAAAAGGGCATAAAAGCCAATAAAATACCCGACCAGGATGGTTCCTTCAAAAGGATTGAACAGCAGCAGCAAGCCGATGAGAGCCGACAGCAGTCCGTTCAGTAACAGCAGCCACCAATACCTGAAAAAGGGTCTCTTTTGAAATGCCCTGGCCGACTGCATAAACCCGGTAACCAGGGCATACAGGCCGATGAGCAGGACAAAGACCCATGCCGTCGACAGCGGATGCGCAATAATGACCAGCCCGAAAAGGATGTCGACCAAACCTTCGAGCAGCCACCAGCCCCAATAGCGGTTGGCATTTCTTACCACGATGGCGCCCATTGTGAGAAACAGCCCGGATACCAGTGCCATGATCCCGAAAAAGATCACCAGCGACATGATCACCTCCTGCGGCATATACAGGGCGATCAGCCCGAAAATGATGGCCAGGATCCCTTTCAGGGCCATCAGCCACCAGTGTTTGTAGCTTATACTTTCCATGATTCTTTAGGAATTAATCAATCCCGAAGATATGAATAATATGGAACGCTTATAGCAGAAAACTGATCAGTATCCCTGCTGCCACGGCCGAACCGATCACGCCGGCCACATTGGGCGCCATGGCGTGCATCAGCAGATGGTTCTTGGGATCATATTTCAGCCCTTCGGCCTGTACGACCCGGGCGCTGTCGGGCACGGCAGATACGCCGGCGGCACCGATCAGCGGGTTGATCCTGTTATCGCCGTGCAGGAAGAGGTTCATCACCTTGGCAAAGACCAGCCCTCCCGCCGTTGCCACCATGAAAGATACGGCCCCCAACGAAAAGATCATCAGCGATTCAGTGGTAAGGAATACGTCGGCCTGGGTGGAAGCACCTACCGTCAGGCCAAGCAGGATCACCACAATGTCGATCAGCGATGTTCTGGCCGTATCTGCCAGGCGCCTGGTTACACCGCTCTCCTTCAGGATATTGCCAAAAAACAACATCCCCAGCAGGGGGAGTGCTCCCGGAGATATGAAAGCGGTCAGTATCAGTCCGATGATGGGAAACATGATCTTTTCGAGTTTCGACACCGAGCGCGGGGGCTTCATGCGGATCTTGCGTTCGCGCCGGCTGGTGAGCAATCGCATGATGGGCGGTTGTATAATAGGCACCAGGGCCATGTACGAATAAGCGGCAATGGCGATCGGACCGATCAAATTGGCAGTCTGTATGCCGTTTACCACCCCACCGTTTGCCAGCTTCGACGACAGGAAGATGGCCGTGGGCCCGTCAGCGCCACCGATGATGCCGATGGAAGCCGCCTCGGGAAGATTGAAACCGATCGACAATGCCCCGAGCAGGGTTAAAAAGATCCCTACCTGGGCAGCGGCACCAAGCAACATCAGCCGGGGATTCGAGATCAGCGACGAAAAGTCGGTCATGGCACCGATACCCAGGAATATCAGCGGCGGATATATGCCATGCGTAACACCGTAATACAAATAATTCAATACGCTTCCTTCCTGGTATATGCCCAGTTGCAGGTTGATGTCGGGGCTCTGGAAAAACGGGATATTGCCAATGATGATGCCGGTTCCGATAGGAACCAGCAAAAGCGGCTCATAATCGTACCTGATGGCCAGAAAGATAAAAAACAGTCCCACCACGATCATGGCAATGTGGCCGGGCGTGGCGTTGGCAAAGCCCGTATACGACAAAAACTTTCTGAAACCGCTCAGGGGCGAATAATGGTTATGGGTCACGGCAGCCGCTTCTTCCTGTCCGCTGACGGCCAGTTCCGTCTGAGCCTTTGTAATGGGTGATTCAAAAGCACCGGCCTGTCGCAATCCCGTGGTGATGACCGCCAGTATGCCCACCAGTGCAAGTATCGTGAAAGCCCGCTTTTTTCCCATGGCATTATTCAATTTCGAGTAACAGATCATCCTGCAGGATGCTGTCGCCGGGCATCACTTTCAGGTTTTTCACTTTACCATCGCGTTCGGCTGCCAGGTTGTTCTCCATCTTCATGGCTTCATAAACCAGGAGCTTATCGCCACGTTTCACCATATCGCCATCTTTCACCAGCACCTGCATGATGATGCCGGGCAAAGGCGCCTTCACCTGGTGGATGGCGGCATCCTTCTTGATTACATGGGCATCCCTGGCCCGCGGAACTTCCTTCCTGACCAGGGTCGGGGTTTTTGAAGTCCTTTTCTCGGCCTTTACCTCTACCTCGTAAAGGGTGCCGTTTACCTCGATTTCGGCCAACGAATCCTCGAAACGTTTTACCTCCACCTCGTAGTCATGACCTTTAATGACAAATTTAAAATGTTTCATTTCCCAGACTATTTTCTTTACTTACCCGGTTTTTCGCGCATGCTGTAGATTTTTGAGCTCCATGGCGAATATGTTTTCGACACCCGCCTGATCGTAACCACATTGCTTTCATCATCATGCAGTTCATTGAAGAGATACAGGGCCATGCTGATGGCAGCGGCCACATCGCCCGAAATAAATAACTGCTTTTCTTCCGCCTGGGCAAGCCGCCCCTGCCTGATCAGCTTTTTCCTTGCCCGGAAGTTGATGCTTTTCGATAACCAGGTAAATACCAGGTATAAAACCACAAGGGCAAGAAATACGGTGATGTAACCTACAATTGCTATGATGATCCCTTCGGGGAAAAGGGATGAAATGTCGAACTGTAGCCGCAGTATATTCATTTCCTTTATCCGTTAATGATTCCTATAAGGGAATGTTCCCATGCTTCTTGGGCGGATTGCTGTCTTTTTTGGTAGCAAGGGTCCTCAGCGCCCTGATAACCCTGAAACGGGTATTCCGTGGTTCTATCACATCGTCGATATAACCGTATTTGGCTGCTTCATAAGGGTTGGCAAACTTCATCTTATAGTCCTCTTCCATTTCCCTGATCTTTTGATCTTTAACCGTATCATCACTGATCGTGCGCAGGGCTTTGCCATGGAGTATCTCGATGGCGCCGGCAGGACCCATTACGGCAATTTCGGCCGTGGGCCAGGCATAGTTCACATCCCCCCTCAGTTGTTTTGAGCTCATCACGTCATGTGCCCCTCCATAGGATTTCCTGATGGTGATGGTGATCTTGGGAACTGTGGCCTCCCCGTATGCAAACATCAGTTTAGCACCGTGTATGATGATCCCGCCATATTCCTGTCCGCTGCCCGGCAGGAAACCGGGAACATCCACCAGGGTCAGCACGGCTATGTTAAAGGCATCGCAAAAACGGACGAAACGTGCGGCCTTGCGTGAGGCATTGATATCGAGCACTCCGGCCAGGAAATTGGGCTGGTTGGCCACAATGCCCACCGTAATGCCGTCAAATCGGGCCAGGCCGGTGATGATATTTCGTGCATAATTGCGCTGGATT
>CAYOLA010000040.1:0-2537 GCA_964404735.1 uncultured Bacteroidales bacterium
ATATTTATTTTATCTTTGCACACCCAAGGAATGTGAAATTATGTATTCTGTATTGTCAATGTAATATTCAATATTGAACATACCATTTCAAATTGAAAACACAGAATACAGAATTGACAATTTTATCGGGGTATGGTCCTTCGACGGAGCTTGTATTGAGCACTTCACTTCATTTAGCATTAACTCCGTTGAAGTACTCAGGATAAACTCCGTTGGTTAGCGTTCTTAAAAATATTATAAATTGACAGTTGACAGTTGACAATTGACAATTTTACCGGGGTGTGGCGCAGTTGGTTAGCGTGCTAGTCTGGGGGACTAGAGGTCGTGAGTTCGAGTCTCACCACTCCGACAACAAAAAAAAGACCTGTCACGAAAGTGATGGGTCTTTTCTTTTTAAAGCCGTTGAAAACTTGTTTTCATAAGGCTGGAAAAAGAAAAGGACCCATGTGGCGGAGCCACAGGTCTTTTTTTGGTTGAATCCACCCCCAATGAGTCCGCCTTAAGGCAGTCTCACCACTCCGACTTCGCCCGCCGAAGCTTTTTCGTCAGAAAAAGCACAGGCGGGCTTTTTTACATGATCTCCTTGCTCTGCATCATCAAGGACGGGCTTCGTCGGACGCGGTCCGAAAAGATTGCTGCCCCGGGTCTTTTTTGTTTGAACCACCTCCAAAGAGTCCGGCGCAGCCAATCGCACCACGCACGTTTTTATAAGGCCTTCTTACCTGTCGACCCTTACCGCCATGGAAGAGCGCATGCCATCATCCTCATCAAGATAAACTCCCAGAAACACATCACCGGGTAAGAGAATAACATATACATCCTTAATGGGGCCTGGCATGAGATGGTCGGTAAAGAAGAATGTATTGTTGAAATGTATGGCATCAGCAGGTGTGGTCCTCCGGAAATCATCATATAATATATCCTCAAATAATTGCCCGTTAATATAGAAATTTGCGGTGAGCGTACCATTTGCCTCTATAACGAATTGTCCATATCCGCCACTCCACATGCTGGCATACGAGCCGGTGATATCATTCATGGTGATTTCCTGTCCGGGTTCGGCAAAGCCAACACCCATCCCGACCTGCGGTCCGGAATCGTAAACCCTCAGCTTTTCAGGCAGTACATATATGGTTTCGGCTATTGTATCGTCAGAGCCGTAAGGGTGGCTGTAAATGATGCCGGGGTCCTCATTATCCTGCCACCAGTCGCCGGTTTCAGTATGAACGGTTGTGCCGAAGAAATCCCATAAAGCCAGGTCAAAGGTTCCACCGGAACTCATCGTAGCTCTGCCCCAGTAATTGTCATCCTCCGGGCTTGGGTCATAACCAAAGAACAGCCAGGTTCCCCAGTGGTCTCCAGGCGTGTAATCATGTTTGATCACCCCTATAACCAGTTCATCGTTTGCGTTTACCGGCAGATAGGTCATGATCATTTGCCCGGGTATTTCAAGCAAAAAGTAATCATCACCGTCAATAATAACTTTCAGGGCGCCTTTCATCATCCCGCCGGTGATCCTTGTAAAAGCTACAACACCTGATTCGCCGGTGGTTTTGTTATTATAGCTGATCGTATGGTCGTTCTCGTTTACAATAATCGTGAATATGTCGCCAACGGCTGCCGCAGCCTGATATTCCCGCACAGGAATGGTCGGGACCGGATCGGGAGGCGTGGCCGGGTCTTCATCCTTTTTACAAGCCGTTAGCAGCATGCTCAGAAAAAGGAGTATAAGGATACAGGCTTTGCCGGAATGGCATGATCTCATCTGTTTTTTCATCTTCTTGGTTTTTATTGGTTTGCATCTTTCAAAGATAATAAACATTTTTTTATCCAAATACAGACGGGCTTAACAGCTTTTTGCCGGGATGCATGACCATCGTTCAGGCTTCTTCCCCTGATGCATTCCCAAATGCCTGTTTCAGGGTTTTCCTGCCGTTACTCCTCAACCAGCCGTACACATCACGCAATTTTTTTGTATATTGTCCTCTGAAAAGATTAAAACGAATCCATATGATCTTTAATTCCGCCGAAATGCGTTGGTTCGTGCCTGGCAATGTTCCCGTGGCGGCACAAAATTGGTTCAACAAGATCAGCCCGCAGGTAATTGAGCAAGCGGTCAGGACTGATTATTACCTGAATATTCCGGGAGGCGATCATATGAGCGTCAAGATACGGGAAGGGAACCTTGAATTCAAGCAAAGAAGCGGGGATAAAGTTTTGAGCTGGAAGAAAGAGAATGTTTCAGGGCTTATCAATTTCTGGCTAAAGTGGCGTTTCCCTGTTAAGGATCATGATACCATGGTGAGCGGCATCGATATTCACCGCGAATGCTGGACCGAAGTCATCAAACAAAGGTCCCTTATTCTTTTTCAGGCTGGCGCTGAAGGTCAGATCAAGCCTGCACAGAGGGGCTTTCTTCCGGAAAATGGATGCGGGCTGGAGCTCACCCGGATAGAAATGCCCGATCGGCAGGAAAAGTGGTGGTCCCTTGGCCTTGAGGCTTTTGGTATAGAGGAAGGTATGTCAGATATGCTTGT
>CAYOLA010000041.1:0-71856 GCA_964404735.1 uncultured Bacteroidales bacterium
GAAAGACCAAACAGGCCCCCTGGCTGCAATGGATGCCGCAATCCTTGCCAGGCTCAAAGAAACCTTCAGCATGGGGCACAGGCAACTGCTGGTGCTATATGGCGACGGGCAGCAGCGCCTGTACACGGTGGAGGACGGAGAGGCCGGCAGGGAGATCGCCGTGCAGGAAGGCGTTTATATTGAAGATCAGGGAGGGGAGATCATCTCCCTCAAAAACGGCAATGTAAGCATATTCCTCATCCCGGAGGGGATGGAAGTAAGCTGTGATGAAAACTCCCTTATTAAAAGATATTGAGACCGGAAGGAATATTGACTGACTGCCTCTTACGTTAAATCAACCGGAAAAGCAGATGCAAAGGCTATTTGTATCATCCCCTGAAACTGATCTGCTGCAGTTTCTCGTAATCGAGAATTTCAATAAGCTTGCCGTTGGTGGCGATAAGATTCTCATCTTTGAATTTTTTCAGGATACGCACAACACTTTCCTGCGCCATACCCGATAATTCAGCGATCTCCCTGCGCGTCAGTTCGAGTTCAAAGGCATTTTTACCAAAAACATTGTCGGAAAGACAAAGCAGAATATCGGCAAGCCTTCCGTATGATTGTTTCTGCGACATACAAAAGAACCTGCCGTATATCTGAATGGCATTGCCGCTCTGTACATTGAACATTTCGTTGGCAAAAGCAGCATTTGAACGCATCACCTGTTTAAAAACATTGATGTCGATCAGCTTCACAACGCTGTCGACATAGGCTTGCGTTGAGTAGATATAGGTATTGTTTCCATCCATGAGGGATGCAAGGGCGATAAATTTACCACCGGAGACGATCTTCAGGACAAGGTTATCGCGACAGCCCTCGATATAAGCCTTTACCAGTCCTTTTGTCAAAAAAATGACATGTGGGGCAATGGTTCCCTGCTTGCAGATGATCTCACCCTTTTTAAAGGTTAATTCAACCTGGTTATTTTCAATTAAAGCCATTTCAGCCTTGCTGAGTTTCCCAAAGCAATCGCAGGGCCGGCTGGTAATGGTACAACTATTTATAAATTTCGATTCTACCATATAATCGGGTCTATTTGTTGATAAAACCGCACATGTTGGCTATTGTGTCGGTTTAGCGAGCCTTACAGTCAATGATGAATGTAAATTTCTGCATACAAAAATACAAAAAAAACATTGCGGTCAATTAAAGAATTGACCGGCATCAATTTCCCCATTGAGCAAATTCCATGATTTAGCTGGTAATACAGCAACCCTGCTGGTGTTGACTGTATTAAATAAGGTGGCAAATTTGCATTGTTAATAAAATAACAATAAAAAATATCAGAAAAATGGAAACAAAATTTGATCAAACACTCGACTGCAAGGGGCTGAGTTGCCCGATGCCGATGATGAAGCTTTCGAAAGCCATCAAGGGCATGAACCAGGGTGAAGTACTTGAGATGCTGGGCACTGATCCGGGCACCAAGTCGGACCTGCCTAAATGGTGTGAAAAAACCGGGAACGAGATTCTTCATGAGGAAGCGCTTGACGGTGGAGTTTTCAGGTATTTAATAAAAAAGAACTAGGAGGTCGTGATGTCTGAAAAGGCTAAAGATCCGGGTATTTTCGGTCAACTCTTCGGAACATTTTTCGCGAAGCACTGGCCCGTATGGGTAGGCGGCATCGTGCTGGGCCTGCTCAACATCCTTTTATTTGCCATTCACAGTCCGTGGGGTGCCAGCGGCGGGATCAACAACTGGGGCGAAAACCTGTTCCAGACTTTTGGTGTTTTTGGGATCAACGGCACTACGCCGGTTTGGCTCAGCCTGTTTGGCATGCTTTGTCTGATGCTGGTGATCGGCTCATTTATGGGAGCCCTGCTTTCAAAGGAATTTGCGCTCAGGGTGCCGCCCAGGGGTGAGATGGTAAAAGGGTTGATTGGCGGCGGCCTGATGGCATTGGGTGCCACCATTGGCCTTGGTTGCACCATCGGCTCATTTTTCAGTGGCGTACCAGCCTTGAGTGGCGGTGCCATCATCTTCACCATTGGCCTTTTTGCCGGTGTGATCATTGCCCTGAAGTACCTGATATGGGAAATGGAAAAACATCCCGGCTTCAGCTCAGGCAAAAGCTACACCTTTTTTGCCGTGAAACCCGGAAAGGGTTCATGGCAGGTTTACCTTGGCTGGTCGGTGCTCGCACTGGTACTGCTCATTGCCTGGCTTTATTCAGGAAGAAACCCTGTAATGACCTGGTTTATTATCATCGGTCTTTTCATGGGGATGATCTCTCAGCGTTCGCGCTTTTGCATTGTCAAGGCCTTCCGCGATCCATTCATGACCGGCGAATCGGATGGTTCTACGGGTGTAATGGCAGGCCTGATGGTCACCCTGGTTGGCTTCACGGCCATCAAGTTTTTCGGGATTGGTTTTGATGACCCCTCCCTGCGCTTGCGGGAGATGACGTGGATATTTCCGCATTTCTGGGGCCGCGCACTCATTGGCGGGCTGATCTTCGGCCTGGGCATGACTGTAGCCGGCGGATGTGCTGTCGGAACTTTATGGCGCGTAGGCGAGGGCCAGGTAAAACTCTGGTTTGCAGCACTGGGCTTTATCCTGATATCGCCGCTGTCGAACAGGTTCATCGTACCGCTGATCAACGACATTTTTCCGCAAAACATGCGTTTCAGGGCATTTCTACCAGACTATATCGGCTATGCCGGCGCCTTTGCACTGGTGGTAGCCCTTATATTATTATGGTATTGGTTTGTGAAATGGAATGAAAAAACCGGAAGATTTACCGCTTACTAAAATCATATCACCCATGAAAGCAAAAACCTATTATCCAGCAATCATTTTTGCGGTCGCACTGCTCATCTCATCATGCAACGCCATTTATGAAGAAGGCGAAGAGCTTGCAATGGCACATCAATCCCTGGTCACTGAAATTACAGCCGACGAGCTGAAGAGCAAGGTCGAAAACGGGGAAAACTTTCTCCTGCTCGACGTACGGCAGTCATCAGAATACGAACAAGCCTCCATCCCGGGCGCGTTGAACATCCCCCGCGGCCTGCTCGAATTCAGGATCCGCGATGATAATTTCTGGGAAGAGGAGTTCATGTACACGCCCGAAAATGATGAAGAAATAATTGTTTACTGCAAGCTGGGATACCGTGGCATTTTATCGGCCATGGCACTGCGGCAACTCGGATTCACAAATGTCAGGAACCTGGCCGGCGGCATCGTCAGCTGGGATCCCGACATTGAACAGGTCACTCCCAAAAACAAAGGCGGCGGCGGATGTGGAGGCTGAGAAAACTTAAAAATGTATCAATCAATATATTCTATTAATAACTAAAACTAAGACGAAATGAAAAAATTTGCAATTTACCTGCTCGCGCTGATGCTGATCCCGGCATTTGTTTTTACTGCCTGCAAAAAAAGCGATGACGACGAAGAAACCTTCAACGCACAAAAAGCCCTTACCGAATATCTGGTGGCACAGGACATGGACATCAACAAGATCCTCGAAGGATTTGTGATGATGCCCCCCGACGATGGCAATGTAAGTGACCGTCACGTGATCGATATCCGTTCGGCCGATGACTTTGGCGCCGGACATATTGAGGGTGCTGTGAATGTTCCTTTAAGCAATATCCTCACCGAGGCAGCCAATGCCACAAAACCCATACTGGTGGCTTGCTACACCGGACAAACAGCCACTTATGCCGTTAGTCTGCTGCGCCTTTCGGGTTATGCCGATGCCAAAGCCCTGAAATGGGGAATGAGCTCATGGCATACAGACTTCGCCAACAATGCCAAGGGGTGGAATGGAAAAACCGGTGACATTGCCGAGGGACACGCCAACTGGACCTACAATGTGGCCCCTGCCAACCTTACCTACAACGCTCCCACGTTTACAAGTACCAGCACCGACCCCGCCGAGATCCTTAATGCACGCATACAAACCGTTATTGCCGACGGATTCAAAACCGTTACGCCTGACGACGTACTGGCCAACCCCGGCGACTTCTTTATCAACAACTACTTTTCGGAAGCCGATTACCTGGGTTTCGGACACATCAACGGTGCCAAAAGGATACAGCCCATGCTTGTTGGCGAAGGACAGGTCAACTACAATGATGCATCCACCAAAGTGGTTACCTACTGCTACACCGGGCAAACCTCCGCTGCCATTACCTCCTACATGAGGGTGATCGGTTATGATGCCTACAGTATGGTGTTCGGGATGAATAAACTTTATCATTCAAATACCGCATGGGTACAGAATAAATGGGATGCCGCTATTTCGAAGGACCTTCCCTATGTGACCAACTAATCAGACAAATATTTAACAACAAAAAGAACAAAAATGAAAAGGTTTTTCATTATCACCTTGTCGGTACTGCTGCTAGCAGGAAACCACACTATAAAGGCCCAGGGGTGCGGCGACGGGCCCTCCGGAGAAGGAGTGGAAGTTTTCGGTTTCCTGCAGGGGCAGTATGAGGCATTGTTTGAAGACGAAACCAAGAACAGTTTCACCTTCGAAAGGGCACGAATCGGTGTACAGGGAGCAATCCCCTATGACTTTTCCTATTACGTGGTTGTGGAACTCAGCCCGTTTATTTCACCAAATCCCTATCTGCTCGATGCTTTTATCACGTATAGCCGTTTCGACTTTGCCAGGTTATCGGTGGGTTCTTTCAAAACCCCCTTCGGCCTCGAAGTAAACACCCCCTGCAACGGGATGATGACGGTATACCGTTCAACGGCAACCCTGCAGATGGTAGCTCCATTCAGAGACCTCGGTATGGTATTCATGGGTGGCAACAAGGACACCTGGTGGCAGTACCAGCTCGGCATCATGAATGGCAGCGGACTTGGCCGTTTCGACAACAACAAAAAGAAGGACATTGTCGGACGCGTGCTCGTAAAGCCTTTCGATTTCGTACAGGTGGGAGGCAGTTTCCGCTATGGTTATCCTTCCTACAACAACAATAAAGACTCACGCACCACCTACGGAGGCGAGCTGAAATTCAACTATAAGGGGATTACGCTCATGGGTGAGTACATCATGGACGAAGGCGACTATAACCGCGACCTCGGTGGCGGATGCGGCGGCGAACTCCTTGCCCTTGGAAAAGAAAGAAGCGGCGGCTATGTTACGCTGGCATATCTCAGCAAATGGAACATCGAACCGGTGTTTAAATATGATTTCTTCGACTCGGGCAATGATCAGGATTATACCGAAAGCAATATGACCTTCGGGATAAACTACTATTTCAATGACTGGACCCGTTTGCAGGCCAATTACATTTACCGGGCCGAAGAACCGACCGACCTCGAAAACGACATGTTTGTCATTCAGGTCCAGGTCAAGTTTTAACCAATAAAAAGAATGACCATGAAGTATCTATTGAAATCTATCAGTTTCATCATGCTGGTGCTGCTTGCATCGGGCGTTCATGCGCAGTTCGATATCATTTCCGCCAAGGAAGCATCAAAAATGATCAAAAACGAAGGTGTGATCGTTGTTTCTACGCGCAATGCCGACGATTATGCAAAAGTCCACATTGATGGCGCCATCAACATCGAAATGAAATCGCTTTACAAGGAAGGCAGCATTGAGGGTTTGATCAAATCACCCGGGGATCTGACAAAGATCCTTGGAGAGAAAGGACTTGATCCTTCGGCAAGCATTATCATTTACGACAATGGCAAATATGTTAATGCCGGTTATCTTTACTGGATACTCGATTACCTGGGTTACCAGGATGTAAAGATCCTCGACGGGCATATGAGCGGTTGGCGCAATGCCCGCGGACCGGTTACCAAAACCCCTTACACCAGGCCGCCACTTGTCGTTACACCGAAGCTAAAACCGGAGATTTACGTCGACTACAACTACGTGAAAGGCAAGCTCAACAATCCCGGAACCGTGCTGGTTGATGTACAGAGTCCCAAAGAATTCGGCGAAGGGCATATCAGCGGCGCGATTAATATGGAAAACAAAAACTTCTTTGACGAAGAAAGCAGCACCTTGAAATCGAAGGAAGAGATCGGAAAAGTGCTGGCCGAACATCAGATCGGCAAAGACAAGGAAGTGATCCTGTACTGCGCTTCCAGCGCCCGCGCGGGCACTGTTTACCTTGCCATGAAAGCGCTTGGCTACAGCAACCTCAAGCTTTATGAAGGAGGTTACAATGAATGGAAAACCAAATAAATTTAGCTAAACCCCGAAGAAAATGAAAAAACTGAAGTATCTCTTATTTCTGCTTGCCCTGCCGGCATTGATGATCCGTTGCGGAAACAACGGACAGGAAACCTACGGGTCGGCCGATGAGCTGGTTACAAAGCAAAACAACGGATTTAAATACGTTTCGGCCGAAAAACTTCGGGAACTCATGAATGAACAGCTTCCCGGGATTCGTGTGATCGATGTGCGGGAGCCTGAGGAATTTGAAAAAGGACACATTCCGGGAGCTGTTAACATTCCGCGGGGAGTATTGGAGTTCTCTGACCGGATCAGCAACAGGCGCGAAAGTATCTTGCTATACTGTGATGATCAAAGCAGGTCGGTTTTGTCGGCCAATGCCCTGAAGATGCTCAAATACCGAAGGCTTGCCATCCTTGAGGGTGGATTCGAGAAATGGGTCGGCAATTATCCCGGCATGATCGAGGAAGGCAATGGCGACCCGGTAGCTGAAGCCCCGGTAAAAAAAGAAAGTTCGGGCGGCTGCGGCGGTTGATCGCAAAATTACAGAAGTATAAACAATTAAATAACAATTGGAATTATGGCAGAAAAAATGTGTATCGGACTTTTTTCCGGTGGGGTTGACAAGCTCACTTATGCCGGTGTGGTGATCAGCGGCGCCGCCGCCGACGACATGGAAGTGGAAGTGTTTGTGCACCTTCAGGCCGCACAATGGTTTGTAAAAGGCAACGAAAACAGGAAAGAATACCTGAGTGAGTCACCGGATAGCTTTGATGAATTTTCAAAAGCACTTGAAAGCACCAACAGTCCGTCATGGCTTGAATTTTTTGAAATGGCCAAAGAGATGACGGATGTGAAGGTATATGTATGCAGCCTTGCCGGAAAGATATGGGGCGGCAGCCGGGAAGAGGACTTCATCGACATCGTCGACGGCATCATCGGCATCGGCGAATACATTGATGCTGCCAAGGATGCCGATGTACATTTTCTGATTTAACATTCACAAATTTTTAAATTAATAAGGAGAAATAAAAATGACAACAGAAGAACTAAAAGCACTGGAAATAGCCAAGCAGGTTGATGCCAGGGGAACGGCATGTCCGGGTCCGCTGCTGGCTGCAAAAAAAGCCATCGGAGAGATCGGATCGGGTGATATTATGGAAGTATTATCGGCCGACGCCGGAACGAAAAGAGACATCCCCAAGTGGGCCGGAAAGAAAGGCCATGAATACCTTGGCGATCTTGAGGAAGACGGCTATTTTAAGTTGTATTTAAAGAAAAACTAGGAAAATGTCAGAATCCAGGCAAAGCACTGCTCCGAAGGTTCTGGTATTTTCAACCGAAAAGATCTCAGACCCCGCCATTGACATGGCGGGGCTGTTAAAACTGCATTATCCGCCAACAGTTTACGTGATCACTGTTCCATGTTCAAGCGCTGTGAAGCCCAAATGGATCATCCGCGCTTTCGAGAAGGGTTACGACGGGGTATTCATTGCCGCCGACGGCACCGACTGCCCTTACAGCGAATCCTGTACCGAACGTACTTCCGATGTGATTGCGCAAACACATATCATTATGAAGGAAAAAGGAATAGACCCTTCGAAACTGAAAATGGCGGCAATTTGCTCGGTATGCGCCGAACCTTTTGTCAAGCACATGAACAACTTTGTTGATGAGCTTGCCAGTAAAAAGAATAATTAAATCACCATTCCGAAAATACACCAATGCCAGATACAACCGTAAACAACCATCAGTACGATGCACTCGTTATCGGAGGCGGTATTGCGGGAGAAGAGTCAGCACTGAACCTTGCCAATATGGGCTACCGTGTCGTGCTGGTGGAAAAAGACCTTTCGCTGGGCGGTAAGATGATACATCTCAGCAAGGTATTCCCCACCCTCGACTGTTCAGCCTGCATTACCACACCAAAAGTTTCAGAAACCGCCAGACATCCCAACATAAGGATATACACATACAGCGAGGTAAAAGACATCAGGAAAAACGGCAACGGCCATTTTACGGCCGATATTCACAAAAAACCGCGCTACGTTATCGAGGATGAATGCACGGGTTGTGAGGCCTGTGAAAAGGTTTGCCCGGTAATTGTGGAAGACCAGTATCAGTATGACCTGGTTGGACGCAAAGCGGCTTATATTCCCTTCAGCATTGCCAATCCGAGGATTGCAGCCATCGACATTGAGAACTGCATCCTTTGCGGAGCCTGTGAAAAGGCCTGCATGGCCGAAGCCATTGATTTCGCGCAAAAGCCGGAAACGATACCCATCACCTTTAAGGCTGTGATCGTTGCTACAGGATATAACCTGGTTGAGGCCGGCAAACTGCCAAACTATGGCTTCGACCAATATAAAAACGTGGTAACGGCCATGCAAATGGAACGGCAACTGGTTCCCACACGGCCCTTTAACACGGTTTTACGGCCCAAAGACGGGAAGATGCCCGACAATATTGCCTACGTGCTGTGCGCCGGATCGAGGGATGCCACCATCGGCAATCCCATTTGCTCGCAGATCTGTTGTATGTATTCCATTAAGCAGGCCCAGTTGCTCATGGGAGCACTGCCAATGGCCGATGTTACCATATATTATTTACACATCAGGGCATTTGGCAAGGGTTTTAATGAATTTTACCAGCAGGCCCGCGGCATGGGTGTTGAATTTGTAAAAGGGAAGATTGCCAAAATCACCGAAAAGGAAAACGGGAACCTGATCCTCCGCTACGAGGATGTTTACAGCGGAAAAGTGAGCGAAGCCGAACACGACCTCGTGGTTTTGTCGACCGGCATCCTGCCGGGTGATGGCATTACAAATCTGTTTTCCGGTGAAAAACCGGAAACCGATGCCTTTGATTACGTAAAACAAGTGGATGAACTGGAAAACCCCTCACGGACGAGTATACCCGGTGTTTTTGTAGCCGGCACGGCCGCGGGGCCAATGGACATCCCCGACTCCATCCTTTCCGCCGGGGCAGCCTCATCCGAAACAGCCAGTTATATCAGGAACATGTCATGAAACAAAAAATAGGAGTATATATTTGTCACTGCGGGTCGAACATCTCCGACCACATCGATGTAGAAAAGGTAAAGCAAAGTGTGGAAAAGCAGGAAGGCGTGTATGTGGCAGGCACCACCATGTTTGCCTGTTCCGACTCCGCCCAGAAAGACATCGAGGACGACATCAAAACCAAGGGGCTCGATGCCATCGTAATCGCTTCATGTTCCCCGAAGCTGCATCTGCAAACCTTCAGGAATGTAGCCATTCGCGGCGGGTTAAACCCATACAACTATGTACAGGTAAATATCCGTGAACAGGGTTCGTGGGCCCATGGCGACAAGCCCGTGGAGGCAACCGAAAAGGCGATCCAGCTTGTGAAGGCGGGTATTGCCAGGGTAGCAGAGTCGAGCGAACTGGAAGCCGTGAAGATCCCTGCCGAAAACAAGGTAGCCGTTATTGGTGCAGGCGTGGCCGGGCTCAGGGCCGCCATCGAACTGGCCAATATGGGCACCGAAGTGATCCTGGTCGAAAAGGAACATTTTATCGGCGGAAGGACTTCCCAGTGGGGCCAGCTCTTTACCTCAGAGCAAACAGGGGAGGAAATCGTGAGCAAAATGTTTGCCAAAGTCATGGCGCATCCAA
Source organism: uncultured Bacteroidales bacterium (assembly GCA_964404735.1). Lineage (GTDB taxonomy): Bacteria > Bacteroidota > Bacteroidia > Bacteroidales > B18-G4 > B18-G4. The sequence goes on from CAYOLA010000041.1 coordinate 9,851, forward strand.
AAATCACCCTGTACACCGGCACCACGGTAACGGGGAAGTCGGGCGGCGTTGGCAATTACAAACTTCAACTAACGCTTAGCCCGCGCTTCATCACTCAAAAATGCGACCCCGAAGGATTCGACCGGGCCATTGAGGTTTGTCCGGTAGAAGTGGAAGACGAATTCAGCTTCGGACTTGGCAAGCGAAAGGCCATCTATAAAAATTATTCTTCTGAGTTTCCGCAGTTCCCTGCCATCGACAACGCAAACTGCACCCGATGCGGAAAGTGCCTTGAAGTTTGCAACAATATCGACCTTGAGCAGCAGGAGGAAAAGCTAGTGATCGAAGTCGGATCCATACTCCTGTGCACCGGCTTCGACCCTTATGAGCCTCAGGAAGGCGAGTATGGTTACAAGACCATCGACTCCGTCATAACCTTGCCGCAATTCAAACGGCTGATCGCCACACAGCAGGAAAAGCTCGTATACAACGGCAATGAAATAAAAACCGCAGGGTTTATCTATTGTGTCGGGAGCATGCAAATAAATGGTGAAAACAAATATTGTTCCCGGTTTTGCTGCACCTCGGCCATTCATGCCGCCCTGGAAGTGAATCAGCATTTCGGCATAAAATCCTATCACCTGAACAGGGGGATACGCACCTACGGCAAACAGGAGATGCTGTATACACAATCATCGCTCAACGGCGACGTCTACATCGCCTTCGACCCGGAGGAGGAGCCCGTGATCAGCAAAAACGGAAAGGGAACCATGATCAAGGTAACCGACCTGCTCACTGCCGGCGAAGAACTTGACATACCCGTCGACCTGGTTGTGCTGGTTACGGGAATGGTTCCGCGTGCGGATCAGTCGATCGCGGAAATCCTGAAAGTTCCCGTAGGGCGTGATAAATTCTTCAACGAAATACATCCAAAACTGCGACCGGTAGAAACCGTTATCGACGGGGTGCAGATCGCCGGAGCATGCCAGTCGCCGAAAAATATTACCGAATCACTGAAATCATCGCTATCGGCTGCATCAAAGGCAAATTCCCTGGTAAGCAAGGGAGAGATCGAACTGGAACCCACCCTGGCCATGATACACAAAAATGTATGTACCTGGTGCGGAAAATGTGAGGAAGTATGCCCGTTTGGAGCCATTTTGAAACTTGATAATGATGGCAGGGAAGTTGCCGAGGTGAACAAGGCAAACTGTAAAGGTTGCGGCATTTGCCTGCCGGTTTGCCCTGTCGACGCCATTGACCTGATCGGCTACACCAACCGGGAGATCGAAAGCATGATCGACGCACTGGTGGAATAATAAACAAAGCAAAAAAAACTGCATATGACCACTGCAAAAAAAAATACGATCAAGATCATCAAGGAACAACGCACAGTGAGCGAACAGGCCAAAGAAAGAAGAAAGACATACGCCGACATCCGGAAGCAATTGCTGAAGGCACTGGAAGAGAGGCCAATGACCATCCCGGAACTGGCAGGAGAAACAGGCCTTTCCGCTCATGAGGTTACCTATTACCTTATGACACTTCGCAAATACGGAGAGGTGGTCACCGGCGAAGTTGATGATGATGACGAATACTATTATTACGAACTCAAAAACAAGCAATTGAATAATGGCAAAGATTAATCCTGAATTTTTACCGGAATTAAAAAAATACGGCGGCATCGACTTCAGTGCGTGTTATAATTGCGGCAACTGCACGGCCATTTGTTCCCTGTCGACCAAAGACCATTCATTCCCCCGCATGATGGTAAGGGCAAGCGTTGTGGGGCTCGAAGACAAGGTAAGCAGCTCACTCGATCCATGGCTTTGCTATTATTGCGGTGATTGCAGCACTTATTGTCCGCGCGAAGCCAACCCCGGTGAACTCATGATGGCCCTGCGCCGCTGGCTCACGGCAAAGTACGACTGGACCGGCTTATCTGGCCTGCTGTACAAATACCTGCCGCTGACCATATTTGCCTTTGTTGCCACGGCACTGGCAGTGATCGGCATTGCTGCCGTTTATGATTTCAACATGGCTGAGATCATGCATTTCGGGCATCAGTTTGAATTCATTGCCATACTTGCCGTGTTTGCCATCATCCTACTGCCCAACATTGCACGGATGTGGTACTTTTTGATATACAAGCCCAGGAGGAAGGTTCCGGCCTCAAGCTATCTGAAAAGCTTCGGGGCACTCTTCGTCCACATGTTCACACAAAAGAGGACCCTTGGCTGCGACGACAGCCGGCTGCGATGGTTTGAGCACCTGGTGCTGGTGATCGGCTACCTTACCCTTTTGTTCACCACAGTGGTGCTCGACTGGTTCCGCTCAGACAAGCTGTTTGTCATCATCCTCGGCTATGTGGTGAGTGCGGTTGTTTTTACCGTAACCTTCGATTTTGTAAAGGGGAGGATAAAAAGAAAAAGTGAGATCAGCAAACACTCCAGGCCTTCCGACTGGTTATTTGTCATATGGTTGTTCCTGCTGGGTGTTACGGCTTTCTTCACCCGCGTGTTCATTGACCTGGGCATATTGCATGCGCATTTCTGGATGTATCTTTTCCATATGATCATTTTGGTGCAATGGGCTGTATTGATCGTTCCTTTCGGGAAATGGACGCACTTCCTTTACAGGTCGTTTGCCATGTACTTCGAAGAGGTGCTGCAGCCTAAAGCTGTTGCAAAAAAGTAATATCCGGCCGAAGGCTTCACCTGCTTTTTAGCCCTGGAAAAAAGACCATATTCAGGGTTTAACACAAGCATTCCGTTTTAAATATTGTTAACGGAAGCGTGGATATTTTTATCTTTGGAACTCCATGAAACTGCTGTACCTCTTATCGGTCCTTTTCGGGCTGGCCATTGCCGCGCCCTTTGTGAACCTGCACCTTCGCAGGTACAGCGGTTGGATACTGTCGGTTGTGCCCCTGCTCATTTTTGCCTATTTCATCACCCTGTTGCCTGATATTTCAGCGGGTGCCGTCATTATCGAAAAGTACAGCTGGATATTCTATCCGGATATCAGCCTGAGTTTCCGGCTCGATGGACTCAGCATGCTTTTCGCCCTGTTGGTGACCGGTATTGGCGGGCTTATTTTAATCTATGCAGGTTATTATATGCGTTCCTATGAGAAGACAAGCCGTTTTTTTGGTTACCTCGTCTTTTTCATGGCCGCCATGCTGGGCCTGGTCCTTTCATCCAACCTCATCTGCCTTTTTGTCTTCTGGGAGCTCACCAGCATCAGTTCTTTTCTTTTGATCGGTTTCAAGTACGAAAAGGCGGCGGCAAGGGAAGCGGCCTTGCAGGCCCTGCTCATCACAGGCTTTGGAGGACTGGCGCTGCTGGCCGGTTTTGTTCTTTTATCCATTCCCTACGGTTCCTTCGAGCTGGAGGTGATCATGTCGAACCCACAGGTGCTGGCCAACAGTGACCTCTTTGTGCCGGTGCTGATCCTGATCCTGATCGGTGCTTTCACCAAATCTGCCATCTTCCCCTTCCACTTCTGGCTACCCGGCGCCATGCAGGCCCCATCCCCGGTAAGTGCCTTCCTGCACTCAGCTACCATGGTGAAGGCCGGCATATTCCTGCTTGCACGTTTGAATCCGCTCATGGACAGCTCAGAATTATGGTTCTATACCCTTTCGGTATTCGGTGCTGTTACCATGTTTGCCGGGGCCTGGCTTTCGATCTCACAAAACGATATCAAGAAGGTGCTTGCCTACACCACTGTCAGTGCCCTGGGCACCCTGGTATTGCTGATCGGTACAAACACCACCTACTCCATGAAAGCCTTCATCATCTTTCTACTGGTGCACGCCCTTTACAAGGCCACCCTGTTCATGATGGCGGGCAATATCGAAAAAAAGACCGGCACCCGCGATATCAGGCAACTGGGACAGTTGCACCGATACATGCCGGTGGCTGCCCTGATCATGATCCTGGCGCTGCTGTCGATGGCCGGACTGCCACCCATGCTGGGCTTTATCGGAAAGGAACTCATATATGAAGCGAAGATCAATGCCCCGGGCGCTGCAAACATTGTTTTGTTGCTGGGCTTTTTTGCAAACATATTTATGGTTTTTGTATCGGTAAGGCTGGCCATTGATGTTTTTTGGGGCAAGAATGCCGTTTATGCCAGGAAACCTTACGAACCCGACATCTCGCTGCTCACCGGCCCGGCCGTACTGGTATTTCTGAGCCTCTTCCTGGGTCTTTTCCCCGACCTCATCGAAAACAGCCTTGCCACACCTGCCGTGCTGGCCATCAGCCCCGAAGCGGGTTCGGTCGACCTCAGAATATGGCATGGCTTCAACCTTGTATTGCTTTTGAGCGCATTCACCATCGCTATCGGCGTATTGCTCTATATTTATAAAGAATGGACACTGGCACTGGCAGGATACATCACACTTCGTTATTTCCGGACCCGGCTGTCGAAGGGATTCTTCAATATGATCAGGGGATTTATCTCCCTGACGAAGAAAAAGACCAGCTTTATTCAACATGGTTATCACCGTTTTTATCTGATGACCATTTTTATTGCTACCTCCATCCTGGTATGGTACATGCTGCTGCGTATTCCCTTCCATGATTTCCGGCATGAATCCCTTCAGGCGGTACCGTTCTTTTATTTTGCCATTGCAGGTCTTATTATCATTGCTGCAATTTTCACAGTCACGGCCCGTTCGCGGCTGATCGCACTGATCTCCATCGGCCTGGTCAGTTTCGGAATTTCAGTGATCTTTATCACCTTCAGCGGTGTTGACCTGGCCATTACCATGATCATGGTTGAAACGCTGATGGTAATTCTGGGTGCGATGGTGGTATATCATCTGCCCAAATATTTGAACTTTTCAAAAAGGGGAAGCCGGGTGCGCGATGGCCTGGTTGCCCTTGTTTTCGGCGGATTCATGACACTGCTGGTGATCAAGGCAGGTGGTGTGGCGCCTGATGACAAGATCTCGGATTTTTTCAGTTCGAACAGTTACGGACTGGCTTACGGTAAAAACATTGTTAATGTTATACTGGTTGATTTCAGGGCACTCGATACCATGGGAGAGATTTTGGTACTTTCTCTGGCGGCCATTGGCATATATGCATTATTAAAGGTAAAACTTAAACCGGGCGAATAGGATGCGTTCAGAGATACTTAAAATAGCGGCCATTCACTTAAAGTACGTATTGCTTGTGCTGAGCCTGATCGTGCTGGTCAGGGGGCATAATCATCCCGGGGGCGGTTTTATTGGGGGATTGCTGGCAGGATCCGCCTTTGTGCTTTACGGAATGGCCTTCGGTGCTGAACAGGCAAAGAAGCAAAGGCTTGTAAAGCCATTTTTCAGCATTGCCCTGGGTCTTTTACTCAGCCTGGGCAGCGGTCTGATCTCCCTTATTTATAAGCCGGCCGCTTTCCTGCAGGGTGTTTGGGTAACGGTGCCCCTGCCATGGCAGGCATCGCTAAAGCTGGGGACGCCACTGCTTTTCGATGCAGGGATATTCCTTGTGGTGGCGGGAATGCTGGTATTGGTCATGCTTTCAATCATGGAGGAAGGATAATATGCTGACGTTGCTTGCTGTGATCATCGGTTTTCTGTATGCCGCGAGCATATACATGTTCCTGAGAAGGAGCATCGTAAAGCTGGTGCTTGGCATCATCTTCCTCAGCCATGCCACCAACCTGCTGCTGTTCGTAACGGGAGGGCTGCGCATTGGCCAGCCGGCATTTACGGATGCAGATGGTACGGTCGACCTTGCCACCATCTCCGACCCGCTTCCACAGGCACTCATACTCACGGCCATCGTCATTGGCCTGGGCATCACTGCTTTTTCCCTCGTGCTGGTATATCGTTTTTACAAGGAAACAGGCACTGTCGACCTCGACGAGCTTGCCGAAAATGATCAGTCATGATATTGTTCACACCTGTCATATTGCCCTTTCTGGCCATTGTGCTCCTGTTGTTCAGTTACAGGCGTGAACGCCTGCAGCAAGCCATCAGCATTACCTCGATGGGCTTTCTCACCCTGCTGGCGGCATACATACTGTCGGTAGTGCTAAGCGACGGGCCTTTCGCGATGCAGGCAGGCGGCTGGCCTGCACCTTTCGGCATTAGCTTTGTGGCCGACCTGTTTTCGGCCATCATGCTACTCACAACCGCCGTGCTATCCCTGCTGGCAACCATCTATTCAACAGGTTTTCTGGACAGCACCCGCCGGAAGGCCGGTTTCTATATCCTCATCCACGGACTGGTCAGCGGGGTGAACGGATCTTTCCTCACAGGCGACATCTTCAACCTCTATGTATGGTTCGAGGTGATGCTGATCTCCTCTTTTGTACTGATGACCCTGGGTGCGGAGAAAAAGCAGCTTCGCGGATCCATCAAATACGTGGTCTTAAACCTGGTGGGTTCGGTAATCTTTCTTACGGCCATTGGCCTCATCTATGGCAAGACCGGCACACTCAACATGGCCGACCTGGCTTTGCGCTTGCGTGAATCTGAACACATCGAGCTGATAAACAGCTCCCTGATGCTCTTCTTTATTGCATTTGGCATCAAGGCTGCCCTGTTTCCCTTCTTTTTCTGGCTGCCTGCCTCCTACCCTACACCACCTGTGGCCATAACTGCATTTCTGGCCGGCACACTTACCAAAGTGGGGGTATATGTGATCATCCGTTTTTACTGTCTTTTTATCATTTCCGATATGAACGTCTGGTATTACCTTGTAATGGGTATTGCCGGCATTACCATGGTTTCGGGAGTCCTCATGGCCGCATCATCCTATGATATCCGAAAAATCCTGTCGTTTCACATCATCAGCCAGATCGGATACATGATCATGGGATTGGGGCTGGCCACCGTGGCCGGGCTGGGGGGCGCCATCTATTTCATGGTGCACAATATGCTTTCGAAAACAGCTACCTTCATGGCCGGGGGGCTGATATACAAATACAGGGGCACCTACGACCTGCATGCGCTGGGATGGATTTACAAGGACTTTCCGCTGCTGGCCTTTCTCTTTTTGCTGCCGGCCCTATCGCTGGCAGGCATCCCTCCCCTGCCCGGATTCTTTGGCAAGCTGTTCCTGATTTACGGGGGATTTACCGAAGGTGCCTGGATCATTACTTCCATCGCCATCATCGTCAGTATCATCACCCTCTTCTCCATGATCAAGATCTGGAATGAAGCAGTATGGAAAAACCCGCCGGTCGATAAAACAGCGATGCAAAAAAACAAATTGCCACGTTCAGCATTCTACGCCACCATTGCCATGGTTATCCTCATCGTCCTTTTTGGTTTGGCAACAGGTCATTTATCAGGCCATTTCTTTGAGGCGGGCAGGCAGGTAATGGATGCAGACTTATATATCAATACCGTTATAAAATAGAAGAAGATGAAAAAGATTTTATTCATAAGCATACGCCTTTTCCGCCTGCTGCTTTTCATCATATTCTACTTTAAGGAATTGCTGCTTTCGGGGGTATTGCTGGCGCGTGACATCATCCGGCCGAAAAAAACCTTTACCCACGGCATCATCCGGATCGGGATTGACATCAGCAGCCCGACGGCACTGATGACCATGGTCAACCTGGTTTCGATGACGCCAGGCAGCCTGATCATCGAACTCACGCCTGATCACAGGTACCTGTATGTGCATGTGATGTACCTGGAAGATCCTGAAAGGTTTGAAAGCGACTTAAAAAACAAATTTGAAAAAAAAATAAAACGTATATTCGAATGATACCTGCTCCAAATACCGTTCTGAGCTTTGCGCTGAACTTTTCGCTGGGTTGCCTTTCGCTCGCTTACCTGGCCGCCCTGTACCGATTGATCAAAGGGCCAAGCATTCCCGACAGGATCATCGTGATCGACCTGGTGGCAAGCGCCACCATTGGCATCGTTCTGACGCAGATCATTATAACGGGGGAAACCATATATATCAATGTGGCCCTGGTCATTGCACTGATCGTATTTATGGGTACCGTGGCATTTGCAAAATATTTAAAAAAGACCGTAAAAAATGACTGAATGGATCGTATCGGCCATGATCATCCTTGGGTCGCTGTTCATGCTGGTGGCCGCCCTGGGCGTTATCCGGCTGCATGATGTTTACATGCGCATGCATGCCATTACGAAAGCTTCCTCGCTGGGGATCGTGTTTTATCTTTTAGCCGTTGTCATAAGCTGTTTTAGCTGGAACACCCTCATTGCCTCGGTGCTGGTCATGGTGTTTATTGTCGCCACCGCTCCCGTGGCCTCTCACATGATCGCCAGGGCAGCGCATATGATGGGGATCCCCATGAGCAAGGGATATGTGATGGATCATCTCAAAAGGGATATGGAAAAGCAAAAAAAGGAGCCGGACAATGCCGGTGTATCAGGCAAATGAACAGACTAACCGGCATCTTCCCTTCCCGGTTGTTTCAGGATCAATTCAAAGGCTTCTTCTTTCAATGCAATACCGGAAGAGGGTAAAGTTATAAATTCACCGGGGTGAAAGATGGCACACAGGGTATTGCGCACCGCATACAGTTTATGATGATGATCCTTCGGGATTGCATCGAGGATAGCCGCCATGGTTTCGTGCCGCACATTTCCGGGCTGCCATGCGTAATCATGCCAGACAATAACAGTTCCGCTGTGCATCAGATGGGCAAACACCTGTTCGGTATCATGCCTGATGGATGCATAATGGTGATCGCCGTCGATAAAGATGAGGTCAAATTTTTCGCCCGGCACGGCAAAATCATAAGCTGCCGAGTCGGCTTCGATATGGGTAACATTGGGAACCCCTTTCGAATACATGGCATGCTGGTTCACATAATCAGCATCGAGGCCCATGCCAAGCATTTGTGCGGGCGACAGGTTCATTGTGGTGCATTTCCCGGCAACTTCGGCCACATTGGCCACACTTTCGCCGCGCCAGGTACCGATTTCAAAATAGCGGCAATCTTTTACGGCGGTTGCCAGCGAACGCAGGAGCGCCAGATCGGTTGGCAGCGAACCGCCTTCCAGAAAGGCATACGGATACACTCTCATTTCCGTTTTGCAAATATTTCCGAAGGCGATTTCAGGAAACGCAATCCTGCCATATCTTTTTTCAAGCTTTCGCTGCCATACCCCGTCATCATCGATCACCCTGTTGATCAGGTAAGGCCTTTTCGCAAGCAAGCCAATAGCGCTTATCAGTTTTCCCAGCTTTCCCATCCACATCCCTTTAACCCGGCATCCTGTCATAGCCCGTTTTTAACACAACCTTGTACAGTACAAATTTATCGTTATTCCATTCGTAATCACAAATATAATCCTGCCGGTAAATAAAATCCTTTATTGCTTCATCAGACACTTCCTCATGCACCAGCACATAATTAACGCCGTATTCAAAAATCAGATCAGCGATATCCCTTGCCGGCAATTCCTTATGATTCGCAATGCTTTGCCTTCCGGTGTATAGTGCCAGCACGCGTGGCTTGGCAAAGATGATCACTGCATTGGCAGCTGTGTGATCCCTGATATATGCGAAAGCTTCCTGCGACGACTTTTCCTGCGGACCGGGCAAGGTCTGATGGTGGATGTGGACGATATACCAGAACATGTTCAGGTACGACACCAGTACCAGCAGGCCCAGGAAAACTGTCTTCACCTGCTTACGGATGCCGGGGAACAGACTGACGGCTTCAAGCCCCCTCACCAGGTATACCATCAGGAAGGGTATCAGCGGAAAAAGAAAGCGAATGCCTGCATGCCTGTATGGATATACCAGCAATACCAGCAGGTACAGGATCACCACCATATCGGCAAGTTCCCATTTCCGGCTGAAACTCCTGATCATCCCGAGCAGGGTAAATGTAAAGATTGCTGCCTTGAGCATGAGCGGTAGGAAATTCCATGAGCCACCCCAGGGGGAAAAGAAATATTTGAATTGTTCGGTATAGTATGCAAGATTGTATAAAACCGTGGCATATAACGCCTCATCCCCCTCCCAGATGCCGGTATAGGAACCCCCGTCGGCCTGCGGGACCGCGAAAACGAGCCTGTTAAGAATAAAATGAATCAATACTGCCCCCAAGGGGATCAGCAAAGCCAGCATGCGCTTTCCTGCCATTCGGTTTTCCCGGTCGAAAAAGCGCCGCCTTATCAAATAGGCAAACAGGGCCAGCGGGAAAACAAATCCAATGGTTCTCACCGAGATAAGCAGTCCTCCGAGGAGTGCCAGCAACGCCCATATCCCGTAGGGACCATCTTCGTATTTCCCGTACAGCCAGACCAATAAAACCAGGAGCAGGGCAAACGGGAATTCAGACATGATCTCCAATTTCATGTTGAGGGTCCAGGGATTGTAAACGATAATGAGCACGAGAAAGATAGCGACCAGGTCGCCGAAATATTTCCTGAGCCAGGCTGCGGTGACCAAACCAAATGCAAAAAGAAAAAAAGTGATCCAGTATGTAAAAGCTGCCACACTATTGCCAAAAATGGCATAAACCGGACTCAGGAGCAGTGGAAAACCAATGGGGTATGCCGGCGGGCCCAATACCGGGTTACCCGGATTGTAGATATAGGGTGTTTCTGCCTGCGGCAATCCCTTCACGATATTGCCTGCCTGCATGATATACATGGCAAAATCGCCCCCCCAGTCGTGTGAATCGCGATTATTAATAAAGAATACCGGCACAAGAAGAAGTGCAAGTATTAAAAAATTTTTATTGAATATCTTTTTAACCAGCCTTTTTGCCATTTCTCTATAATTGCTGACCAAATTTATAAAAATGGATCAAGCAGACCAAAAATCCGGTCATAAATCCCGGAATCCAGTGCAAATAATATCAGCTGAGTGAAAAAAAAGCACCATAAATGGCAGACACACACGACCTAAAAAAATAAAATATAAATATTTTGTATGATTTTTAATTAATATATGTACTTTTGCGGAAATTAATAATTTAATACAATGAATAAAGGAACAGTAAAATTCTTTAATAACTCAAAAGGATATGGGTTCATTAAAGACGAAGAATCAGACAAAGAATACTTTGTCCATGCAACAGGCCTCATTGATGAGGTTAAGGAAAATGACGAAGTAACATTTGATCTTGCCGATGGCAAAAAAGGTCTCAATGCTGTGAATGTTAAACTCGCATAGTTTAAGGTATATCAGATTAGAAGACTGAAGCCCTCCGCACAAGCGGGGGGTTTTTTTTTATCTATATACCCGGGAGCCGCCATTTACTCAGGAGATGGGAGTTCATCTTTCAGAACCTGCAGGGCCAGGCCTTTTATATATTCCTCTTCTACAGCAAATCCCAGTTTCCTGGCCATGAACGCATCCTGCAGGCCTTTGTCGAATTTTTCCTGCGACACCCTTGCCAGCGAGCGCCTGAACCACATTTCAGCATCGGCGGGATTGAGGCCAATGGCACTTGTAAAGTCCTGCTCGGCCTTGTCGAACATCCGCATCCAAACGTATGCCTTGCCGCGTTCCTTATAATACAATACCTTCCCGGGGTCAAGTTCAATGGCTTTACTGAAATCACTGACAGCATCAGGCAATGAATTTTTTCGCTGGAATACCAACGCCCGGTTAAAATATACGAGCGGTTCGGCAGGTTTTAGTGCCACAGCCCTGTTCATATCTTCAAGGGCAGGGTCATTTTTGCCCAGGCGCATGTATGCCACCCCCCTGTTCAGGTATGACTTGTAATAATTAACGTTCATTTCGACAGCCTTGCTGAATCCGGCAATGGCCAGGCGCAAATCCCCTTCTTCCATATATATAAGCCCGATGTTATTGACGGCCATAAAGGCGTCGGGCTTCCTTTCGATACAGCGGGCATAATCGAACCTCGCCCTGACAAAATTGCCGTTAGCGGCATGATAATCGCCCCGCATAAAAAAAGCATGGTGATGATCGGGATAGCTTTCGATGACCGAGGTCCATAAGCGTTCGCTGTTGTGCCAAATGCCAATTCGCTGAAACGACATCCACCCCAATAAAATGACGGTGGCGAACAGGGTCGCCGTTAAGGCAATTTGAATGGGTACAACAGGCAAAGACCTCCTGCTGAGGATGGATTTAAACCCCGCCGCTACCAGTATAAACAATCCCATACATGGCAGGTAGGCCTGGCTCTCGCGAAATGATCCCGGCCCGTAGAAAGTGAATACAAGCGAAGCTGTCCCGGCCAGGAAAAAGAAAAGCAAGGAAGATATCAGCGCCCGCTGCCTTCTGAAAAATAATAATACCGCCAGCCACAGAACAAAGGGCAACAGCAAAACGAGGATAACAGCAGGAGAAAACACCTCCGGGAATGGGTGAAATGCCGACAAGCCTGCGGGCAGGATAAATTTTATCAGCAGCATGGCAAGGGCATAGATGCCCATGAGCAAATTCACCGGAAAACCACGCTCGTCCGGCATGATATCCGCATTTATAACCGTTAGCGAATAAACAGAGATCAATGCGAAGACAAGGCTCATCAGGAACCAGAGCCGTTTTTCATATAGTGCAAGGCGAAGATCCCTGCGATACAGATAATCAATCAGTAAAAGTGCCGCAGGGAAGGCGATGGCCACGGGGTTCGACAGCAATGCCAACAAAAATAAGAGCGTGATGAGTCCAAAATGGTATTTTTTCCTGAGATGAAGCCGGTACAGATAGGTGACCGTAGCTGCAAGAAAAAACAGGCTGCCCAACAACTGTCCGCGGGCCGAAATCCAGGCCACTGCTTCAGCATTCAGCGGGTGGACGGCAAACAGGAGAGCAGCCACTCCCGCCGCAAACACACTTCCTGTGAGCATCTGCGCCAACCTGAAAAGAAGGATAATATTTGCCAGATGCAGGAGGAGATTGAGCAAGTGAAGGGTACGCAATGGTATTTCGCCCGACAAAGCCATACCGGGTAAAAAAGAGGCAAGGGCCAGGGGCTGATAATTGCCAAAGACAGGCGACAGGAAAAGTTTTAGGACATTAGCGGCCGTTAAGCGCTGAAAAAGCGGGTTATCAACCAAAATAAACTGGTCGACTCCCGTAATCCATCCATGGTTTACAACAGGCATGTATATGCCAAAAGCAAGCAGGATGATCCCTGCCAGCCACCATGACGGCTGCTGATGAATATTTTTCAGTAAAACATGCTGCATACCTGATGGCCTGCTGTTAAGACAGCCATGCCATTAGGTGCAAAGTTAAGAAAACAGGGCTGACCAGAAAATATTTCAGATAAGTAGTCAAACATCTTTCCCGATACGTAATTTTGCAGCATCAATCATCTTAACAAAATAAGTCATGGAAGAGTTTTTTGGATCATGGACAATGACATGGGTTCTCATTCCCTTAATGATCTTTACCGCAAGGGTACTGGATGTTTCGATTGGAACACTGCGGCTGATCTATATTTCGAAAGGCTTCAGGATACTGGCACCGCTACTCGGATTTTTCGAGGTAATCATCTGGCTGATCGCCATCCGGCAGATCATGCAGCACCTCGACAACTACATGTGTTATCTGGCCTACGGGCTGGGATTTGCAACCGGCAACTATGTGGGGATGCTGATCGACGACTGGCTTTCGGTGGGTCATGTGATCATCAGGGTCTTTGTCAAGCAGCAGGGCGATGCCGTAATACAGGCCCTCAGGAAGTCGTCATTTGGCGTAACCGTGTTGAATGCCGAAGGCATGACCGGTCCCATACGCGTATTTTTGTCGATCATGAAACGCAAGAGCCTGAAGGCAGCCCTGCACACCATTCATCAGCATGACCCGCAAGCTTTTTACACCATTGAAGATCTGGGGATGGTTAAACAGGGTTATTTCAAGCCCCCTGTAAAAAAACCCTATTTTACCATGATCAACGCATTCTCGTTCGGCAGAAAGGGCAAATAGCCTGTATTTATGGTATAAGTCCGTGAACATCCGGCCCCCGCAATTGTTTAATAACTTATAGGGAATTATCAGTTTGACTTAATAAAAATTTAATCCCGCCACATCAGCGGAAAGATTACCTTTGCAGCCATTTTTGAGAGACGGGCTTTCCTCAGGTAAAGCCATGATGAACAATAATAACATTATACGAAAGAATGTCACTAACGAAATTAAGAAATATAGGCATAGCAGCCCATATCGATGCCGGGAAGACCACCGTAACGGAAAGGATACTCTTTTTTACCGGAGTTTCGCGCAAAATGGGTGAAGTACATGACGGGCAGGCCACCATGGACTTTATGAAACAGGAGCAGGAAAGGGGCATCACCATTGCCTCTGCAGCCATCACGGCCAGATGGGGAGAACACCAGATCAACATCATCGATACACCGGGTCACGTCGATTTCACCATTGAGGTGGAACGTTCGCTTCGCGTGATCGATGGTATGGTGGCAGTTTTTTGTGCTGTGGGGGGTGTTGAACCGCAAAGTGAAACCGTATGGAACCAGGCCGACCGCTACCGGGTGCCGCGCATTGCTTTTATCAACAAGATGGATCGTACCGGTGCCGATTTCCAGGAGGTTGTTACACAGATGAACAAATACCTTGATGCCAATGCCATTCCCTTCCAGTTACCCATGGGGGCGGAAGAAGATTTCCTGGGCACCATCGACATCATCAGGCAAAAAGCCTACACCTTTACCGAAGAAGGGCGTGGAGAGATCGGCATTCCAGCCGAATATGCCGGACAGGCTGAGTCAGCCAGGCAGTTTTTGATAGAAAAGCTGGCAGATTTCGATGACGAATTGGCCAATCTCTACCTCGATGAGCAGGAAGTACCTGCCGAACTACTGATCAAAGTGGCACGTAAGGCCACGCTGAAACTGATGATCACGCCGGTATTTTGCGGAGCCGCCTATAAGAACAAGGGCATTCAATTGCTGCTGGATGCGGTTGTTGACTACCTGCCCTCCCCCATCGACGTGGGTGCCGTGATCGGTTTGGACACGGTACAGGAGGATAAAACACATACCAGGAACCCTTCGGTACATGAGCCTTTTTCGGCATTGGCCTTTAAACTGATCAACGATCCTTACGTAGGCCAGCAAACTTTTATCCGGATATTTTCGGGTGAATTGAAGAACGGCATGCAGATTTATAACTCGTCGAAGGGCAAACATGAGCGGATAGGCCGGATCATGCGCATCAGGGCGAAAGACAGGGAAGAGATCAGTTCGGCCGGGCCGGGTGAGATCGTGGCGCTTATCGGCATGAAGCTGACCAAGACCGGCGACACCCTATGCGATCCCGCCAACGAATTGCTGCTCGAATCCATCCATGTGCCACCTACGGTGATAGAGCTGAAGATCTCCCCCGAAAGCAGGAAAGACCAGAGCAAGCTGGGAGAAGCACTCTCTAAACTGGCCAATGAAGACCCCTCATTCAATGTGCGTTTTGATCATGAAACGGAAGAAACCATCGTATCAGGCATGGGTGAGTTGCACCTCGAGATCATCATCGACCGGATCAAAGAAGAATTTGGTGTGAAGGTGGAAGTGGGTGAACCAGCAGTAGCATACAGGGAAACCATCTCTGCAGAGGTTGAATCCAACTATCGTCATGTAAAGCAAACAGGTGGCAAAGGACAATTTGCCCATACCGTAATGCGTATCGAGCCAAATCCCGGCCTGGGTTATGAATTTATTAACCAGATCAAGGGCGGGGTGATCCCGAACGAGTTCATCCCCTCGGTCGACAAAGGCATAAAAAAGGTATTGGAGTCAGGTATTATATCAGGCTTTCCGGTGATCGATGTCAAGGTGGTGCTGATCGACGGTGCCCATCACCCGGTCGACTCTTCCGACATGGCCTTCCAGACTTGTGCCGCCATCGGTTTTAAACAGGGTTTTTTGAAGGCAGCGCCGCAATTACTCGAGCCCATCATGAAGATTGAGGTCAATACACCCGACGATTATATTGGCGAGGTGGTTGGCAACCTGAACCGCAAGCGCGGAAAGATCGAAGCCATGCGGAGGTACCGCAAAGGATCGCAAAAACTCAACGGCTTTGTCCCGCTGGCGGAGATGTTTGGATATGCCACCCAGTTAAGAAACCTTTCGAGCGGCCGGGCCAATTACTCCATGGAATTTTACCGCTACGAGCCGATGCCTGCCTCACTCCAGGAGGATGTTTTGAAAAAGCTCAGGGAAAAGAAAGAATCGAAGAAATAACATTTGTGCCGAAAGGGAACACATTATGGTGATCCCGGCACGGGCTGCTGTGCAGGCTTTTTATATCTTTGCCGTATTCAGCAGGCATTTTTTATACCATTTTTACATGAATTTTAACGAACTCGGATTAAACGAACAACTGATCGAAGCCATTTCTTACATGGGCTTTGAGAAAACCACCCCCATACAGGAAATGGCCATTCCGCCGATCATGGAAGGGCGCGACCTGATCGGCTGCGCCCAAACCGGCACCGGAAAGACTGCCGCTTTCATCCTGCCCATATTACATAAGCTGATCGAAGAAAATACCGGCGGCACCAGGGTGCTGATACTGGTTCCAACCAGGGAGCTGGCCTTGCAGATCGACCAGCAGGTGAACGGATTTTCCTATTTTACGAACGTATCCTCCCTGCCTGTTTATGGCGGGGGCAACGGTGTTGACTGGGATCAGGAAAGGCGCTCACTCAGCCAGGGAGCCGATATCATCGTGGCCACACCCGGCAAGCTCATCTCACACCTGACGATGGGATATGTAAATTTTGACACGATCACCCACCTGGTGCTTGACGAAGCCGACCGTATGCTCGACATCGGTTTTTACGACGACATTATGCGCATCATCAGTTACCTGCCAAAAAAACGGCAGACACTCATGTTCAGCGCCACCATGCCGAAAGCCATCAGGCAACTCACTGAGAAGATACTGAATAAGCCCCTCGAATTGAGCATGGAGGTGGCAAAACCTCCCGAAGGTGTGCTGCAGGCTGTTTACCTTGCACACGATGAACAAAAAACACCCCTGATCAATCTGCTGATCAGCAATAAGCCCGAATGCAGAAGCATTCTTATTTTCAGCTCAACGAAAAAGAAGGTTTCCGAGATCGTGAGGAGTATGAAAAAACAGGGATTCGATGCTGCCGGTATTTCTTCCGACTTGAACCAGAACGAAAGGGAAGAAGTGCTTGGCAGGTTCAGGGCCAGGCAACTGAGAATACTTGTGGCCACGGATGTGATGAGCCGCGGCATCGACGTTAAGGACATCAACCTGGTGATCAATTATGATGCGCCCGGCGATGCAGAAGATTATGTACACAGGGTGGGTCGCACAGCGAGGGCTGAAACGACAGGCATTGCCCTTACGCTTATAAACAGGGACGACCTGTATAAATTAAAGCGTATCGAAAGCCTCATTGGCAAAGAGATCATGAAAATACCACTTCCGGCGGAGCTGGGCGAAGGTCCGCAACCGGGCGACAAGCCGGCGGAAAACAGAAAACGTTACGGGGGCTCTCACAAGAACAGGAAGCGTTAATGATACTGTTGGGAAAAACAGTTTAACACGCATGCAAAATTTTTTTTAACACCCCTTATTTCATCTGAAATGCAGCATTTTAACAATAATAAATTCATAGGTTTTGTGTCACGCTTCATCAATATTGAGATGGGACTGGCCGGTGCCCTGGTGATGGGGATGATCGTATGGACCATCAATGCCTCATATGGCTGGTGGCCAGCCACAACAGCCGCCCTCAAACAGGCGGCCTACACTTTTCTGTTTGGCGGAATGCTGATCGGGATACTTTACGGCCTTGTACTTTCGATCAGGAACCGGCCCCTGGCCATTGCCACATCCACACTTTCCGTTGCCATCCTCACCATTATCATGGTTTACATCGTTCACAGCATAAAAGGAACACCCCGCCCGTTCGAGTCAACCTTGCCAACCATCATCATGGCTCCTCCGGGCTTTATGGCCCTGGCGATGAGAAAACGCCGGGAAAATAAAAAAACAGGAAAATATCTGCCGGATGACTATCACGGCAGTGACGGTCAGCCGTAGATAAAACGTTTGATCTTTTGCGTAGCCGTTTTTTCAAATGGCTCAGCGTGTATGACGATCGCCTTGAGCTGTGCAAACTTGCTCACCCTTGCATTAACATAGACATGCAACTCCTTTTGCAGTTCATCCAGTTTTGCCTCAATATGGTCGGTGATCTCATCTTTAAAATTGTGATAACGTTTTTCGATCTCTTCCCTGTTGAAGTGCACCAGGGCTACCAGCTTCCCTTTTTGCTGAATAACGACCGATTCGAGCACGAAGCGGAAATTGTTGATCAGTGATTCGATCTCTTCCGGATATATGTTTTCGCCGCTGGCGCCAAGGATCATGTTTTTGAGGCGGCCTTTGATATAGAAATACCCGTTTTGATCCATCACCCCCAGGTCACCGGTTTTGAACCAGCCATCAGGCGTCATCACTTCTGCTGTCAGTTCCGGTTCATTATAATAGCCTTTCATGATGACCGGACCCCTGGCCCAGATCTCGCCTTCGCCCGTAACGGGGTCGGGATCGTGGATATTGAGTTCGATCCCGGTGATGGCCGGGCCCGTTGACTGAAGCCGTGTATTTTTGGCGTTGGCTCCTGCCAGCAAGGGTGAGGTTTCTGTAAGTCCGTAACCGATGGCATAAGGGAAACCTGCCTCTCTGAGAAATTCTTCAACCGTTTTATCGAGTTTGGCACCACCGATACCAAAGAAAATAAGTTTGCCGCCAAAGCTTTTCTTCAGCTTACGGCCTGCGGCACGATGCAGAACCTTCCTGATTGCCGGCACCCCGTATAATGTCCGCATAAACGGTGATTTTGTAAATTTCGGGAGCACCCTGAGTCTGAAAATCTTTTCGATGATGAGCGGGACCGAAAGCATGGCTGTTGGCCTGACTTCCTGCATGGCAGGCAGCAATACGGCCGGCGAGGGTACCTGGCGGAGGTAATAAACACAGGCACCGCCGATCATTGGCAGGATGAAGCCCAAGGTGTTTTCATAAGTATGTGAAAGGGGTAGTATCGACAGCATTTTGTCGCCGACCGATAAAGGCTGTAATTCCCTTCCCTTTATAGCGTTGAAGCATATATTTTTATGGGTCAGCATCACCCCTTTTGATTTTCCGGTTGTACCGCTGGTATAAATGATGGCGGCAAGATCATCTTCTTCCACCCGGGCTTCGTATTCGAGGGGTTCACAGTCATCCGCTTTAACAATCGCGAGTTCTTCCATGCCAACAACAAAACGAATTCCCCTGTAATCGGGTGCAGCGATTTTTTCCTGCTGTTTTTCCGACACCACGATCCCTTTTGCACCGCAATGTTCAAGAATATTATTGACCTCAACACGGCTGAAGTCAGGCAACAGCGGCACCACCACGGCCCCGAGGGAAGTAATGGCCAGGTAGGAAATGCCCCAGTTGGGCATGTTGGCGCCCAGAATGGCTATCTTATCGCCACGCGCAACGCCCTGTTTCCTGAACAGGTCCATCAGTTCGTTTACCTTATCATGGGCAGCCGAATATGTAATGGGGGTTTCCCCGACAAAGGACAGGAAGCCGGCATCGCCGTATTTCCTAACCGATTCCTGGAAGAGTGCAGGAAAGGTCAGTTTGTTTTCATTTGACATGTTATCATCTTTATAAAGCAAAAGTAGTATTAAAAAATTTACATGTTTGATAAAAAAGAACAAATAGCACTTCCATTGATAATAAAAATATTTTAAAACACTGAATAACTGACACTTATATTACAAATTAATTTCTTACCTTTAGCCTTTGCATGCATCTGTCATGTTGGCTTTTGACAGGTTAGGATAAGAAGCTTTACAGCATTATGAAAAACAACTATTTCCCACCACAATTTGTTATCCTGGGCTACCTGCTGATCATTCTGGGAGTATATTTCCTTGCCAGGCATGATTGGGTCGGGTTTATCATGATCCCTGCCGGATTCGTTTTCTCCTTTACCTTCACCCGCAGGGTTTTCGACCTTAAAAACAGGAAATACCGGGAATACCTGACTTTTTTGGGTATTAAAGGCGGCCGCTGGAAGGACATCCCCCCGGTTGATTATGTCAGTGTTTATCCTGAGCGTATCATACAGGATCAACATGTTGCCAGCATCAGCAGCCGGCATGTGGAAAACGGGTTCAGGATCGCTTTGATCATCAGCAGTTCGAAAAGGATTGAATGCGAAAAGGAGCAGGACCGGGAAAAAGCCATTGAAAAAGGCAGAAAGTATGCAACAGCACTCAATTGCAAACTACTTGATTACAGAACGGGAAAGGCTGTTTGGACCGGAGCGGGTGATGCCCGTGATTCATAAACGCTTATTGTTTCTGGCCGGATATATTTCCCGGCAAAAGACCATTCAAAATCCGGGCATCTTCACCTTCTGTACTGCTGAAAAATCATGCTTATCTTCTTCCCGAAAATTTTACATTTATACGGAAAGATGTTAACAGCGCACGTTTGATAAGTTTCGAATATTTTTAACAGGGCAATGTTGCCAATGAGTATTTTTGCGCCAATGGATATTAAAGGAGAAAAATATACTGAAGAAAATGTCCGCTCGCTTGATTGGAAAGAGCATATCAGGATGCGGCCGGGTATGTATATTGGCAAATTGGGTGATGGAGCCTCGCAGGATGATGGCATTTATGTGCTCATTAAGGAGGTAATCGACAATTCCATAGACGAGTTCGTGATGGGCCATGGCAAAACCATTGAAGTGGAAGTAGATGAGGGTCAGGTCAGAATACGCGACTATGGCAGGGGAATCCCCCTGGGATCTGTCATCGACTGTGTTTCAAAGATCAACACAGGGGCCAAATACGATTCAAAAGTTTTTAAAAAAGCCGTCGGGCTGAACGGTGTCGGGAGCAAGGCCGTAAATGCCCTCTCCTCCCGGTTCATCATTCAGTCGATCCGTGAAGGAAAAACCAAGATCGTGGAGTTTGAAAGGGGCGAGATCATCCGGAACGAAAAAGTACAGAAGGAAACTGCCGAGGCCGACGGGACCATTGTTACGTTTATCCCCGACAGCGAAGTTTTTGGCAATTATCATTTCATCCACGAATACATTGAGATCATGTTGTGGAATTATGTATTCCTCAACAACGGGCTTTCAATAAAATACAACGGTCAGCGATTATTTGCCAAAAACGGGCTTCACGACCTGCTTGAAAAAAACATCAACGGAAACGGCGGGATCCTTTATCCCATCATACATATCAGGGAAGACGATCTTGAATTTGCCTTCACACACAGCTCCAAACTCTATGGCGAGGAATACTATTCCTTTGTCAACGGCCAGCATACCAGTCAGGGCGGCACACATCTGGCGGCTTTCAAGGAAGCCATCGTAAAAACCATTCGCGAGTTTTTCAAAAAAGATTTCGATACCAGCGATGTAAGGTCTTCCATTTTGGCTGCCGTGGCCATCAAGGTACAGGAACCCATCTTCGAATCGCAAACAAAGACCAAACTGGGTTCGCAACTCATCGAACCCGGTGGGATGACCATTCGCAATTATGTTGTGGATATCGTAAAACGAAACCTCGACAATTATCTCCACCGCAACCCGGAAGCTGCCGAAGCACTGCATAAAAAGATATTGCAGTCGGAAAAAGAAAGAAAAGAAATGGCAGGCATCAAAAAGCTGGCCCGTGAAAGCGTCAAGAAAGTCAGCCTGCACAATAAAAAGCTGCGCGATTGCCGTGTCCACTATAATACGAGCGATGAACGCGCATTCGACTCAACCCTTTTTATAACCGAAGGGGATTCGGCCAGCGGATCAATCACCAAAGCCAGGGATGTGGTGACCCAGGCGGTTTTCAGCCTGAAGGGCAAACCGCTTAACTGCTTCGGCCTGAGCAAAAAGATCGTATATCAAAATGAAGAGTTCAACCTCCTGCAATCGGCGCTGAATATCGATGAGGACCTCGAGAACCTCAGATACAACAATGTTGTGATCGCCACCGATGCCGATGTTGATGGAATGCATATCAGGTTGTTGCTGCTTACCTTTTTCCTGCAGTTCTACCCCGACCTGGTTAAAAAGGGACATGTTAAGATCCTTCAAACACCTCTGTTCAGGGTCCGGAATAAAAAGGAAACCATATACTGTTACAGCGAAGATGAGCGGCATGCTGCCATAAAAAAACTGGGGCCCAATCCGGAAATCACGCGCTTCAAAGGCCTGGGTGAAATATCACCCGACGAGTTCAGGGAATTTATCGGTCCGAACATCCGGCTTGACCCGGTTCTGCTAAAAACCTCATCATCCATCAAGGAATTGCTCAATTTCTACATGGGTAAAAACACACCCGACCGGCAACAATTCATTATTGAAAATCTGCGGGTTGAAGAAGATGTACTCGACAAAGTGGCGTAATGATCCCTGCCTGCAACCCTGGCAGTGAATATTCAGGTATTTTATTGATGCAATAACTGATAGGCGTGGCCGATATGGCCGATGATATCGCTGGCCAGCGATGCTTCGTAACCAAGTTGCTCCGTTGCCAGATCGCCGGCAAGGCCGTGCAGGTATGTACCCAGGAGGCATGCATGCAATGAATGGTAGCCCTGTGCCAGCAAGCCCAGGATAACACCGGTTAATGCGTCACCGCTTCCCCCGGTGGCCATACCCGGATTTCCGGTGGAGTTGAAATAACAACTGCCGTCGGGACAAGTGATGGCGCTGGCATAACCTTTCAGGATGACATAAGCCTGATATTTAACTGAAAAATTACGCTGAAGCTGATCCCTTTCAAAAGCATTCCTGGATTTTCCGGCCAGCCGCTCAAATTCCCTGGGATGTGGTGTAAAGACAGACCCCGGCGGGATGAAGGATAACCATGTTTTATTCTCGCCAAGGATGTTGATGGCATCTGCATCGAAAAGAATGGGCATCTCCGCATTTTGAATGAGCAGTTTGAGAGCTGTTTGGGTTTCTTTGGCCATCCCTATTCCGGGGCCCACACCAATGGCGTTATAGTTGTCAAGAGGCGGCACTTCCGTAAAGGCATATTCCGAATTGTCGATGCTCGTCATTACTTCCGGCACAGCCGTTTGAACGATATCGTAACCCCTGGAAGGGATATGCGTGGTAAGCAGGCCGGCACCCGCACGCATGCAGGCTTCTGATGCCAAAACAGCTGCGCCCATTTTCCCATAGCTGCCGGCAATCAGCAAGGCATGCCCAAAGCGTCCTTTATGATCAAACTTCCGCCTTTTCTGCAGCAATTTTACTACATCCGGCTTAAGCATAAAATAATCGGTTTGCTCAATCTGCTTGATAAAAACGGGGTGAAGGTTGATGGTCATGATCTCCCATTCCTTGACATAGGGCAGGTTCTCGGCAAACATAAACGCCTTTTTGGGAAATTCGAAGGTGAGCGTATAATCAGCCTGCACGATGGCTCCGCCGCTGTCGACACTCGACGCATCGGCAAAAAGGCCCGAAGGGATATCAATGGCGATGATCCCCGCTCCGGAATCGTTGATGTAACGAATGATGTCGCCGGGAAAACCTGTCACAGGTTTAGATAAACCCGAACCAAAAATGGCATCAATGATCCAGTCGCAATCCAGTTTTTCGGGTAACTGACTCATATTGTCAACCTCATTGATCTTTACCTTGCCCTGGTATTTCAGATTATCGAGGTTGGTGCTGAAATCATCAGAAAACCGATCGCCATAACGTACAATAATAACCTCCACCCGGTAGTCCTTTTTCGCCAGCAACCTGGCGATGGCCAGTCCGTCGCCACCGTTATTGCCCAGCCCGCAGAAAATCCTGATACGGTCTTTCTGTGTGAGATTTTCGGTCATCCATTTTACGCAGGCCTTAGCGGCACGCTCCATCAGATCGATGGAATCAACCGGTTCGTTTTCGATGGTATAGGCATCCGCTTCGCGGACTTTATCAATCGGAAGGATCTTCATAGCAGAAAGTTTTATTAAGCAAAGATATGGATAAAATGCAGATCCGGCCGACGGGTTTATCAAACATAAAGACAGCAACAATCATGTCAAAAGCACCGGGAAAGCATGTGCATTATCATAGGAGAAAACGTACCTTTGCCGCAAAACATAAAGAATGCGCAGAAAACAGCCATTACCCTTTTTCGAAAAAGTGGAGATCACTGATGCCGGTTCCGAAGGCAAGGCGGTTGCGAGAATTGACAATAAGGTGATATTCGTGCCATTTGTAGTGCCGGGCGACGTGATCGACATCCAGGTAAACAGGAAGAAGAAAAGTTATTATGAAGGCAGGGCGGTAAAGGTGCATCATTATTCGGATGAGCGCGTGGAACCCGAATGCACGCATTTTGGACTATGCGGCGGATGCCGATGGCAAAACATGAGTTATGAACGGCAGTTGTACTATAAACAAAAACAGGTGGGCGACAACCTACAGCGGATCGGAAAGTTAGACACGCCGGAGATCATGCCCATCATACCCTGTGATCAGCCCTATTATTATCGCAATAAGCTGGAGTTTACCTTTTCATCAAGAAGGTGGTTTACCGAGAAGCCCGATCCTGACAGACAGAAGTTGCATAACAGCAACGGCCTCGGTTTTCATTTACCCGGTATTTTCGACCGCATTCTCGATATTGATCACTGTTACCTGCAGGCCGATCCATCCAATGCCATCAGGCTGGAAGTGCGGAAATTTGCGCTTGAGCATGCTTACGAATTTTATGATGCCAGGAACTGGGATGGTTACCTGAGGAATCTGATCATCAGAAACACTACCGTCGGCGACCTGATGGTAATATTGGTTTTTCGATACGTTGACCATATCAAGGGGCCTGCATTGCTCGACCATCTGGCTGCTTTGTTCCCCGGCATCACTTCGCTGATGTATGTGATCAACGGAAAGCGCAATGATGACATATCCGACCTGGAAGTGGTTCCTTATAAAGGGAATGCATATATTAGTGAGGATATGGACGGGCTGGGTTTCAGGATAGGACCGAAATCATTTTTCCAGACCAACACACGGCAGGCACTGAAACTATACAGGACGGTAAAGGATTTTGCAGCCTTATCGGGAAATGAAATTGTTTATGATCTGTATACCGGCACAGGCACTATTGCCTGTTATATTGCAGGTGCTGCCCGGAAGCTTGTTGGCATCGAGTTTAACGAACAGGCCATTATTGATGCCAGGGAGAATGCGGATTTGAACGCGATTGAAAATATATCGTTTCATGCCGGAGACATGTTTAAAGTCTTTAATTCTTCGTTTGTTGACGAACACGGTAAGCCTGATGTGATCATTACCGACCCGCCCAGGGCAGGCATGCATGAAAAGGTCATCGGCCAGATCCTTGCCTGCCGGCCAAGCCGCATTGTATATGTAAGTTGTAATCCGGCCACGCAGGCGCGTGACCTGGCAATATTAAGCGGGGAATATAAAATCAGCGCGGTTCAGCCTGTCGACATGTTTCCTCAGACCCATCATGTTGAAAATGTGGTGCTGCTGGAACGGCCGCAGGCGAAATAGATAAGTCGCATTGATACAGAAAGTTATGCATTTCGCCTCCAGCCGCTGGAAGCGGCTGGAGGCGAATTTTTCAAAACCTCCACCAACACATCCAAATCCACATCCTCCCCTTTCACAGTAATATCTGCCCGCTCATAAAACTCCTCACGAACAGCCAGTTGCTCCTCAACAAATGCTTGCATATCATCGTAATGAACATCCCTGACCAATGGCCTGAGGCGACGCGCACTCCTCAAGCGCTTGGCCAACGAAGCAGGGTGCATCTTCAGATATATGCTTATCCCCGAAGCATTCATGAGTGCCATGTTACCATGATGACAAGGCGTGCCGCCACCGGTAGAAATCACAGCACGCGCATTTTCCCTGATGATCCATTTCAGGCACTCATGTTCGAACTCACGAAATTTTTCTTCTCCAAAACGATCAAAAAAACTGGGAATACTGTAGCGGAATCTCTCCTCAAATGCATCATCCAGATCGATATGGGGCATACCCGTCCTTCGGCCAAGCCTTTTACCTACGGTCGTCTTACCAGCTCCCATATAGCCAACAATGAAAACCCGCATATGAAGGGATATTAATTATTCGTTTGCACGAATAAAAATAAAGAAAAACAACAGAAAACAATATAAAACCGGAAAAGACTTATTTTCTCTTTAACGCCCTGACGGCAGCAGCAACCACATCTTTACTCCCAAGCCCGTATTTTTCCAGCAACTCCATGGGTTTGCCACTCTCACCAAAAGTATCCATCACAGCCACCATTTCCACGGGCAAAGGATAATTACGGGCCAGACACTGAGCGATACTGTCGCCAAGTCCGCCATAAACAGAATGTTCTTCAGCAGTAACAACACATCTGGTTTTTTGAACGGATGAAATAACAAATTCTTCATCAAGCGGCTTGATGGTATGTATGTTCACAACTTCAGCATTGATCCCTTGTTCCGTAAGCACATCGGCAGCCTGAAGGGCAATCCAAACCATATGGCCGGTGGCAAAAATGCTCAGGTCGCTGCCTTCCCGCTGCAGTTCGGCCCTGCCAATCCTGAATTCCTGGTCGAAGCCGGTAAAATTCGGCCAGCCCGGCCTGCCAAAACGAAGATATACCGGGCCCTTTATTCCAGCCATAGCAATGGCTGCAGCCCTTGTCTGATTTGCATCACAAGGACAGATCACGGTCATGTTCGGAAGCATCTTCATCAATCCGATGTCTTCGAGTATC
Organism: uncultured Bacteroidales bacterium; assembly: GCA_964404735.1. Lineage (GTDB taxonomy): Bacteria > Bacteroidota > Bacteroidia > Bacteroidales > B18-G4 > B18-G4. Next base: position 36,543 of record CAYOLA010000041.1, read on the forward strand.
TGGTGGGTTGCACCATCCTCCCCGAGGGTGATCCCGGCATGTGAAGCACAGATCTTTACATTTTTTCCTGAATAGGCGATGGACTGTCTGATCTGATCATACACCCTGCCCGTCGAAAAATTGGCAAAAGTACCGGTATATGGAATCTTCCCGCCAATAGTCAAACCGGCCGCCAATCCCATCATGTTGGCTTCGGCAATACCAACCTGGTAAAACCGATCAGGAAATGCTGCCGCAAAAGCATTCATATTCAGTGAACCGGTAAGATCGGCACAAAGTGCTACAACATCCGGGTTACTTCTGCCAAGCTCGAGCAATGCTTCGCCAAAACCCTCCCTGGTTGCTTTTTTCTCAACAGTAATTGTCTGGGCCATAAAATATGCTATTGATATATCTTAACATTTGTGGTTTTTCCTGAAATTACCCTGAACGACTTATCGATTGAATACACAGCCCTGTCGGCATATTTTGCGCGATAAATCACCCTGTAATTGCCCGGCTGCAGGATCAGCGATTCCTGCAGGGGGTTATCCCTGAAATTATACACCCAGATCAATTCGTTCTCCTGTTCCAGATAAAGGCTGCCATATCCCTGGGCGGATTTATTGATGACGGCTATACCGGGCACCGGGATCTCAACCGTGGTGGTGGAGCTCTGGGCGATATTAACTTCGTCAATATATATGCGGGGCAAGCTCAGTATTTCGAGGCTGTAATCGCCGATGATATAACTTTCTGACTGTCCAAACTGTTGAACATTGATGGTTTCGAAATGATCTTTCCTCCTTATGATGGCCTGTAGGTTTCGGGCCGGCAAACCTGTACCCTCCATTTTCAGGCGCAGCTGTCCCTGTGGCGCACTGATGGGAATAATGGTATGCTGCCCGGGATTGATGATGATGCTATCGGCCCGCACAGGAGGCAGTGTATGAACAACAACATCATATGCGATCAGGTGGTCGATGACCAATGTATCAGGCAGGCCCTTACTGTTCAGGGTCTGGATAAAATTGTAAACGATCTTGCCTGACACCCTGTCGTAAAATGTCATGTTAACATTGGTTTCCGTTGGTTTGTTATATGAATCCAGAAGGTTCACCTGCACGGTTGTTGAATTCAATGCCTGGTAGATGACCAGATCCAGTGCTTTATTGAACTGTTCTTCGCTGGAAGCATCGAAATAGGTACCCACGCAGTCGAAGGCCTCCCTGAAATCCCTTCCGATACCAATGATAAAAGGTTTGAGGATAACTCCTTCTTTCTGCAGGAACTGCGAAACGGTGCATGGGTCTCCGCCACATTCTTCCATTCCGTCGGTAATCAAAATAATGATATTGCGGCAATCGTCGCAGGGCGGAAAATCACCTGCTGCCTGCTGAAGCGAATAGGCAATGGGAGTCGTGCCCCGGGGTTTGATATAGCGCAACATATTTTTTATCCGCATGGCGTTATTATCGCCAAACGGGACTTCGAGCCGGGAATCATCGCAATCCTGGGGGGGGAAGTTCTTCTGATGTCCGTATACCCGCAAGGCAAGCTGAATATTTTCAACATTTTTAAGACTGTCGAGCAGGCCCGACAGAATATTCTGCGCAATATTGATCTTTATATCGCTCTGCCAGCGCCCATACATACTCTGTGATGCGTCGAAAACGAAAAGGATCCGTGTGAGGGGGGGCGGTTTCTCTTTTTCCTCCCTGATATTGGATTGCGCCTGCACACCAAAATAGCCGAGGAACATCAGTAAGCAGATAAAATATTTCAGTGCATTTACCAATTTTATTTGAATTTAACGGTAATCACCGATCGTTTCTTTCAGTTGTCCAAGCGCCCTGGCGGCTTGTTCATCGTTGGGTGCCTTGCCATGCCATTGATGCGTTCCCATCATGAAATCGACACCGAAACCCATTTCGGTGTGCAACAGAATAACGACGGGTCTGGCCTTTCTGGTATACGCCATGGCATTTTGCAACGACTGAACAACATCATCCATGTCATTCCCGTGCGCTTCGAGCACATGCCAGCCAAAAGCTTCCAATCTTGCACGCAGGTCTCCCGGCGGCAATACATCCTCGAGTGAACCGTCAATTTGCTTGCCATTGAAATCCACTGCAGCAATGATGTTGTCAACTTTATTTCCGGCTGCAAACATGATGGCTTCCCATGGCTGTCCTTCCTGCAATTCACCATCGCCCATGAGGCAATAAACCGTTTTCGGATCATTGTTCTGCTTTTTTGCCAGGGCGGCGCCGATGGCCACCGACAATCCCTGCCCCAGCGATCCGCTTGCCACCCTGATACCCGGCAACCCCTTGTCGGTACTGGGATGCCCCTGCAAACGGGAACCGATCTTCCGGAAAGTAGATAACTCATCAATGGGAAAATAACCGGACCTGGCAAGGACGCTGTACCATGCCGGGGAGATGTGCCCATTCGACAATAGGAAAATATCCTGCCCCGTGCCATCCATTGTAAAGCCGGCAGGATCATGGTCCATCACCTCAAAATAAAGGGCTACAAGGTAATCGGCCGCTCCCAGTGATCCGCCGGGATGCCCGGAAGAAGCGCCATGCACCATCCGGATAACATCGCGCCTGACCTGGGACGCCATTGATTTCAGGTATGCTATATCAGCCATTGGAATTTCTTTGCCCAAATCTAAATACTTTTTTTACAGAGGAGGGAAAGAAATATCAACAATTCCACACAACTTATCAAAAACCGTGATATTCCGGTTATGCAAACCGCAGGTTTTACCAACAGTTGTTTACAGGCAAACGCAAATATTTTCTAATTTTACAGGCCAATTTAAGCCTGATGAAAAGAATTTTGTTTCTTGTTCTTGCTGCCTTTACTTTCTGTCCTCTATACACGGCCGGTCAATCGGTAAGTCCCGAAGATTTCTGGGTCGACTCGGTATACCACTCGCTAAGCCCGGAAGAGCGTATCGCCCAACTCATCATTGTCAGGGCCAATGATCCGGGCAAAAACTATTTCAATAATATCAACAAATACATTCAGGAATATAATATCGGGGGGGTCTGCTTTTTCAGAAACCACCCGCAACAACAACTGACCGCAACAAGGCGGTGGCAGGACATGGCCAAAACTCCCTTGCTGGTCAGCATCGATGCTGAGTGGGGCCTCGGCATGCGGCTCGACAGCACCATACGTTTTCCTTTCCAGATGACCCTGGGTGCTATCCGCAACAACGGCCTGATCTACCTGATGGGACAAAGCATTGCCATGCAATGCAGGCGTATGGGCATACACATGAACTTCGCCCCCGTTGTCGACATCAATTCCAACCCGGCCAATCCCGTGATCGGAATGCGTTCATTCGGACAGGACCGCGAGCAGGTCATGCTTAAAGGACTAGCCTATATGCAGGGTTTGCAGGAAAATGGCATCATCGCAACAGCAAAGCATTTTCCGGGCCATGGCGACACCGACACCGACTCGCACAAAACCCTGCCACTGATATTCCACTCAAGGGAAAGGCTCGACAGCGTTGAGCTCTATCCTTTCAGGCAACTGATCAAGATGGGGCTTGAAGGCATCATGATCGCCCACCTTTACATTCCGGCCCTGGAAGCAGAAACGGGACTGGCCTCCACCCTTTCGCCTCTCATCGTTTCGGGTCTGCTGAAAGATGAACTCGGATTTGAGGGTCTCATCGTTACGGACGCCCTCGACATGAAAGGTGTTACAAAACATCACAAATCCGGTGATATTGAAGTGAAAGCCCTGTTGGCAGGCAATGACATCCTGCTGCTCCCCTCCGATGTGCCAAAAGCCATCCGGGCAATTGTAAAGGCCGTTAAAGATGGGATCATTGGCCGGGAAATTATCGACACCCGCTGCCGTAAAGTGCTGCGTTATAAATACCGGGCCGGCCTGGCTGAAAGAAAAAATCCAAATATAAAGGGGTTGATCAGCGATCTGAACGCCCCCACATATCAAGCCCTGAACCGGGAGCTATTCAAGGCTTCGGCCACGCTGCTCAGAAATGATGACAATCTTATCCCCCTTCAACGGCCTGATACGATACGCATGGCCTGTGTCATCGTAAACGATGAGGGATGGATTGATAACGACTTTGCCAACACCATCGCACTCTACGGAAAAGCCGATTTCTTTGGATTGAAAACAAAAACAGGACAAAGTGAAACCGACAGGCTGCTGGATGAACTTGATCCATATAACCTGGTGGTAACAGCCATTCAAGGTACGAATATCCATCCTGCTGACGATTATGGCATCAGCAGCCAAACCTGGCATTTCATCAGGGAGTTGTCGAAAGGGAAAAAACACATCCTTAATATTTTTGCAAGCCCATATGCCCTGCAATCGCTTGGGACAGCTAACCTTCCCGACGCCATCATCCTTTCCTTCCAGGATAGCCCCCTTGCTGCGCAGGCAGGAGCCAGACTGATATTCGGAGGTGTGCCGGCAGAAGGAAAATTGCCCGTTGACATCGGAGGGCTGTTTGTATGTGGCGACGGCATAGAAACAGAAGCCAGCCGTTTAGAATTCGTTGATGCTGACTGGCTTGGGATTGATGAGAAGATGTTAAGAAAAGCCGATTCGATCGCCTTGTCGGGGATCATCCTGAAAGCCTATCCGGGCTGCCAGGTAATTGCCGCAAAGGACGGGAAGATATTTTACCACAAAACCTTTGGCTATCACACTTATGATAATAAAATGCCCGTAAAACATACCGACCTTTACGACCTGGCCTCACTGACCAAGATCGCCGCCACCACTTTATCGGTCATGAAGCTTTCGGAAGAAGGGTGGATGGATATCGACAGGCGTTTATCATACTATCTTCCTTATTTGAGATCCACCAACAAAAAAGACATCATCATCCGTGAACTGATGGCGCACCAGTCGGCCCTGCGCGGATGGATCCCTTACTACAGGTATACCCTCGACGGGCAAAAACCCGATTTGAAAATATTTGCCGGCAATGCAGATGAGGAGCACAGCATCCGCGTTGCGGATGGATTGTATATCAGGAATGACTATGCCATTGCGATCATCGACAGCATCCGTTTTTCGAAACTAAACAACAAACAGGATTACAGGTACAGCGACCTGGGATTCTACCTTTTGAAGGAAGCCATAGAGAACATAACCAATATACCTTTCGGGAATTATACCGACAAATACTTTTACAGCCGGATGGGTTTACCCAATATGGGATATAATCCATTAAAAACATTTGGAAGAGAGCGGATCGTGCCCACTGAATATGACAGTGAATTCAGACAACAATTGCTTTGGGGTGATGTTCATGATCAGGGGGCTGCCCTTCTGGGCGGGGTAAGCGGACATGCCGGCCTGTTCTCCAATGCATTTGATATGGCTGCCATCATGCAAATGCTGCTGAATGGCGGGATATACGGTGGAATTCGCTACTTTGATCCCGGCATTGTGAAGGAATTCACCAGCATGCAATTCCCATTAAGCAACAACCGCCGCGGCATCGGCTTCGACAAGCCCCTGCCCGAATATGATGAAGATGGCCCATGCTGTAAGTCGGCCTCTCCCTCCAGCTTCGGACATTCGGGCTTTACCGGGACATATGCCTGGGCAGATCCCGAAAACGGGCTCGTCTACGTCTTCCTGTCAAACCGCATCCATCCCGATGCCGGGAATAACCGGATTGCGGAATATAACATCCGGACAAACCTGCACCAGGTATTTTACGATGCCCTTAAGCAGATCGAAAAATGATCAGAAAAACAAATGAAACATAAACCCTTGAACCTTACTGCCCGGAGCGTGTTTATCATCGAAAACGCAACCTTACCAGCTAAAAAATCCAAATGTGCATGAAACTTGTTTCCAATATTTTTGTCTGGCTTTTTGCCATCCTTCTTACCGGCACGGTACTGATCTACCAGCGAATGACAGGCCCCACCTACCCGAAGCGCGGGCAGATCGAAATTGCCGGCCGCCAGTTGTCCTACCAGCTTCCCAGATCATGGGAAAATGAAAAGGAAGCGGTCAACCGGAAAGGAGCGCGTATTGCCATTAGCGTTCCCGACACCCTTATCAGTGGTGTTTGCATGTTCAAAAGGCTGGGTACTGACGATGAATGGACTATAATACAGATGCAGCACCATGAAAATGCCCTGACAGCCATGCTGCCTTCCCAGCCCGAAGCAGGGAAACTTCTCTACATGGTATACCTGCAACAGGCCGACGAATCATACAGCCTTACCGCCGACCCGGTGGTGATCCGCTTCAAGGGCTGGATACCGGGCTGGATACCATTTCCACATGTACTGCTGATCTTTCTGGCACTGTTGTTTTCAACCATGGCTGCGGTGGAAGCCCTGCGCAAGGGAAAAAACGTGATGACCTACACCATAATAACCATTGTTAGCATGCTTATTGGCGGATTGATAATGGGGCCCGTCATGCAAAAGTATGCCTTTGGGGACTACTGGACCGGCTGGCCCATCGGGCAGGATATGACCGACAATAAAACGCTGGTTGCTTTCATGGTATGGATGCTCGCCTATCTTTTTTTGAGAAAAAACCCAAAAAACCGGTTCTGGCCAGTTTTTGCCGCAATTATTACCCTGGCGGCATTTGTGATCCCGCACAGCATGTTTGGATCCGAATTTGACTATGCAAGCGGGCAGGTCGTGACCGGACGTTAAGATATGATTCTTGCTATTATCATCATCACCAGCCTGATTTCCATCCTGGCATTCGGTAATCCCGACCTGCTGAATAAGCTCCAATTCAATGCTTATGATATCAGGCACCGCAGGCAGGGATGGCGTTTTTTCACCTACGGCTTTGTCCATGCAGGCTGGGCGCACCTTGCCATCAACATGTTTGTTTTATGGTCGTTCGGCGACGTAACGCTTACATTTTACGCCTATCACTTCGGCACTGCCGGATTTCTCTATTTTTTCCTGCTTTACGCAGGCGGCATCATGTTTTCCGTGCTCTTTGATTACGGCAGGCATAAAAACGATCCCATGTATAATGCCGTGGGCGCTTCGGGTGCGGTGGCTGCCGTGGTATTTGCCAGCATTATCCTGTACCCTGCCGGCGGCGTATACCTTTTCTTTATTCCCATTCGTATTCCATCACCCGTTTTCGGCTTACTTTACCTGCTCTATTCAGCCTATATGGCCAGGCGTGGGCGCGACAATATAGGGCATGATGCACATTTCTGGGGTTCGGTTTTCGGGATCATTTTGACCATCGCCCTGAAACCATCTTTGTTTACAACATTTATCGGGCAGATTAAAGATATATTCTGATCCGTGAAATTCCGGATATCAGCTGCAGACCAGAATAGGGCCGGCAACAAAAAGATCAGCCGGGATCCTAATCAATATCCTTTATACAACGGACACTAAAGCCATAGTTCCATGTTGAAACAGACTTATAAACTTTCGGTGAGCCATGTGAAAGCATGTGAAACAATGCCGAAAGCCCCCCGCCTGAAGATGTCCACCAGTAAGCGGAAGAACCGATTTCTGCAATATCACCGGAAGGAGTGCGGAATCCTGATGGTATAGCAGAAAACCCGAACAAGTCACTGCCATTGCCACTATAATTCCACCCTATGGTGCTCTTCAGCTTCGTCCCTGCATCAAATCCACGCCAGTCTTCAACAATATCCCATTCCGGATCACCAATTCCATAATAACCGTCAACCGAACCTTCCAGCACATTCCATTCCTCGTCATCCGGCAGGTGCCATCCCGGCGGACAAATACCCTGTACACGGGGCTGCACAGTATACTGCATCATTTCATCCCACTGGTATAAAGCGCCATACATTTCACAACCCAATTCAAGGTTGCCGGCACAATATTTCTCCAGCACACCATTGTCCCACATCTCCTGACCCACGGGGATCATATCCCCAACATTCAGGTTTTCCGTTAACCAGCACTGACTGAATATCTGTATGGTGCTGTAGATTTTCCCTTCATATTCAACCGTCGGGGTTCCCGGACAAGGAATGTTTGTGGCAAACTGAAAGGTATAAGTACTGTTTTGCAGCGGGTAGTCGGAAATGCCGGAAGCTCTGGGGTTACCATTTGCAGCACTTCCCTCATCTTTTAAGGAAAACACCTGTCCGGAGCTACCAGCGTACTCGAGTTTACAGTCTACCCCGGTTCCGGGACCATTTGCCAGCATTTTAATGCCGTGTGTTGTACCCTCATAACGGGCGGTCAGGAAATAGAGCATACCACCGCCGGGCACAAAACGGAATGTATGATGGCCTTGCTCCAGGAAAGGTGAGGCACTAAACAATACACGCCCCGACATATCACTGACCATCAGATCAATTGTACCTCTTTTGGGAATATAAACAGGAACCATTGATTGTGTATTGAACGGATTCGGATGGTTTTGCAACAACTGAAATGACTGCTGATCATCAATCATTTCACCTGTTCCTGTCGGCGAAAAAGTTGTATAACCGACATAAAGCAGCAAATCGCCCGGATCGATGTCGACCGTAATGGTCGTATCCGGCCAATAGATCATTTCCTGCTCCCCCTGTGAACGGTTCATTACCTTAACACTATCGAGCCTGACATAAGACATACTGTCAACAGCAGTGAATGTCAGGTCAATAGATGATCTTTGGGAATACAATCCCAGGGTGAGGATTGCACAAACTAAAATGGTAAAAGATTTCTTATACATATCATTTAATTTTATATAATAATGATAAAAGTATAAAATTCATTTTTAAAAATCAAGTATAATAAGCATCTTTTAAAGATAAATGCATAATTAAGGTCATTAAAAAGGTTCATTTTGTTAGTATTTCATATAATTATTATAATTTATTTATATATTTATAATTATCGCATTTTTTAACATGAAAGGAGGCAAGGGCTGTTTGGCCTACTTGTATTCTCTGAAAAAAAAAACAAGTTTGAGTCCGTTTTTTTTTTATAACTTTCCAGCATGGAAACTAATCTTCATGAAACCACTGTACTGGTAAGCGGTGCCTCAAGGGGTATCGGCAGAGCCATTGCCCTGGCATTTGCATCGGCAGGCGCCAGGGTCATCATCCATTACCATAAAAACCTGGTAGCTGCCGAGGAGACGCTGGCGCAGCTCGAAGGTGACGGGCATATGCTGGTGCAGGCCGACATTTCCGATCCGGAATCGGTAGCCGAGATGGTTGAAAAACTATCGGCGGATGCACCCGGCATCAACATTTTGGTGAATAACGCGGGGATATATGAAGAAGCCGACCTTTTTGAGCTGAGCTACGAAGAATTCAGGGAATATTTCAGCAATACCCTTAACACCAATCTGGTTGGAATGGCCAACCTCAGTTTCCTGATGATCCGTGAGATGGCCTCCCGCGAAGGGGGAAAGATCATCAATATATCTTCCCGCGGTGCATTCAGAGGGGAACCCTTTGCACTGGCATACGGAGCCTCCAAAGCAGGCATGAACGCATTCGGACAATCGCTGGCCATCGCCCTTGCATCCAAAAAGATCTTTGTTTACACCATCGCCCCCGGATTTGTTGAAACCGACATGACCACGGATATTCTCAACAGCACCCGCGGGGATTCCATCCGCAACCAAAGCCCGCTGCAGCGTATTGCCAAACCCGAAGAGATTGCCCGTACAGCCGTATTCCTCGCCTCCCCCGGCACCGAATACATGACCGGCTGTATCATCGATATCAACGGGGCTTCTTACCTGCGATCATAAATACACCGCACGCCATGCACCTTCCAAAAGCAGCTTGAATAAAAGAAAAAAAAAGAATCAAGCCATATCTGAGCATGAGCAGGGAACCATTCATATTTCGAATTGCTTTATAATTATGTTAATGATCATCCTTCCACAAAAAAACAAGTATTTTGATTGTTATCAAGTACTAATTGGTAATTTTGCAACATTATTCACATACACCAAACACGCATAACCATGATATTTGATCCTGCCAGCAACATTCAAAAACTCAAACAATTCGGTGAGTTTGGCGATGTAAATCCATCCATCACCGATTCCTCTACCTACACTTTTATGACTGCCCAGAAGATGGTAGAAACCTTCAGTGGTGATGAAGAAGGTTGTTTTCTGTATTCCAGGCACTGGAATCCTTCCAACAAATACCTGTCGGATGCCATGGCGGCCATGGAAGATACCGAGGCAGCCTGGGTTACGGCCTCAGGCATGGCTGCGATCACCACAAGCATCCTTCAGCTCTGCAATGCCGGCGACCACATCATCACCAGTGTAACCACCTACGGCGGAACCTTTGCCTTCCTGAAGAATTATCTGCCCAAATTCAATATCGACGTAACTTTTGTAAATATTTGCGATCTGGAATCGGTAAAGCGCGCCATCAAACCCAATACACGCCTGGTATATACCGAAACCATGACCAACCCCTTGCTGCAGATATCCGATATCCCCGCCCTTGCCGAAATATGCCGGTCGAAGGGCCTGAAGCTGGTTGTGGACAATACCTTTACGCCCATGATCGTCAGTCCGGCCAGACTTGGTGCCGACATAGTAGTCTACAGCATGACCAAATTTGTAAATGGAAAAAATGATTGTGTTGCGGGGGCGATCTGTGCCGATAAAGACTTTATTGATGCCATCAGCAGCGTGAACGACGGCACGGCCATGTTACTGGGTCCCGTGCTCGACCCCCTGCGTTCCAGCAGCATCCTCAAAAACCTGCACACCCTGCACATCAGGATGCGGCAGCACAGCAGCAACGCGCGCTATCTTGCCGGCAGGCTCAGGGAGGATGGCATTCCCCTTATTTATCCGGGATTGCCGGAGCATCCCGGGCACGCGCTTCTCAACAGCATGATGAACCCCGGCTTTGGTTATGGGGGGATGCTGGCCATTGATACGGCCAGCAGCGAAAAAGCCAACACCCTGATGGAAAAAATGGAAGCGGAAGGAGTAGGCTATCTGGCCGTGAGCCTTGGGTATTTTAAAACCCTCTTCAGTAACTCGGGAAAAAGCACCTCCTCCGAAGTGCCGAAGGAAACACAGGATGAAATGGGCCTCAGCGAAGGACTGATCCGTTTTTCAGTCGGCCTCGACAACAACATCGAACATATTTATGAGCTGATCAGAAAATGCATGGATGAGACCGGGATCGGGCAATAAGGCATTTTTAACCAAGACGTTATCGCCCGGCCATCTGTAAATGCAATAAAACACAAAGGCAATTCACGCCATCCCGCTTAAGCATCAGCATAGTCGTCGGGGCTGCCGCATGTACAAACCAGGTTACGGTCGCCATAGGCATCGTCGATCCTGGTAACATCCGGCCAGTACTTATCGCGTTCGGGCACACCGTTGGGAAATGCTGCTTCTTTTTTACTGTATGGAAAGGCCCATCCGTCATCCATGACCATGGCCAGTGTATGCGGTGCGTTTTTAATCACATTATCCTGTTTGGGGCACCGTCCTTCTTCTATGCAGCGAATCTCGCTCCGGATAGCCAGCATGGCCTCTACAAAACGCTCGAGTTCAGACAGGGGTTCGCTTTCGGTAGGCTCCACCATAAGGGTGCCCGTAACCGGGAATGCCACGGTAGGAGCATGAAAGCCATAGTCCATCAGTCGTTTGGCAATGTCAACCACCGTAAGGTCGGCTGTTTTCAAAAACTGGTTGCAGTCGATGATCATTTCGTGCGCCACCCAGCCGTTTTTACCGGTATAGAGTATCTTATAGTTTCCCTCTAATTTCTTTTTTAAATAGTTGGCATTCAGGATGGCATACTGTGTAGCCATTTTCAATCCGTCTTTTCCCAGCATTTTAATATAGCCATATGAGATGGGCAGGATCATGGCGCTGCCGAAAGGCGTGGCGGCCACGGGGCCGATGGCATTTTCGCCACCGGTGGCGACCACGGGATGTCCGGGAAGGAATGCGGCCAGGTGGGCAGCCACGCCAATGGGGCCTACGCCGGGGCCGCCGCCACCATGCGGGATGGCAAAGGTCTTATGAAGGTTCAGATGACAAACGTCGGCACCGATCAGCCCGGGGCTGGTAAGCCCAACCTGGGCATTCATATTGGCACCGTCCATGTATACCTGTCCGCCGTTCTCATGAACAATATCAATGATCCCGAGTATCGATTCTTCAAAGACCCCATGTGTCGAGGGGTAGGTGACCATCAATGCCGCCAGCTTATCGTGGTGTTCCACAGCTTTGGCTTTCAGATCTTCAAGATCGATATTGCCCTGTTCATCACACTTCACGATAACCACTTTCATCCCGGCCATCACGGCACTTGCCGGGTTGGTGCCATGTGCCGAAGAAGGGATAAGGCAAACGTTCCGGTGCCCCTCCCCCCTGCTCTGATGGTAGGCGCTGATCACGAGCAGCCCGGTATACTCACCGGAAGCACCCGAGTTAGGCTGAAAGGAGATGGCCTCGAAACCGGTGATCACACAGAGGTCGCGTTCCAGGTTTTCGATAAGTTCGGCATAGCCACCGGCCTGACCGGCAGGCACAAAGGGATGGATGGCACCAAATTCGGGCCAGCTGAGTGAGAAAAGTTCGGCGGCGGCATTCAGTTTCATGGTGCATGAGCCCAGCGGGATCATGCTGCGGTTCAGGGCCAGGTCGCGGTTTTCAAGTTTCCTGATATAGCGCATCATCTCTGTTTCGGAATGGTAGCTGTTGAAAACCGGCTGTTCCATAAATAAAGATGTGCGCTGCATCCAATCCGGCAAGCTTTCGTTGCAGGCGGTATCGGTTGAAAACTTAAATTCGGCCCGCTTCACAAAGACCGACAGTATTTCCTGAACATCTTCACCCGAGGTGGTTTCATCCAGGCTGATCCCGATACGCCCGTCGTCGAAGTACCGAAAGTTTATCTCCCTTTGCAGGGCCTCCTCCATTACTATTTCCAGTTTGATATTGTCTGGCAATGAAAACACGATGGTATCGAAGAAATGCCTGGTATGCAATTTCATTCCCAGGTCCTTCAATGCTGAAGCCAGGATACATGCATAGTCATTGATGTCGCGCGCAATGGCTATCAGTCCATCCGGCCCGTGGTAAGCTGCGTACATGCCGGCCATGGAAGCCAGCAGGGCCTGTGCCGTGCAGATATTTGAGGTAGCCCGCTCTCTTTTAATATGTTGTTCGCGTGTTTGCAGGGCCATGCGCAGTGCCGGGTTGCCGGCCGCATCTACCGAAAGGCCGATGATCCTGCCGGGAATGCTGCGTTTGTAGTGTTCCCGGGTGGCAAAGTAAGCCGCATGCGGACCGCCAAAGCCCATCGGGATGCCAAAGCGCTGGGTGGTGCCAACCACCACGTCGGCTCCCCATTCTCCGGGAGGCGTTAATAGTGCCAGGCTCAGCAGGTCGGCTGCCACGGCCACGGCAACACCTTTATCATGAGCAGCAGCAACAAGTTTACGATAATCCCTGATCTCGCCAAACTGATCGGGATATTGCAGCAGCATACCAAAAAAGCCATCGCCCGGCACAAAGTCTTCGTCGCGGCCTGTTACAACCTCAATACCGAGGGGCAAGGCCCTGGCCTTTACCACAGCAGCGGTTTGCGGAAACATGCCATTGGAAATAAAGAACTTGTTGACGTTGCCTTTAACCTGATCGCGGCTACGCGAATGGTATAGCATGATCATGGCTTCGGCAGCGGCAGTTGCCTCATCCAGCAGGGAAGCGTTGGCCAGGGGCATGGCGGTAAGGTCGGCCACCATGGTCTGAAAGTTCAGGAGGGCCTCAAGGCGCCCCTGACTGATCTCGGCCTGGTAAGGCGTATAGGAAGTATACCAGCCCGGATTTTCCAGGATATTGCGCTGGATCACACCGGGAGTGATGGTATTATAAAAACCCATTCCGATATAGGTTTTAAATATTTTATTCCGTGAAGCGATCTCCCGCAAATGCTGAAGATATTCGTATTCGTTCATGCCCGGGGGAAGCGTCAGCTCGCCGTTCATCCTGATGGATGCCGGCAAGGTTTCATCCATCAGTTGTTCGAGTGAATGAAGCCCCATGGCCTCCAGCATTGCGGGCACTTCCGCTTCGCGGGGTCCATTATGTCTGTTGATGAAATTGTTACTAAGCATACATGCTGATTTTAGTGTTTTTAGCCAGGAAGCAACCATTTCCCGGATGGTCCTTCATTAAAAAATTTTAAAAAAAATTGCCGGTCAACGGCGACCGGAAAGTGTGTGTTAAGGGTTCGGCGTTTGTAATCGCAAAAATAATAATCTTAAACATAAAAACCCGAATGCAGTTCAATATTTGTGAAAAAGTTAACAATCGTAAAAGTTTGCTCTCAGAAATGCCTGATACACAGTTCAGGCAAAAAGAATACTACCAAAATCCAAATGCTTTACAGGAATTTACAAAATGGTGGTCGGGCATTCTTGTAAATGCAGTAAAAAGATTGGCCGGCCTTTCGGCCTGTTGTGAAAAAAATTTTTAATACTTTTATCAATTCAAAGAGGAGCACGATCAGTAAAGGCATGAAAAAAATAAGGTTAGAGATAATTGCGATGAGTTACAGCCAGTCGCAAACCGGTGCATATGCCCTGATACTGGGTGAATACAAGGGGGTAAGGAGGCTGCCGATCATTATCGGGGGGTTTGAGGCACAGGCCATTGCGATGGAACTTGAAAAAATGAAGCCCTCGCGTCCGCTCACACATGATCTTTTTAAAAACTTCGCTGAACATTACAACATTCATTTGAAAGAAGTGATCATCGACCAGTTTGCTGAAGGCGTATTCTTTGCCAAGCTTCATTGCCTGCAGGGTGACGAAGAAAGCGAAATTGATGCAAGAACCTCCGATGCTGTCGCCCTCGCGCTCCGCTTTCGATGTCCTATTTATACTTACGAAAATATTTTAATGGAGGCTGGTGTGGGAGAAGGTGATAAAATTGAAGGAATACAGGAACCCAAAAAAGATGACAAGCCTGAACCCCATGAAAAAGGGGAGTTTTCAAAATATTCAATTGAACAACTGAACGAAATTCTTGAAAAATCAATTGAAAAGGAAGAGTACGAAAAAGCCTCCAGGATCAGGGATGAAATCAACAGGCGCAAAAAATAATAAAAGCGGACTTCATGCCCGGACCTTGTCACCGCTGCCTAAGTAGCGATGGCAATTTTTATTCTGTCACAATATGATAAAAAAAACATTAATGTCGGGCATGTTCTGCCTGTTTCCCCTGGCCGGACTGCTGGCACAGGAAGTTAACACAGCCGCTTCACCCAGCCTTGGATTCTCATATGTTTCATTGCTGCGCGGTATTCTGGGGATTTGCATCCTGCTCGGCCTCGGATACCTGGCCAGCAGCAGGCGAAGGGCCATCGCCTGGAAGGTGATCGGCATGGGGCTGG
The DNA here is from genome assembly GCA_964404735.1 of uncultured Bacteroidales bacterium. Taxonomy (GTDB): domain Bacteria; phylum Bacteroidota; class Bacteroidia; order Bacteroidales; family B18-G4; genus B18-G4. Next base: position 51,919 of record CAYOLA010000041.1, read on the forward strand.
CCGTTCAGTTCGTCATCGCCATTATTGTGCTAAAGGTACCCTTGTTTCAGCATGTGATCGAATTTTTGGGCAAGGTATTCCTCAAAATTTTGGACTTTACCCAGGAAGGCACTTCCTTCCTGCTCTCTTCATTCATCTCCGGTGAGGTCGAATCGCCCCTGATCAATTTTGCCTTCTGGATCCTACCCACCATCATCTTTTTCTCAGCCATTACGAGCATCCTTTTCTATTACGGCATCATACAAAAAGTAGTTTACGGGCTGGCCTGGCTGCTAAAAAAAGCCCTGGGCATCAGCGGGGCCGAAAGCCTGTCGGCCACGGCCAACATCTTTCTCGGACAAACCGAATCGCCCCTGATGATCAAGGAGTACCTTAAAAAGATGAACCGTTCGGAGATCATGCTGGTGATGACCGGCGGGATGGCAACCATTGCCGGCGGCGTCCTGGCCATATACATTGGCATGCTGGGCGGTAACGACCCCGTAAGCCAGCTCCTGTTTGCCAAACACCTGATCACGGCCTCGGTGATGGCTGCACCGGGCGCGGTGGTGGCAGCCAAGCTGCTGGTACCACAGACCGAAGCCATCGAAAGCGAGATCAGTATTACAAAAGACAGTATCGGCTCCAACCTCCTCGATGCCATCTCCAACGGAACACAACAGGGCATCAAACTGGCAATTAACGTTGCAGCCATGTTGCTGGTGTTTATCGCCCTCATTGCCCTGGTCAACTTCTCACTGATGAAGATCGGCGACTGGACCAACCTGAACGATATGATCGTAGCACTCACCGGCGGGCAATACGACGGGCTGAGCATGCAGTTTATCCTGGGCTATGCCCTGGCACCCCTGACATGGGCCATTGGTGTCAGCCCGGAGGACATGGCCCTGGTCGGACAACTTTTTGGCGAAAAGATCATCCTGAATGAACTCATTGCCTATAAGAGCATGAGAGACCTTATTGTTGTGGGGGCATTCGCAAGCGAAAAATCCATGATCATGGCCACATACATTCTCTGCGGTTTTGCCAACTTTTCGTCCATCGGCATCCTTATCGGCGGCATCGGAGCCCTGGCACCCAACCGCAGGGTGATGCTTTCACAACTGGGCCTGCGCGCCATGGTCGGCGGGGCACTCGCATCACTCTTTTCTGCCACCATGGTAGGCATGATACTCGGCTAACATTAATGGAAATTATTTCATGAAAACAATAAACCTGACCAAACAATTATGCATATTCGCAGCGGCCATTAGCTTTAGCCTCCTCACATCCTGCACGACATCGCCTGGTCACCAGGCCACACTATCCGACAGGGCAGCGGATCTACACGCCAGGATCGTCAGCATCGACTCTCATACCGATACCCCCCTTTGGATGAGCAGGGAGGGCTTTGATATCGGTGTGGACAACAGCGAAGCCTTTCCGGGCAGCAAGGTCGACCTGGTCCGCATGGAAAAGGGTAGCCTCGACGCCTGTTTTTTTGCCGTTTTCGTAGGACAGGGAAAACGCGATGCGGATGCCTATGAAACTGTCCGCAAACGTGCCACGGCCATGTTCGACACCATCCACCAGGCCATTGGCAGGTATCCCGAAAAGGCCGCCATAGCCCTGAAGGCAGACGATGCACGCAGGCTCAAGGAAGAAGGGAAAAGAGCCATTTTTATTGGCATGGAGAACGGTTATCCCATCGGCATGGATATCAGTATGATCGAAAACTATTATGGCTTAGGGGCCAGGTATATTACCCTTTGTCATACAAAAAACAACGACATCTGCGATTCCTCCACCGACGATGAAGGTCCCGAACACGGCGGCCTGAGCGCATTCGGTGCCGAAGTGGTCAGGGAGATGAACCGCCTGGGCATCATGGTGGACCTTTCACATGCCTCTGACGAAACCTTTTATGATGTGCTTGACATTTCGGCTACGCCGGTCATCGCCTCGCATTCATGTGCCAGGGCCATTTGTGACAATCCCCGCAACCTCAACGACAGGATGCTGAAAGCGCTGGCCCGCAATAACGGGGTGATACAGATGTGCATCCTCAGTTCCTACGTTGAAATGCCGGCACCAAACCCCGCACGCGACAGCGCCATGCAGGCCCTGCGCGAAAAATACAACAACTGGCAGGACCTTAGCGATGAGGAACTGAAGGCAGCCCGACAGGAATGGCAGGAGGTGAACATCAACTTTCCGCGTATCCTCAGCACAGTAGAAAAAGTGGTTGACCATATCGACCACATCGTTGATATAGCGGGCATCGACCATGTCGGCATCGGCACCGACTTCGACGGCGGCGGCGGCGTGAATGGCTGTATGGATGCAGGTGAATTGAAGAATATTACCCTGGAATTGCTCAGCAGGGGATACAGCGACCAGGATATTGAAAAGATTTGGGGCGGTAATTTGCTGCGTGTAATGAAACAGGCTGAGGACTATGCCACCGGAATGAGCAGCCATTAATAAATTTTACCGGGGTATCCGGACTGTAAACACCGGAACTGAAGAATAACATTTTTGTAAAGCATTATCATGAAACAATACCTTGACCTCCTCGATCATGTCATGACCCATGGCGTCAGGAAAAATGACCGTACCGGCACCGGCACCATCAGCACCTTCGGGTACCAGATGCGTTTTGATCTTCAACAGGGCTTTCCGGTGCTGACCACCAAAAAACTCCATTTGCGTTCAATCATCTATGAATTATTATGGTTTTTGCGGGGCGATACCAATATCCGGTTCCTGAACGATCACGGAGTGACCATCTGGGACGAATGGGCCGATGCAAACGGAGAACTGGGGCACATATACGGTTACCAGTGGCGTTCGTGGCCTGCAGCCGACGGCAGCCATATCGACCAGGTGGCGGGGCTGATCAGGAGCATCAGGGAAGACCCGGATTCGCGGCGACACATCCTCAGTGCATGGAATGTGGGTGAGCTCGACCAAATGGCCCTTCCACCCTGCCATGTGCTCTTTCAGTTCTATGTGAGCGAAGGAAAACTCTCGTGCCAGCTATACCAGCGCAGTTGCGACATATTCCTGGGAGTCCCTTTCAACATCGCCTCCTATGCCCTGCTCACCATGATGATGGCACGCACAACCGGACTTGAGCCCGGCGAATTCATCCATACCCTGGGCGATGCGCACATCTACCTGAACCATGTGGAGCAGGTAAAACTGCAACTTACGCGCAAGCCTTACCCCCTGCCACAGATGAAGTTAAACCCGGCCGTGATGAATATATTCGATTTCAGCTATGAAGACTTTGTGCTAACCGGATACCAGTCGCATCCCCACATCAAAGGAGAAATTTCCGTTTAAACAGACTAAGGGCAACGGAGCTTGCAAGCCCCGTTGGCTTAAAACACCAATCCTGCCATGGTAAGCGCGATGATCGAGATCAGCTTAAGCAGGATATTGAGCGAGGGGCCGGAAGTATCTTTCAACGGGTCACCGACGGTATCGCCGACAACGGCAGCCTTATGGGCATCTGAGCCTTTACCGTACTTTTTACCCTGATAGTTAAATCCGCTTTCGATCAGCTTTTTGGCATTATCCCATGCACTGCCGGTATTCGACTGGAAGATGGCAAACAGCACGCCCGAAACGGTTACACCGGCCAATAAGCCTCCCAGGGCCTCGGCGCCCAGTGTCAGCCCGATCACGATGGGGAACAACACGGCAATGGCACCCGGAAGCACCATATGGCGAATGGCTGCCGTGGTTGATATCTTCACGCATTTGGCATATTCGGCCTTGCCATCGGCAGCTTCAAAAACGGCCTGATCTTCTTTCGACCATTCACTATGCGGCTTATCCCCATTCTTCCGCATCATTTCCAATGCATTTTTAAGGGGAAGAATCTCGGCAAACTGCCTTCTCACCTCCTGTATCATCGATTTGGCAGCCTTGCTCACCGCATTGATGGTCAAGGCTGAAAAGATATATGGAAGCATGGCACCCAGGAAGAGGCAGGCCATCACCACCGAATTGGAGACATCTATGAAAGTGATCTTTGCTGCTGTCATATAGGCACCGAACAGGGCCAGGGCGGTGAGCGCAGCGGAGCCGATGGCAAAGCCCCTGCCAATTGCAGCGGTGGTATTGCCAACAGCATCGAGCCTGTCAGTCCTTTCTCTCACTTCACCGGGCAGTTCAGACATTTCGGCGATCCCGCCTGCATTGTCGGATATGGGACCGTATGCATCGACCGATAACTGCATCCCGAGATTTGAAAGCATACCCACTGCAGCAATGGCGATGCCGTAAAGGCCAGCCAACTCGAACACCAGGATGATGGTAATGGCGAGGACGATCACGGGAATCACGGTAGAGAACATTCCCATGGCCAGTCCGGAAATAATATTGGTGGCTGTTCCGGTGGTTGACTGCCTTGCGATATCACGCACAGGGAGGTAATTCACGCCGGTAAAATATTCTGTGGCATAGCCGATGGCGATCCCTGCCACCAGCCCCACTACCGTAGAAATAAACACATTGATGGAAGACATTTCCCTGAGCACACCACCGTACAGTGTATCGTGGAATGACCATGTTGCAGGGAGCACCCAGGTTATGATAAGGTATGAAAATGCAACCATGATAAGGGCTGATATGATCTGCCCCTTGTTAAGCGCGTTTTGCGGGTTTCCTCCTTCTTTCACATTGATGAAGAAAGTACCGACAATTGATGCCACCACACCTGCACCGGCCAGAAAGAGCGGCAGCAGCACTGCCGACATGCCGTTGAATGCATCAGCAAAGGTGCCCGTCATGAAAACAGCGCCCAGCACCATGGCAGCAATGATGGATCCAACATACGACTCGAAGAGGTCGGCGCCCATGCCGGCCACATCGCCTACGTTGTCGCCCACATTATCAGCAACGGTAGCCGGATTCAAGGGATGATCCTCGGGAATGCCGGCCTCAACCTTGCCAACCAGGTCGGCGCCAACATCGGCAGCCTTGGTATAGATACCCCCGCCCACCCTTGCAAAAAGGGCAATGGTGGAAGCTCCGAATGAAAAACCGGTAAGGATGCCGATGACCCGCGACAATTCCATATAGGTTTCTGTTCCAAAAAGGTGGCTGTACAAAATGAACAACAGGCTCAATCCAAGGATTCCCAGTCCCACAACGCTCAACCCCATGACACTGCCGCCCATAAAAGCGACTTTCAACGCACGGTTGAGGCCGGTACGGGCGGCATGGGCCGTCCGGACATTGGCCTTGGTGGCAATACGCATGCCCAGAAAACCGGCCAGGCCTGAACAGATGGCACCGACCACAAACGAAAGGGCGATAAGCGGCGAAGTTGTTTCACCCTTGGCCGTGATGAAGAGGACAACAGCCAGTGAAAGAACAAATACCGACAATACTTTATACTCAGACTTAAGGAAGGCAAGTGCACCCTGCACAATGTATGAAGATATCTTCTTCATCTTGTCGGTGCCGGCATCCTGCCTCGAAATCCAACTCGACTTCAATACCGTGTACAACATGGCCAGAAGTCCGAAAACCGGAATTAAATAAATGAGCAGTAATGTGTTTTCCATGAGGTTGATTTTTTTAATTTGAAATAAAAAAATTTTCCTGCGAATCTATAAAATTAATTTTATATAGAAAACTTTATATCAGATTTTGAAGCCGGGTTGCCAAAAAAAAAGGACTAAGCAGGCAAACCTTTGCAGGAATGGCATTTCAGAACAATGAAGCTTGCCGGGAATGAACCGTATCCTGAAATTACGGGGGCCACTTAAAAACTTTCCTATTTTTGCATATCAATAAAACCATATATAAGATGCCTATCTCTATTATTGTTGCTGTTGCCGAAAACCATGCCATTGGCAAGGACAACGAGTTGTTGTGGCATATATCCGATGACCTGAAACGGTTTAAGAAAATCACTTCGGGGCACCCCGTGATCATGGGCAGGAACACTTTTCTCTCGCTTCCGCTAAGGCCGCTGCCCGGGCGCACGAATATCGTGATCACCGACAACAAAGCCGAACAATTTGATGGTTGTATCATGGCCTTCTCCATTGAGGATGCACTTGCAAAATGCCCTTTGGGCGAAGAGTGTTTTATCATAGGAGGGGGATCGGTGTACAGGCAGTTTTTGCCCCTGGCCGACAAGCTTTACATAACCCGCGTAAAGCGAAGTTACGAAGCCGATACATTTTTCCCGGAAATCGATGAAAAGGAATGGAAGCTCATTGAGCAGGAAGACCATGTTGACGCACAAAATAATTCACTGCCATACTCGTTCGAAACATATACGAGAAAAAACAGCTGATGAAAAAAACACTGACCCTTTCCGGCCTTGCACTTCTGCTTGCATGTGCATTTTCGTGCAAGAAAGGGAGCATAGAGACAAATTACAATCCCAGTCTGATCGTGGCCAACAATCAGGTGATCGCCGAACGTGCCTATTCACAGGTTTTCAACATCTTTTTCATGGTAGTGAATGATTCGACGCTCAAAGCTGATGGCAGCAATGAAATTTACGGAGCCCACTGCAGTTACGAAGCTTCACCCGTAATACGCTACATGATTGATTACCTCCCATGGTACAGTCCCTGTCCCGACGGCAAGGTACGAAAGGGGATAATCACTGCCACGCTTGATAAAGACTTTGCTTTGCCCGGGGCTTCGGCAGTACTGACATTTTCGGGTTATACCGTTGACGGCCTGCTCCTGGAAGGCAATAATATCATCGTTAACGATGGGCTTAACGAAGCCTTGCAACCCGTATACAGCCACCTGGTGCCATCCGGGGTGGTCAACCTTGTTGATTCACTCTCACAAAGTTCTTTTCGCTGGGAGTCGGAAAAGACCTTTACTTTGGTAGACGGAAATGCAAGCCCGGAGAATTACGACGATGACATTTTCATGATCAGCGGCAGCGCCACCGGCACAGCGGTAAACAATGCCGTTTTCGGGGCTTCCACAACGGAAGCGCTGGGCAATTATCTCGATTGCCGGTGGATCAGGACGGGCATCACCCTGCTCAGCATGCCCGGGCTTGACGTAAACAGCGGAAGCATTCATTATACGGGTACCGACAGTTGTCACAATCTGGTGACCTATTATTTTAATGAAAATCCCTTTTTCGAAAGGTTTGAAAGACATTAAAAGCAGACCCGCCATTATTCCTGCAATATTTAACGTCCTCTGAAAACCTCCCCTTCCGGCTTCGCCGGGGTATTTTAAACTTTACATTGGGTTTTTTTGTATTTTTCAAGCCGCAAGGGAAAAAACGATATGCACAGAGTAAAAAACACCAAAGCACTTTCACCGGTATTAAAATTCATTTTTATACGTCTCTTCCCGCTGTTATTCATCGCCGCCGGGGCGGGTGTCGTCTATTATGGCATTGATGAGTTTATGCGCGCGAAGGAGAGCACAGACTGGCCGGTTACCGAAGGCAGGGTGATCGCGTCATCCGTCACACTGCACCGGGACGACATCCGGCACAAGGACAGGGTGGGCAACACCTATCACGCCAAAATACTGTATGAGTTCTCTGTCAAGGATATACTCTACCAGGGAAACAGGATCGCAGCCGTCGATTATGGCATGAACGACCCGGCCCATGCCAGGCGGCTGGTGCAACATTACCCCGAGGGGAAGGTTGTTAAAGTGCATTATAAGCCCGGTAATCCGGAAGTATGTTTGCTGGAGCCCGGCATACAAAAGTTGTCGTGGCTGATGCCGGGGGCGGGACTGGCTTTTTTCCTGGCAGGTATCATTATGGCGGTCTTCCTTCCGATACTGGTGCGAAAACAGGGACAGGCATCGCAGGATGAACATGGCGATGGTTGGCCGTATTCTGAAGCGTAAGCCGGGGGAACAGGGGTAGCCTAGCGCCCGATGACCTGCCGGCTGATATTCCCGCCAGGGGTTTTCACCGCCAGAAAATACAAACCTGCCGGAAAATGCCAGCGTATTGAATAACTGCCATCGCTCCGCGGCATAGCGGAATAAACAAGCATCCCGTTTGCATCATAAATCCTGAGCACACGATTGCTGGACCCGTCACCCGTATACTGAACATGGAATTCCTGTCCCTGATCCACCGGGTTCGGGTATGCCCTTAAATCCCCGGGAAAAGCCTCCTGTTCCTGCACGGCAGTCAACAGGTCTTCATCAAACAATTGCATGGTGATGCAATGCAATGCTCCTTCCCATCCGATGATCTTATTGCAGTTAATGCCAACGATCTCATGGCCGGGCATCAATTGCTGATAGGTATCAATGGCCACAGAATCCAGTGGATGGTTGTAGACAGGAACCAGCACTTTATCGTTGAGGATAAGGCTATTTGTATATGTTTTCCAGTTCTCAGCCATCGGAAGCCTTTCAATCCTGTATGACTTCCCATTGGGTGCCGTAAGCGCAGCAATACGGGCATAATTATTTTCAAGGGTGTCGTAATTCGGGCCCGACCAGGAATCGACGCTGGAAATGACAATCGTGGTATCGTCGAGCAATTTCATCTGCATGTCAATATGGCCCCAGTAATCGTTATGCTGCGCCGATACGGTAACAATGTTATTTATTCCGAAATAGGATGAAAAATCTGCATCGATGGTTGCCGGCGGATAAGCCGGGTTATTGGAATAGAGCCTTGTTGTGGTAAAGAGTGTATGATGGCCATCGACCATAAAATTACCACCGCAAAAAACATATGGCAGGCCATAGGAATCCAACCCCCATGCATTTGCAAGCTTCACAGGGAGGTCTTCACTGAGACCGCTGTTGGCCAGATCATCCAAATCGATATAAACGGCCGCATCGCCTGAAAAGACGGCCAGTGGCCCGTGGTCGCGTATCCATATGCGCGGCTCGCACGACACATGGACAAATTCGATATTCTCCATGGGCACACTGTCGCCGATGAGTTGCTGACTGATCATCATTTCCTCATCCTGTCCGTTTACGACCATGATCACCGTGGCAGCTTCGCTGCATTCCATGATGAGCGTGGAGTAAAGGTCCCAGGTGTACTGGTTGAAATCCCATTCGATAAGCACTGCCTTTGCAGGAGCGTATTCAGGGGGGGTAAACGGGTTTAACGGCTGGGAAAGGGAAAAGCCTGCCATCAGGAAACCCAGCATGAAGGTGGTAAAACTTTTTAGCATAAAAATTATCTCAGCGCATTAAAACTTATATGATTCTCAGGTTTTCTGTTTTTGTTTTTTGGCCGCCGGGAATAGAATATTATTCAGGATCAGCCGGTATCCCGGCGAATTCGGATAGAGTTCCAGTTCCGTAGGCGGGTCGCCCACCAGGTGCTGGTAATCTTCGGGATCATGTCCGCTGTAAAATGTCCAGGTGCCGTTTCCAAACTCACCGTGGATATAACGGGCTACGTTCAATGCCTTGTTATCTCCCATGATCAGCACTTCGGGCTTGATATAGTCTTTCACAAAGCCCGTGGTCTGCCCCATAAAGCCCCTGATCACCTGCGTATGGTTCTGGCAAAGCATGGTTGGTACGGGGTCCCATTTAGCCGAAAACTCGAACAGGGTAAAAAAGTCGTTCTGTTCCCTTACCGAACGCGACACCTTTTGTGTAGCGTCGATGCTCGAGATCTCATACTCATAAGGATTGGTGCTGATGATAAAATCTGTAAATGCAAAACATTGCGAATAATCGAGTTTCGACTGGGCATCGGGATCCATGGGGTCGCCGTCGAACATCACATCGCAAATATCAACGCCATCGGCGGCCAGCGCCACGTCGTAGCTGTCGGGAGCCGAGCACATAGCAAAAAGATATCCGCCGCCAGCCACATATTCCCTGATCATTTTAACCACGGCCAGCTTGCATTGCGACACCTTTTCAAAACCCAGTTCCCTGGCCATGGCTTCCGAGGTTCGCTGTTCCTCTTTATACCACTGATAGTCCTTGTATCTGGCCCAGAACTTGCCATACTGCCCGGTAAAGTCTTCATGATGAAGGTGCAGCCAGTCATAGAGGGGGAGCACGCCCTGCAGGATTTCAGGATCATAGATCACATCGTAGGGGATCTCGGCATAGGTGAGCACCAGGGTCACGGCATCGTCCCAGGGAAGTTTATTCTTGGGTGTATAAACCGCAATTTTCGGAGCCACATGCAATTTGATCTCATCCATGTTGACCTCCGGCTGCGCTATTTCCTGCAGAATGGCAGCAGCCTGCACATCGGCGATGACCTGGTAGTTTACCCCGCGGATCACACATTCATTCTCGATAAGCTGGTGATGGGCGCACATGAAACTGCCGCCGCGGTAATTCAACAACCAGCTCACCTCCACATCCTGCTCCAGCACCCAGTAAGCGATGCCGTATGCTTTCAGGTGCTCACGCTGTGTATCGTCCATGGGGATGAGAATATATGCAGCGCGTACCTGGAATAAAACGGTCATCAGAAGGATGATCAGTAAGAATCTTTTCATGGTGTCAAGAATAATTTAAGATGATAAACAAAATGTCAAAGCCGGTGTTCATCCGGCGGAGCCGATAAAAACAAGAACAGCGGCATATGGTATTTATGTCGCGACCGGCATTCACAAAGATAAAACGAAAAACACAAATGCTTATTCTCCGCCATCCAGCCTTTCGAATACCGAATTCCTGCTTTTGAATTCGGGCACGATGGCCTTCATCATTTTCACGATGCCGAATCCATCCATGCTGTCGCGAAAACCGGTAAGCTCATCCACCATTTTGCTGATTGCGGGCAGATCGAAAGTTTCTTCGCGGGCGATCATGATCAAAGGATGATGCGTGGGTAGTGTATTTTCCCGGTCGTTGAGGAGCTCTTCGTAGAGCTTTTCGCCCGGGCGCAGTCCGGTAAATTTGATCTGTATGTCGCTGCCGAGGGTAAGGCCCGAGAGCATGATCATTTTTTTGGCGAGGTCGACGATACGGATCGACTTCCCCATGTCGAAGATGTAAATTTCGCCTCCTTTTCCCATGGCTCCGGCTTCGAGCACGAGCTGGCAGGCTTCGGGGATCGTCATAAAGTAGCGGGTGATCTCAGGATGCGTTACGGTTACCGGACCGCCCTTACTGATCTGTTCCCTGAACAGTGGTATTACGGAGCCGTTCGATCCAAGAACATTGCCAAACCGCGTGGTGATAAAACGTGTGCCATTCCTGCTGTTCATTGCCTGTGTGTACATCTCGGCAATACGTTTTGAAGCGCCCATCACGCTGGTAGGCTTCACAGCCTTGTCGGTAGAGATTAGAATAAATTTCTCAGCCCTGTAACGCACGGCCAGGTCGGCCAGAATGCGTGTGCCGTGGACATTGGTATGCACGGCCTCCGACGGGTTGGTCTCCATCATGGGCACATGCTTGTATGCTGCGGCATGGTATACCAGCTGGGGTTCGAAATCCCTGAAGATATTCTCCATCCGCTGCCGGTCGCAAATGTCGGCTACAATGATCTCAATATCTTTGGTCCCGAATTTTTCGGCACATTCCAGTTCAAGGTGAAAGAGTGGGCTTTCGGCCTGATCGACCAGGATCAGTTTTCCGACCGAATAGCCGGCTACCTGCCGGGTAATCTCGCTCCCGATCGAGCCACTGGCGCCGGTAATGAGCACCCTGCGACCGGCCAGGTCTTTGCTCACCTGTTCATTATTGAGGCTGATCACATCGCGCCCGAGCAGATCCTCGATCTTCACCTGCCTGATCTGTCTGAAGCTCAGCTCTCCATTGATCCACTGCGATACAGGAGGAACATTCAGTACCCGGGCATTATACTCCAGGCAGGTTTCGATGATCTCCTGTTTTTTTGACTGGCTGAGGTTTTGCGGACTGATGATCACCTGTGCACCCGGCCATCGCTGCAGTAGGCCGGCCAGCTTGCGCATGGGATAAATGCTCACTCCTTCCATCTTCTTGCCCACTTTGCCGGGAAGGTCATCAATAAACGCCACCACGCGGTAGTTGATGCTTGCATCCTTGTCGAGGGTGCGCTTGGCGATGAGGCCGGCCTCACCGGCACCAAAAACAATGACCTCCGAACGCTTGCCCGAAGGCGTTGCCATCTCCATGTATGCTACCTTCACAACCATCCTGAAGGCTGTCATGATTAGGATGGTGCTGATAAAATCAATAATGATGATAGAGAAAGGAATGAAGAACAAGCCGTTCACAAAATAATAGGTAACCAGGTTGGTCATCACAAAGAGGATACTCCCGCTGACCACTACAAGGAAAATGCGAACCACGTCATCAGTACTGGTATATTTGATGATACCCACAAAAGTGCGCCCGATGAGAAAACCAAGCAGTCGCACTGCCGCGATATAGGAAAGTACGCGGGGGAAGGCCTCCATTTCAACGGCCGGAATATCAAAATTGAACCTCAGCAGGTAAGCCAGCACCACGGAAGCCACCACGATAAACATATCGACGATAAGGATGGCAACACGCGGGATATTTTTTATGGGCCCGAGCGTCATCATAATTCAGCATTCAAAAGTACATAAAAACAATTTGAGGCCATGACACATTGAAGACTATTTCATACTTTTGTGCCTTCGGTCAAAAATAAAAAATTCCTTATATTATGAAAAAAACAGCATTATCAGGTATTCACGAAGAAATGGGTGCCAGGATGGTACCATTCGCAGGATTTCTCATGCCGGTGACCTTCGAAGGCATCAATGTTGAACACCAAACGGTTCGCAAGGGTGTGGGCGTTTTTGATGTTTCACACATGGGCGAATTCTGGGTGAAGGGCCCGAAGGCCTTTGAATTCGTTCAAAAGGTGACCAGCAACGACGTGGCAAACCTGACAGACGGCAAGGTACAGTACAGTTGTTTCCCGAACGGACGGGGCGGCATCGTCGACGACCTGCTGGTATACCGAATCAACACTGAGACATACCTCCTGGTGGTGAATGCGGCCAACATCAGCAAAGACTGGCAGTGGTGCCTTGAACAAAACAGTATGGGTGCCGTATTGTATAATGCTTCCGATGAAATATCGCAGCTTGCCGTTCAGGGCCCCAAAGCCCTGGAAGCCATGCAGCAACTTAGCAGTGAACCCATCACCGGGATGGAGTATTACACCTTCAAAAAACTCAATTTTGCAGGGGTAAACGATGTTATTCTATCCACAACAGGATATACCGGTTCCGGTGGTTGCGAAATTTACATGGCCAATGCCGATGCCGAAAAGATATACCGTGCCGTATTGGAGGCCGGCAAAGAATACGGCATCAAACCCATCGGCCTCGCCGCCAGGGATACACTCAGGCTCGAAATGGGGTTCTGCCTTTATGGCAACGACATTACCGACAGCACCTCCCCTATCGAAGCCGGGCTGGGCTGGATCACAAAGTTTACCGACGGCAACGACTTTATTGACAGGCCTTTCCTTGAAAAACAAAAAGAGGAAGGCCCTGTGCGCAGGCTGCGGGGGTTTGAGATGATCGACAAGGGAATTCCGCGCCAGCATTACGAAATATGCAATGCCGAAGGCGAAAACATTGGCGAGGTCACCTCCGGGACCATGGCGCCATCCCTTCACAAGGCCATCGGAATGGGATATATCAGGAAAGGCTATAACGCTTTCGACAGCGAAATATTTATCCGGGTCAGGGACAAGCTGCTCAAGGCAAAAATCGTGAGAATTCCTTTTTACAAACAACCACAGGCTTAATAAAATGAAAACAAGAAACCGCATCATTCTGCTTTTACTCATGGGAATCATCTTATCATGCCAGAGAAACGAAATGGCTTCGGAAGGCGAAAAGGAAAACAAATTTGAATTTCTTGCAGAGAAATTCGCTGATCTGAAGATCATGCGCTACCAGGTTCCCGGCTTCGAAGACCTGGATACCGACCGTAAGGCATTGATCTATTACCTTAGTGAAGCTGCATTGGCCGGACGCGACATCATCTTCGATCAGAATTACAAATACAACCTGGCGGTGAGAAGAACGCTGGAAGAGATCTATCGTCACTACCAGGGCGACAGGCAGTCGCCGGAATGGGAAGAATTCATGGTTTACCTTAAAAGAGTTTGGTTTTCGAACGGTATCCACCATCATTATTCTACTGACAAGTTCTTCCCGGGATTCGATGAAGAATATTTCAAAACAATGATGAACAACGCCCCTGCTGCCATGTTCCCGCTCAGGGAAAATGATGATTTGGGCAGATTCACCGATTGGATAGTGAAAGTGATCTTCGATCCTGCCCTGGCCCCGAAAAAGATCAGCATCAATCCGGATAAGGACATGATCCTGCATTCGGCCTCCAACTTTTATGAAGGTGTGAACCAGCAGGAAGCTGAAGCCTTTTATGCTGACAAGGCAGATCCCGCCGACAAACGGCCGGTCTCCTATGGGTTGAATTCCAAACTTATTAAGGAGGACGGAAAGATAAGGGAAAAGGTTTACAAGCTCGACGGACTTTATGGAGAAGCCATTGCACGCATTGTCTACTGGCTCGAAAAGGCCGCCACAGTTGCCGAAAGCAAGCAACAGGAAGAAGCCTTACAAAAGCTGATCAAATATTATAAAAGCGGTGAGCTGAAGCTGTGGGACGAATACAATGTACTTTGGGTGGAAGACCTCCTGCCTGAAGTTGATTATGTTAACGGATTTATTGAAGTGTACGGGGATCCAATGGGCATGAAAGCTTCCTGGGAAGCCATTGTTAACTTCATCGACCATGAAGCGACACAACGCACAAAGATTATCAGCGAAAACGCCCAATGGTTCGAAGACCATTCGCCCGTCGACCCCCGTTTTAAAAAGAAAGAGGTAAAAGGTGTAACAGCCAAGGTGATCACTGTAGCACAGCTTGGTGGCGACTGTTATCCTTCAACGCCTATTGGCATTAACCTGCCCAATGCCGACTGGATCAGAAAAGAGCATGGTTCCAAATCGGTAACCATCGACAACATTACCTACGCCTATGACCAGGCGGGCCTTGGCAGCGGCTTCCTCGAAGAATTTTGCTTTTCGGAAGATGAGATCAAGCGGGCAAAGGAATACGGTTACCTGGCCGGCAACATTCACACCGATCTGCACGAATGCCTGGGGCACGGATCTGGACAACTTTTACCGGGCACCAGTTCCGAAGCCCTGAAAAATTACGGATCGGCACTGGAAGAGTCGCGGGCCGACCTTTTTGCGCTCTACTATCTGTGGTCGCCAAAAATGCAGGAACTCGGACTATTGCCCAACAGGGAAGCTGCCATGGCTGCATACGACTCCTATATCCGCAACGGACTGATGACGCAACTCACCAGGATACAACCCGGAAAGGATATTGAACAGGCGCACATGCGAAACCGGCAACTCATCAGCAAATGGTGTTATGAACAGGGCATGCATGAAAACGTGATCGAAAAGACCGCGAAGGACGGGAAAACCTATTTCAGGATCAATGACTATGACAGGCTCAATGAATTGATGGGCGAATTGCTTGCCGAAGTGCAGCGCATCAAATCGGAAGGCGATTACGATTCAGGCAAGGAGTTGGTTGAGGGCTACGCCGTTAAAGTCGATCAGGAACTGCATACCGAAGTACTGGAACGCTATAAAAAACTTAACCTGGCACCTTATGGTGGCTTCATCAACCCTGTATTGAAACCGGTTTATGAAGGGGAAACGATCACAGATGTAAAAGCATCTTATGATGAAGGTTACGTGGAGCAGATGATGAGATATTCGAAGGACTACTCATTTCTCCCTACCTATAATTAATTACCTGCAGCGAATCAGACAGATTTCATCCTTTGCTGACAGGAACATCCGGGAGTTCATATCCCCATTCCTTCATGGCAAATCCCACATGCGAAAGGATCTCGCGAAGCAGCTCCGGATGTATTTCATAACTGTTGCGGACATAGCCTTTTTTAATATCCACATATTTCTGCATCGCCTTACCAACGTGATGAAAGTTTGGGAGCCCGAAATCTTTGTAAATGTTTTCCATTACCCCCATGGGATTCGACGTCAGCTCATCATAGCTGATTTCGATGAGGTTCCCTTCAGGAATGAGGTCACGTGTGTCGAGGTACCGGCGCATCAGTTGCCCGTAAACTTCATAGATATCCTGGTTGACTTTGTCAAAATCAATCTTATGCAGGGTAAGTCCGGGCATCATTTTTTCATAAAAGTTCCTTGTAGAAAGGATGACCTCAGCGGGATTGCGGTGGATATGAATAAATCGTGCATTGGGAAACATATCAAGCAAAATGGGTATTCTGCCTGTGTTAACCGGGTTTTTTGAAAGAAACCGGCTTTTGCCGGAGTACAGCAAGGCCTTGTTAATTACCCTGTGATAATCTTTTTTAAAATCGTTCAGTGTTTTCTCGTCCGAATGGCTGAAAGTGAGGAATTCATCATAGTATTTCAGCATAAGGTCGGGAAAGTACCAGTATAGATAATAGCATGCCGGGTTACGGGCAGCCAGTGCGAATTCCTCTTCCTGCGGATAGTCGGTGCCCAGTTTCACATTATCGCCCTTTCGGTTGATGGGGATCAGCATTTTCATGATATTTCTAAAGAGCAGTCTGGCACCCGGCGTGAGCGTCTGATCAGGAAACACACTCTGGTAGGTAGTTACGTAGCCTGCCTTCGGGTCCTGGCAAAGGATATTATGAAGGTAAGTGGTTCCGCTGCGCCAATGCCCCAGGATGAAGACCGGTGCTTCGTCCATTTGAACCCGACTGGCTTTTTTGTCAAACGCAAGCTTCTCATACAACCTGAACGGCATCCCGATCAGGCTGATCAGGGAGATGACCAATGCCCGCCCTGCATATCCGGCATCGACCCCCTCTGTGTAGAGCATTTTCATTAAAAGGGGGAAGTTGTATCCAACGGCAGGAGGCAAATACAGGCGAAAGCTTTCCCTGATGTACTTTGTCTTTCCCTTCATGCCGTAAAATTAAGGAAAAAAAGGGTTGCCAGCCCTATTAGGGTTGGCAACCCTAATAGGGCTGGCAACCCTTTTTTTAAATCTCTTCAGTATCAACAACTTTGGCCAAAAGCTCGGCATAAGGCACCGTCAGGTACTTCTTACCCTCAAAATCAATCTCAGAACCACTATATTTTTTGTAAACCACCATGTCGCCGATGGCTATCTCACAGTTCTCGATATTGCTCAGGGAAACGACCTTTGCGAACATGGGTCTTTCCTTTGCCGTATCGGGGATGATGATGCCCCCCCTGGTGGTCTGCGTTTTCTTGTCGTCGGTGATGTCGAGGATCACATTCTGGTTCAATGGTTGGAGTTCTTTCATGATTTTTAATTTGT
Organism: uncultured Bacteroidales bacterium; assembly: GCA_964404735.1. Classification (GTDB taxonomy): domain Bacteria; phylum Bacteroidota; class Bacteroidia; order Bacteroidales; family B18-G4; genus B18-G4. The sequence goes on from CAYOLA010000041.1 coordinate 69,202, forward strand.
TTAATATTATAGTCTTTTATTTTATCGGATGCCGGAAATCATTTGATTTCGCTGATCTCAAGGAGCCTGCCGATCCTGGCCCTGTCGAAACCCACGATGATCTCACCGTTGATATCCGTCTGCGGAACGCCCTGCTGCCCGCTGCGGCGCACCATCTCCTCAGCCGCCGACTGATCGCGCGAAACATCCACATCCGTAAAGCGGATCCCGTTCTTTCTGAGATAAGTCTTGAGGGTGTTGCACCAGCTACAGCCTGGCGTGGAATATACCGTCACACTTTTAGCAGGTTTTGAGGGGTCGGCATTTACAGCCACGAACGCGTTCCCGAAGATCGAATGGAAGAAGCCGGGATGATGACAGCCTTTCACCATGTTGCGAAACGCTCCCTTCTCAAAGATCACCAGTGTCGGCGCGGAAGTGACCTGATAATGGAGGTGGATATCCCTGACGATGTTGGTGTCGGCCACAAAGACATCCACATCTTTATGCTCCTTCAGCGCCGCTGACAAATTTTCATGGGCACAATCGCTCTGTTCCGAGCCTTTCTTGTATAACAGCAGATATGCCTTCTCAAGCTGGCTGATCATTTCAAGCAATTCGGCGTGTGATCTGACTTCTTTCATGATATTTTTTCCGGGGGAAAAATCAACTTATGTGCCAAAGCATGCTATTTGGAAATCAGTATAAATAAGGGTTCTAAAAATGCCATTGAGGCCGCGTAACACCCTCTCCCGGCCAGCAGTTATGACAAAAGCTGCCATTTTTTCATAAAAAAAGGGCGATGGCGGTCTTCCGGGCTCCTACCTCCGGAATAAATGCAAGTAGTGAGAAATTTCCGCCAACGCCCAGGCAACAAAGATCGTGATTTTATCTTAGCCCGAAAAGCATATTTGACTGATGCAGGAACCATGCATGAACCATATATTATCATATCCGGCACATAATGATGATACTGCAGGATCAGGTAATTTTTAGCATCCTGAACGACCGGCATTTGCTTATCACAATGCTATTTCGTACCTTTGCAGGGCCAAAAGGCAGTACGTTCTATCGCTCCGCGTTAATAATGCGGGGAGGAAAGTCGGGACAGCACAGGGCGCCATGCTTCCTAACGGGAAGGCGTCTGCTGCGGCAGGCGACAGCAAGTGCCACAGAAAATAACCGCCGATGCCATGGCTTCCGGTGAATTCCGGAAACCATGACAGGTAAGGGTGAAAATGTGAGGTAAGAGCTCACATCACGACATGGTGACATGCCGCGGGGGTAAACCTCATGGGCTGCAAGACCAAATAAGTTCCGGACAGGGCGGCCCGTCCTCTCCGAAAGGAACCGGAACGGGTAGGTTGCTACAGGTTCCGGGCGACCGGAATCGCAGATAAATGATAGAAGCCCCGCACCACGGTGCAGGGATACAGAATCCCGCTTACAGGACTGCCTTCGGAATACGGCCCCGACAGCTGAAATGCTTCGGGGCCTTTTTTAATTGAAAATTCCTCATGATCCGGGGTGGCCCGACACGGAGGAGCATACTGTTTCTGAAAATAATATTAGACTTCTTCCATCGTTAATTGTTAAAGCATTCCTGTTGATAACAAAACCAAAGAACCTGAAATAACAGTACCCAAATTTATATTTTTGTGACACATAAATATCTTTCAATTTTATGAAAAGATCCTGTATTATCATGCCCGTGATCATGGCACTCCTGTTCTGTTCATTACCGGTAACAGCCCAGCAGACAGCTGCCTGGCATAATCCCGATGCTGCATATCAAAGCGGCATCTCACTTTTCAGACAGCAGCAGTATGCTGCAGCAGCCGAAGCCTTCGAAGCGGTGATCCTCCTCACCGAAAACGATGATGGCCTCATGCATGTGAACGCCCGGTATCATGCGGCTGTTTGCGCCCTCGAACTTGAACATGCCGATGCGGAATACAAGCTCCTGCAATTCATCGATGAACACCCGGCCAATACATTGGTTAAACGCGCTTATTTCCAGCTCGGGAAATATCAGTTCGCCCGGCGAAAATACGCCGCCGCCCTCAGCTCCTTCGATAAAGTTGAAGTGCCTGACTTGGGGAGGGAAGAAAGATATGAATATTATTACAAGAAAGGATACAGCCAGTACATAAGCAAAAAACTACCGGCCGCCAGGGCCTCCATGCTAAAGGTAACAAACTCAAAATCGGAATACGCCCCACAGGCCAACTATTATTATGCCGTCATTAGCTTCGAAGAAGGCGATTACAATGCAGCCCTCCGCCATTTCGAACCCCTGGCCGGCGACCGCAGGTTCAGGAAATCCGTCAACACATATCTCGCCTATATCTATCATCACGAAAAAGACTACGACAAGATGCTGGAATATGCCATCCCGGCTTATGAAGAAGCTTCCGGAAAAGACAAACCGGGTTTGGCCCTGCTGATAGGAGATGCTTATTACCAGTCGGAGCGCTATGAGGAAGCCCTTCCGTACCTCGACTTCTATGAACGTACCGGAGGCAGATCCATCAGTCGCGAAGAAGCTTATGCCATCGCCTATACACAATACATGAACGGCGACTGCAAAGCAGCCATCCGCAATTTCCAGCAGGCTACAGCGGCCGGTGATGCGCTTGCACAGAACGCATATTACCACCTGGGCTATTGTTACCT
>CAYOLA010000042.1:0-35476 GCA_964404735.1 uncultured Bacteroidales bacterium
CCTGCCCCGAGAATCGGGGATTATATGGTTACATGGTTACATGGTTAAATGGTTACATGCCTGCCCCGAGAATCGGGGGTTACATGGTTACATGGTTAAATTCGTGAGACTGCCTTTTTATGAGCAAAGCGATATGAAAAGGCTTAGTCGAACGAATCCCCGATTTATCGGGATGATTAAATGGTTAAATGGTTAAGTTTTATATTAATTTTTTCGACTAAACGAATATACGAATCAACGAATCAACAACTAAACAGCCTGCCCTGAGCTCTTCACTTCGTTCGGGATAAACTTTAGCGAAGGGTCGCCCGTCCCCCGAACCTCATACCGCATTCCTCCGACTTTTTACCTAATTTTGCAGGAAATTAGTTTATCATGATCCGCATTGAAGAAGCATATAATGTGGTTACAGGCGCCGTTGAGCCCATGCCCGTTGAACGTACCGGCATTCTCAACGCCCTGCACCGTGTGCTGGCCGAAGATGTGATATCGGATGTTGACATGCCGCCTTTCGATAAATCCGCCATGGACGGATATGCCTGTCGCGCGGCCGACCTGGATCAGCCGCTCAGCCTTATCGAGACCATTCCCGCAGGCAAGGCACCCCAACTGGAAATCAGTCCCGGGACCTGTGCGGAGATCATGACCGGCGCACCCGTGCCCATGGGAGCCGATTGCGTGATCAAAGTTGAAGATACCCATACCGATGGCATGAACAGGATCATCTTTACCGGGAAACCCGGAAAAACAAACATTTCCTTCCGGGCAGAAGACGTTGCCTGCGGAGATCTTCTCCTGAAAAAAGGCACCTTTCTCGAACCCCGGCACCTGGCCATCCTCGCTTCGGCAGGTTATGCATCGCCTCTGCTTGCCGTCAGGCCGTCTGTAGCCATCATCTCAACAGGCGACGAGATTGTAGAACCCCATGAGCAACCAGGGCTATCGAAGATCCGCAACAGCAATGCATACCAGCTTTTTGCCCAGGTATTAAAATGCGGAGCACTGCCCGCCTACATGGGAATTGCCCCGGATGAAGAGCAGGCCACTTTCGAACTTCTGAGTAAAGCTGTTGACAAGCACGAGCTGACCATCATCACCGGCGGCATTTCCATGGGCAAGTTTGATTTCATTCCCCGCGTATTTGAAAAAATGGGTGTGGAGATCCTGTTCCGGACACTGGCGGTGCAACCAGGCAAGCCAACCCTTTTCGGCAGGATCGGGAAAAAGAGGATCTTTGGCCTTCCCGGAAACCCCGTGTCAGCCTTCAATACCTTCGACATGCTTGTAAAGCCTTACCTGCGCCTTTCGATGGGAAGCGATCCGGCAATAAAAACCATCAGCCTGCCGATGGGTGTGCGATATTCCAGGCGGAAGTCGGAACGTGATTCATTCATCCCCGTAATCATTAAAGAGGGCAAGGTTTACCCGCTTGAATACCATGGCTCGGGGCATCTCTTTTCACTGAGCATGACCGACGGTTTTATCAAAATACCCATGGGCACCACCAGCCTCGAAGAAGGAGTTTTTACCGATGTACGACAGATATAACCGACGGATCAACTACCTGCGCGTGTCGGTGACCGACCGTTGCAACCTTCGTTGCACCTACTGCATGCCGGAGCACGGCATCGAGCTTAAATCGCACCGCGACATACTGCGTTATGATGAGATCGCCCGTGTGGTGGAATGCGCTGTTGCCATGGGCGTTGACAAGGTCAGGATCACCGGTGGCGAGCCGCTTGTCAGGAAAAACCTTACGAAACTGATCCGGATGATCGCCGGCATCCCCGGCATCCGCGACCTGGGCATGACCACCAACGGCATCCTGCTTCCACAGTTTGCTGACAGGCTGAAGGAAGCCGGCCTGCACAGGGTGAATATCAGCCTCGACACCCTCGACCCTGAAAGATACCGTTTGATCACCCGCAAAGGTGAGCTCAGGGATGTGCTTGCCGGCATCGATGCCGCCATAGAAGCCGGACTCACACCCGTAAAAATCAATTGCGTGATCAGCAGCAGCACCTCAGAGCCCGATGCCCTGATGGTAAAAGAGTTTGCCCTCCAAAAAGGACTGCAGGCCCGCTTCATCCCCCTCATGGACCTGCACGAAGGCACCTTTGGGCAGGTGATCGGAGGCTCAGGGGGGCATTGTGCCTCCTGTAACAGGCTGCGCCTGACTTCCGACGGCATGGTAAAACCCTGCCTGTTCAGCGATATCGGATACAGCGTGCGTAAGCTGGGACCCGAAAAGGCCCTGAAATCGGCACTGGAAAACAAACCGGCATGCGGGCTGAGCAGCCATCACAGCAACTTCTATAATATCGGGGGCTGAACCTGCCCTGAAAAAAGATCAATATAACCTGAACACAGCCATCACCATCATGAAAAAACTATCGCATACCAACCACAAAGGCAAAGCCAAAATGGTGGATGTGGGCAACAAGCCCCCCGTAAAAAGATATGCCCGTGCCGAAGGGCACATCAGCCTTTCCCCTGCCACCCTGGAACTCATCCGCGAAAACCAGCTCAAAAAGGGCGATGTGCTCAGCGTTGCGGAAATCGCCGGCATACAGGCAGCAAAAAGGACCAGCGAACTGATCCCACTCTGCCATCCATTGCAACTCACGAATATCAGCGTAAGTGCCACACCCGGCGAAGGAGGCGTGATGGTGACCGCCGAGGCAGGCTGTACCGGCCCCACCGGTGTGGAAATGGAAGCCCTCACGGCAGTCCATGTAGCCCTGCTGACCATTTACGACATGTGCAAGGCCGTAGACAAAAACATGCTGACCGGTAATATCAGGCTCGTGGAGAAAACAAAAGCCTGAGCGTTTACGTTTGGAATGATGATGAGAAAAGCGGGAATAATATTCCTCACCGGAGCCTGGCTCCTGTTATCCATGCCTGCCGGAGCCCAGGTAAACATTGCACATTTCATGCAAGGCGGAAGGTACGAGCTCAGCCAGGGAAACTATGCAGCTTCCATAAAGAAGTTCAATATTGTGATCACCTATAAGCCCGAGCTCTTCGAGCCGTATTTCCTGAGGGGGATCGCCAAGCTCTACCTGGGCGACTATCAGGGGGCGGAACTCGACCTGGGCATGGCTGCAGGCATCCATCCCCTCTACTCGCACGCATACCATTACAGGGCAATCACCCGTGCGCAGATGTACAATTATGCCAGCGCCCTGGAAGACTTCGGGAAAGCACTCAGTATCGACCCCTTCAACCCGGATATTTACCTGGACCGTGGCCTGACGCTCATCAATATGCGCAACTACAACAGGGCCATCGAAGACCTGAACCAGGCCATCAAATACAACAGAAATATTCCTAGGGCATACCTTTACCGGGCCATTGCCCGTAGCTCGCTCAAAGAGAACGAAGCCGCCATCGAAGACTGCAACAAGGCGCTGATGCTCGATTATTTCAATACCGACACCTACCTGAAAAGGGGACAGATATACTACCAAATGGAAGCGTATGAACAGGCCCTTGCCGATTTTGAACAATTGCTCAACCTTGACCCCGGAAACTCACTGGCTATCTTCCATCGGGGACTGACACGGATCAGCACCGGCGACACCAGCGGGGCCATCAGGGATTTTGACCGGGTGGTAAATGAAAACCCCTATAATGCGCTGACCTATTACAACAGGGCCTGGCTGAAGGCCGGCATAAAAGATTACCAGGGTTCGCTGAAGGATTACGACATGGTGATCGGCATCAACCCAAACAATATTTACGCCTGGTACGGGAGGGCCTATATCTACCAGCAACTCGGGCAATATGAAGAAGCCCTTTCCGACTATTCGAAATGCATTGAATTGTTCCCCGACTTTGCCGGGGCTTATCTGCAGCGGTCCTATTCGAGGCAGATGACAGGCGACCAGGATGGCGCCAGACGCGATCATGACAAAGCCTTTGCGATCATCAACCTGCTTAACGACGGCGACACGTCCACCGAAGCGCTGATGAAAGTCTATGCCGATTCGAACTACTTCAGGAAACTGATCGCCCTCGAATCGGACTTTAATGTTGGCAACATGGCCGGTGAGATCAACAGGGCTTATGAAGGTATCGCCCTGCAGCCAAATTTTACGGTTCAGTATGTAAAGATGGATCATGATTTCATCCGGATGAAACGCAATCGTCAAAGCATCAGCAAACTGCCCGGACTATATGTGGGCGAAGATGATGATTACGGATTTGCCGTGATGAGTGCTGTTCCCGGGAAAAGACCCGGGACGCCCGGCGAGGGTGCCGGAACGGCCGACAGCCTTACCAGGAATTCGCCGGCGAACCACCTGGGACATTTCCTCGAAGGCGTGATCAACGGCATGGCAGGAAACTACAACACATCCCTCGATGCTTACGGAAAAGCCATCAGCCTGTCGCCTCGCTTTGCCTATGCCTATTTTAACAGGGCCAATGTCAGGTATGAACTGGAAGAATACAAATACAATGAAAGCATCTATGCCGACAAGGTAACCATCACATGGGAAAAAGCTTCCGGTCCGAAAGAGCAGGCGGTTGTCAGGGAACCTGATTTCAACACCGTGATGCAGGATTACAACAGCGTGATCGAGCTCATGCCATCATTTTCCTATGCTTACTTCAACAGGGCCAATATCCGCTGCCGGCTGCGTGATTACAACAGTGCCATTATCGATTATACACAGGCACTTCATCTGGAACCTGCCATGGCCGAAGCATGGTTCAACCGCGGGCTCACATACATATACCTTGGGCAGCCCGAACAAGGATGCATCGACCTTGGCAAGGCCGGTGAGCTGGGTATTGACGATGCCTACGGCGTAATCAGGAGGTTCTGCTACAAATAAGGCTCGAAAGCCGGCTTCCGCTTACCGCAAAAACTCATTCAGCGCAAGGCCTCCGGCCAGCACGGCGATCACGGCGATCACCGAAAACACGATCCCGATCAGGGTCATGATGCCCATAATGGTGAAATACAGTTTTAACTGGCTGAGCGACTTGATCAGGCTGAATTTGTCGCCGTTGAAATAGGCCTGCTCCGTTGAAGACCCGGCCTGATATAGCACCACACCCATCCAGATGGGCAGCCAGGCAATGATGATGCCTACCAGGGTGAGGGCATACAATACCCCGACAATGATCATCAATACACCAATGAATTTCATCCATCCGCGCGCCTGAAATACAGGCGTACTCACTTCTTTGATCAAATTAACCTGATCGGTGTTGGTTTCTTCCATAATAAAGAGTTTTAGTTATTTTTGCATTGATTGATCCGGTGGATGCTATACCGGAATAGCAAATATAAGGAGCATTGAGCAATTATAAAACAGACTGATGAAAATTATAACAAAAAATATTGATATCCTCTCCGTAAATGTGTCTGCCGAAAAGGGAACGATCAAGAAACAGGTAAGCGAGATCCATTTAAATGATGAAGGTGTGGCCGGTGATGCACATGCCGGAAAATGGCACCGGCAGGTGAGCCTGTTGGCCGCTGAAAGCATTGAGAAGTTTTCAAAGCTGGCGGGAAGGGAGATCGCCTGGGGTGAATTTGCCGAAAACATCACCACACGGGGGATGTTGCTTTACGAAGCCAGCCCCCTCGATCGCTTTTATTGCGGCGACCTTGAACTGGAGGTGACCCAGATCGGAAAGAAATGCCACGGTGAGCAATGTGCCATTTACCGCGAAGTAGGCAATTGCGTGATGCCAAAGGAAGGCATCTTTTGCCGGGTGCTGAGCCCCGGCGACCTGCAGGCGGGCAACCGGCTCGAATACATCCCAAAGGTTTACAGCGCCCGCGTGATCACCCTGAGCGACCGCGCCTGGGCGGGAGAGTACGACGACCGCAGCGGTCCCCGCCTTACAGAATTGCTGAAAGCTTATTTTGAACAGGGAAAAAACCTGTACGAAATCGAAAACACCATCATCCCCGATGATGCACAAGCCCTGGGTGCATTGCTTCTCGATGCCGTTGAACAGGGTGCCGACTTCATCTTTACAACCGGCGGCACCGGCATCGGCCCCCGCGATATTACCCCCGAAGTGGTGAAAAGCATGGTCGAAAAAGAGATCCCCGGCATCATGGAAATGATCAGGATGAAGTACGGTGCCGAAAAGCCAAACGCACTGCTAAGCCGCGGCATAGCCGGCACTGCGGGAAAAACGCTGGTGTTTACCCTGCCCGGAAGCGTAAAAGCCGTGAATGAATATATGGAAGAGATCCTAAAATCGCTCAGACACATGGTATTTATGCTGCACGGACTGGACATGCACGGATAGCAGCCGCCCGGAGCGAACAGAATAAAAAAATGCAAGATATGATGAACAGGGAAAAAGCCATTGAACTGCTCAACCATTACATTAAAAATGAACGCATGCGCAGGCATTGTTATGCCTCGGAAGCGGTAATGCGCGCACTGGCCATGAAACTGGGGCGGGATATCGATCAGTGGGGGCTGGCCGGGCTCCTGCACGACATTGACGTGGAGATCACGGATGCCGACCCCAAAAGGCATGCACTGGAAGCTGCAGGCATCCTGGTAAAGGAAGGAATGGATGCGGAAAGCATCGAAGCCATCAGGCTTCACAACGAGGAGGCCACCGGCATAAAACGCTCCAAAGAGTTTCATCATGCCCTGGCGGCAGGCGAAACCATTACCGGGCTCATCATCGCCACTACCATGGTTTACCCCGACAAAAAACTGGCATCGGTCAAACCGCGGTCGGTCGTCAAAAGAATGAAAGAGAAAGCCTTTGCCGCCTCCGTGAACCGCGAAACCATCCGCGAATGCGAAATGATCGGGATACCCCTCGACGAATTTGCACGCATTGCCGTTGAGGCCATGCAAGGCATCAGCCACGAACTGGGACTATAAAGAAGTCAGGAAATGACCGGTAAAACAGGACAGAACACCCGAATGCAATACGACAGGATTGCAAGATGGTATGATCTTCTGTCGGAAGGTGATGACGGGAAGATCTACTTCAGGCTTCATGCCCAAAAACTCCTCAACATGCATGGTAAAGAGGCAAACATCCTCGACTGCTCCTGTGGCACCGGCGACCATGCCATATGGATGGCAGGAATGGGTTACCGGGTCGATGCCTCCGACATCAGCAAAAATATGCTCGGCTTTGCCAAAGAAAAAGCAGTAGCAGAGAAGCTGAAAATACGGTTCTTCCGCAGTTCATGGGAAGAGTTGCAACAAAAGGCAAAGAAAAAATACAGCCTGGTGGTGAGCCCCGGAAATTCTTTTTCGCACCTGCAGGGAGCCAAAATGCTAAAGGATTCGATCAGTTCAATATGGAGTGTAATACAGGAAGGCGGCCACTTTATGTTCGACATCAGGAACTGGGAAAAGACCATCGCTGAAAACAGCCTGCAAAAACAGCACTTTCACATTTCAGAAGAAGGCATACGGTCAACGGTATGCTATGCATGGGATAACAAAGGACTGAATAAGCCGGGCAAAATGTTTGTCAGTATCAGTCGCGATGGTGAAGAACAGGCTGAAGAGTACGACTTCGATTTCCTTCCCATGGCATACGGGCAACTCCGGTCAGCCCTTATAAAAACTGGCTTTCGGAATATAAAGCGTGATTATTACCCCGGACAGGATTATTATTGCCTGACGGCACAAAAAATATAATTAACAATTCATTGCTGATAACAATCACCCAAAAGGCTTGACCTTACCACGGGCCAGTCTTACCTTTGTCGCAATAAAAAAACAAATGCTCAGGAAGATATTTTCAAGGATCAACAACAAATACTTTTACGCCGGATTTGTTTTCGGGGTGTGGATATTGTTTTTCGACAACAACAGTTTTATTTCCCAGCTAAGGCTGAACCGTACCCTCAACAACCTGCTCCAGGAAAAGGAATATTACCTGTCGGAGATTGCCAAAGACCGGCAGGCTGCCTATGAGCTCGCCACGGACACACTGACCCTTATCAAGTTCGGGCGTGAACAATACCTGATGAAGCGCGAACACGAGGATATTTATCTCATCGTGGAAGACGAAAAAAAGTAAACGCAAACAGCCTCTTACAGCTTAGAGGAAAACCCGTAAACACTATAGGCCCGCAAATAGTCGGCCGCTTCTGTCAGTACCTTGTCGAAGCTTTGATCGACCAGGGCTGAACGACCGGTATCGGTGAAAACCGGGAAAGGGGTTTCATGGGTATATGAATAGGGTAACCCGAGCACATTGACCTCCACACCGGTTTTATGAAAGGCATCGAGAATTTCGGCAGCAGGGAAAACATGGTCATGTTCCAGGGCGATGACCAGAACCCGGTCCCTGAATCGTGAAAAGGACTTTTCCCTGAGTGTACGGAAATAATCCGGCGACAGCATGGCCATGAAGGCTCTTGCCACATCACGCACCTGTGCCTGTTCAACATAGGAGGCCAGCGATTTCCTTCTCCAGTTGGATTTGTCGAGATAAAACCTCTGCAGGCGTTCAAAAGCCTGCCGGTCCATGATAAAACGCGAAATCCCGTTTATCCTGCTGAAAACCGCACCGCCTGCAAACAATACAAACCTCGAGCGGTCGAAAACCCCGCCCGGGTTTGCGATCATCAGTACCTGCGAGAGAAAAGCGCCGATCGAATATCCAAAAAAGTGCGATACGGTATTCTGACTGAACATGGCATGACTGCCGGATTTCAATGCCTCAGTCAGAGCCAGCAGATCCATCACGCTCTGGTAACCCGACAGTGCAAAGCGTTCAGGCAGGTTGTCGAGCCGTTCACTCAGGGCTGCATTGGCAAAAGTGGAAGACAGGCTGTCTTGGTAACGTTGCTGCCTGTACCTGCTTAATCCTGCCATGCTCCTGTGGCTGGCCCAGTCGGCAGGCATCCTGTTCATATGGAAACTGATGGGAAAGAGCATGACCGGATAGCCCGTCTTTTCAACCAGCAACTTGGCCCAGGGCAGGTATTTGTCCCAGCTCTTCTCGTTCAGGCCGTGCAGCAGGATGATCACTTTGTCAAATTCTTTTCGTCCCTCGGGATAAAACACCGGGTAACGGAATGATATGTTCTCTGCCACCTGGCTGTCGGCCACGGCTTTCAGAAATTTTCTTTCCGTATCGGGCAGTCCCTGAAGGCCGGGCAGATGACCCGTATGGATGGAACGGAATGCAAAATTGCGATACCCGATCCGGGTACCCACGATCTTCTTTCCTTCCTCCTCAAGGCTGAATGCCTTGTTAAGCGTATGGTGGTCGCAGGTATAGCTCATGACGGTTTGAATTGAGAATTATTCTGCAAAATTCGCATAGCGGCCACCGTAATACAAATTAAAGGGATGCCCCCGGGGAATAAGTGCCGAAACCGAAAATACAGGGGTGAAATTTGAAATACAGGGGTGAAAAATCAATGTAGAGAATAAAAAAGTAAGTGTTCGGGGCCGTGTATTTTATTATCTTTGTTTATTCAGCAACTTCGCTGAAAAATCAATACCAGAACATGCAGCTTTACGAACGGTATATCCCCGACTACCTCATCCGCAGGGGAAATCTTGTCAGAACCGTCATCTTTACGGCTGCCTTTGCATTGGCATTCATCAATATTTACGACCCCTTTGGTGTTGATTCATACCTGGAGCTGAGTGGCATCAGGCTGTTTCTATATTCCAGTTTTGTAATCCTCACGGGTATGCTGGTGGTGGTCATCAGCCGGGTAGCCATGTATTATTTTGGCCGTTACAGTAAGCTGAACTACTGGCGATACGTATTATGGATATTTGCCGAAATAGTGGTTATGGCGTTCGTTTATTCGATCTATCTGAAATTCATCCTGCTTGATGAAAGGGATTTCATGAATATTTTCAGCATCAGCCTGAAGAATACTGCGCTGGTGCTGCTCCTCCCCTACACCATCCTATGGCTTTACTTTTCGTGGCAGGATAAAAGCATCAGGCTTGAGGAACTGGCCGGGATGGACAATACGCATGTAAAAACAGGAACCGAAATGATCCATTTCCATGATGAATTCGGAAAGCTGAGGCTTTCGGTTTTGCAGCACGACCTGTTATACCTCGAAGCCGCTGACAATTACGTGACCATCCATTACCTGCATCATGATAAACCACAGAAATTCATGGTCAGGAATTCGCTGCGCTTCTTTGAAGACCGCTTAAAGGACAGCCGGATTGTACGCTGCCACAGGTCCTATATGGTTAACCTCGACAAGGTCAGGATCATCCGCAGGGAAAAGGACGGCATGCACCTGGAGCTGGATGCCGGCCCGCTAACATCCATTCTGGTTACCAAAACTTACCTGCCCGGTCTCATCGAAGCCTTCTCAAAACATCCGCCTGCAAACCTGTAACCGAATGCCGATAATGAATGTAAACATCCCCTCCCTGCTGCTATTTCTGCTATCGCTCTCCGTAATATGGCCTGTGCAGGCCCAACAGGCACTAAAGCCGGGTTTTGATGCTCAGGAGTACGCCATGTTGCTGAAGCTGGGTACTTCAATAAAAGACCCTCAGGCAATGCCTGAAGGAAAAGCCCCATCCGGCGAAATGCCAAGACTCATTTTCCGGTCGGAAGTCACCGGCCTCGACAACCGCTGGGATCTTTGGCTGATCGGCAACCATACAGGGATCATTGAGGTTCGGGGTACGACCGCGAAAACCATATCCTGGATCGGAAACTTCTATGCAGGCATGGTGCCGGCAACGGGCAGCATACAGCTGCGGAAGGGGCACATGCTGAACTACCGCCTGGCCGAACATCCCGGTGCAGCCGTGCATGCGGGCTGGCTGACGGGTTTGGCAGCCATGCTGCCCATCATCACCGGAAAAATAAACGAATATTATCTCAAGGGGGTAAAGCAATTTATTTTAATGGGGCACAGCCAGGGAGCCGGCATCGTATTCCTGCTCGACTCTTACCTGCATTATGACGTGAACGGGGAGATCCCCGACGACATCATCTTTAAAACATACAACAGCGGGGCACCAAAACCCGGCAACCTTTACTACTCCTACGACTACTCCTACATAAACCGGGGCGGGTGGGCCTTCAGGGTGGTAAACACTTCCGATTGGGTTCCGGAAACGCCCATAGCCGTGCAGGACATGGACGATTTTAATGAAATAAACCCTTTTGCCGACCGTAAGACCTTTACACGATCATTGAGCTGGATGCAGGGCATCATCCTTAAATCCATATTCAGGAAAAACGAACGTTCGCTGCGGAAAGCAAGCGGAAGGCTGAACAAATACCTTGGCAGGAAACTATTCAGGTATGTAGGCAGCCATTTGCCTGAAATGACCGAACCTGCTTATGTCAGCAGCATGAACTACACAGCTGCCGGCACCCCGGTGATCCTGCCTCCGACCGAAAACTACCACCGCGACTTCCTGCCTTCGGCACGACAGGACCTTTTCATCCATCATACGGCAGCGGCATATCTTTTTTTGCTAAATGAACACTACGATATTGACCAACGCAGACAATAATTTCTATGGATAATAGTTGATGAAAATGGAGGGAGCGGGGGTGAAATCTGAACTTTGAACACTGAAGCAGTGATTATAGTTGATTGCTGATATTTGAAGTGTTGGCGGAACGGGCTTAATCACAAACCGTATAAAAATTGCATAAAATCAGGTACTCCCCATCTCCCCGTCTCCCCGTCTCCCCCTTCTCACCCCATAACTGATTTCGCGCGACTTTTTGGATCCCAGCAAAGGCAGATTAAACGATTCGTAAGTTGCAACATCCAACAGAGAGCGGAAGCAGGCACAAAGTAATATGATGAAAAGAAGACGTATCAGGGCAGCATGCAGATGCCCCGCAAGGAATAATTCATTATTTTTGCTGTTTCCGGAAATATGCGGCTGCCGGGGCCGTTAAACTGAAAAACAAATATACGGCATTGGAAAGATATTATCACATCCTGAATATTGCCCTTGACGCTGTGCTGGCCAACAAATTCCGGTCGATACTTACCGCTCTTGGGATCATCTTCGGTGTGGCGGCGGTCATCGCCATGATGGCCATCGGGAACGGTGCCAGGCAGGAGATCCTTGAGCAAATAAAGCTTGTTGGGGTAAATAACATCATGATCACTCCCATTATCGATAATTCTGCTTCCTCCGATGAAAGCGATGACGATAGCAAAACCCTGAAAGGGAAGTTTTCGCCCGGGCTCACGCTAAAAGATGCCGAAAGCATCCGGGCGATCATCCCTACGGTTGTCAGGGTAAGCCCCGAAGTCAGTTACGAAACGCACATCATCAAGGACGGCATCAGGCGCAAGGCCACCCTGAAGGGGGTTACGCCCGATTTTTTTCAGGTATACAGCATCAGGCTGCAGGAAGGGGTGATGTTTAACGACATCCAGCTTGAAAACGGCGACCCGGTCTGTATCATCGGGCCGACCATCAAATCGCGCTTCTTCCCGGCCGAAAACCCCATCGGGAAATACATCAAATGCGGCAATATCTGGCTCAAGGTGATCGGCATACTGGAGAGCATGAAAATGGCCACCGGCACATCCGAAGATTTGGGAATCAGTGATTACAACAATAATATCTATGCACCGCTCCAAACCGTGCTACTCCGTTTCATGGACCGTTCGGTGATCGATCAAAGGAATATCGGCAGCGGGGGGAATCAGGTTATCGTCAGCAGGGGCAGCATGATCAGTTCCACATTCAGCAGCAGCTCTTCCATCGATGAGTCGAACAAGAACCAGCTCGACAGGATCGTGGTACAGGTCGACAAAAGCGAGAACCTCGACCTCACCACCACCCTGCTCAACCGGATGATGTTCAGGCGACATTCCGAAGTGGCCGACTACCAGATCACCGTGCCCGAGTTGCTGCTCAAGCAGGAACAGAAAACAAAGGATATATTCAACATCGTACTGGGGGTGATCGCCAGCATTTCCCTCATCGTGGGCGGCATCGGCATCATGAATATCATGCTGGCCTCCGTGATGGAACGGATCAGGGAGATCGGCGTGCGCCGGGCCACCGGCGCCACGCGTCGCGACATCATCACGCAGTTCCTTACCGAAGCCACGCTCATCAGTATTACAGGCGGCTTCCTGGGCATTGTCCTTGGCATACTCTTTGCCAAGATCATCACTGAGATCACCGGCATTCTCACCATTATATCACTCTTGTCCATTCTTGTTTCCTTCGGCGTTTCCGCAGCCATCGGTATCATGTTCGGATACATGCCGGCGCGAAAAGCAGCCAACCAGAATCCCGTTGAATCGCTCCGCTATGAATAAAGATCAAGCTGAAACAAATACTATTAACATGCGGCCAAAACTCTTTAAACAGTTCATGACAGCCCTGGCCTGCATCCTTGTCACCGGCCTGTCGCAGGCACAGGATGAAGACATGAACTACCTCTCGCTCGACGATGTGATCTACATTGCCCAACAACAATCGCCCGATGCCCTCATCGCCAAACACCGCTTCAGGGCAAGCTACTGGGAGTTCAGGTCATTCAGGGCAGAATACCTGCCGGGGCTCCGCCTCAACGGAATGCTGCCCAATTACAACCGTTCCATTGAAGGGATCAACCAAAACGACGGCTCCATTGTTTACCGCGACAGAAGCTATGCCAATACCGATCTCGGTATTTCCCTTACTCAGAAGATCGGCTTTACCGGCGGCGAATTGTCGCTCAACAGCGGCTTATCGCGCCTCGACAACTTTACCGATTCACTCAACAAACTCTCCTATCTTTCCACACCGGTCAACATCCGTTACCGGCAACCCCTGTTCAAATATAATGCCTACAAGTGGGACAAGGAGATTGAGCCCATGAAATACGAACAGGCGAAGAGGAAATACCTGGAAGATGTTGAACAGATAGCTGTTACGGCCACGAATTATTTTTTCAGCCTGCTGCAGGCACAAATCGACATGCAGATTGCGCTGAAGAACATGAACAACTACGACACCCTGTTCAGGATCGCCCAAGGGAGATTTCAGTTGGGCAAGATCGCCGAGAATGACCTGCTGCAACTCGAACTCAACTACCTCAAGGCCGAAGCGGCCGTTGAGCAGTCGGAACTGGAACTGGAAAACAACCTGTTCAGGCTGCGGTCATACCTGAGGGTTAAAGACGACGCGCCCATTGAACTGATCCCGCCCGTGGTGGAAAACTTTTTCACCATCAATGCTGGGAAGGCCATTGAGGAAGCCAAATTCAATTCATCAACGGCCCTTGACTTTGAAAAGCGTATGCTGGAAGCACAAAGCATGGTAAACATGGCCAAACTGAACAACCGCTTTGATGCTGACCTGAGCGCGGTGTTTGGGCTAACACAGACAGCCGATAACCTCCCCGATGTTTATACAAACCCCCTCGACCAGCAGCAACTCAGGCTCGACTTCACCCTGCCCATCCTCGACTGGGGAAGTGCCAGGGGAAAGATCAGGATGGCCGAATCGAACGAAGAACTGGTATACACGGCCATTGAGCAGGAAAAGATCGACTTTGAACAGAATATCTTCCTGCAGGTAATGCAGTTCAACATGCAGGAAAACCAGCTCAGGATTTCCGCCAAGGCCGATACCGTGGCCCGAAAACGCTATGATGTAACACAAAAACGCTACATGATCGGACAGGTTAACGATGTGCTTGAGCTCAACAATGCCCAGATCGACAATGACAATGCCCTGAAAGGCTATTATCAGGCCCTGCGCGCATACTGGCGCAATTATTATCAGCTTCGCAAGGAAACACTTTATGATTTCAAAAGCGATATGCCTATTTTGTTCAACATTAATGACATCATGTGATCATCTGCCAGGGGCGGGATCACGGCTTGCAATAATAAACGGGCGGAAGCTTAATTAAAATGCTTCTAAATAAGAAAAATTTCATACCTTTGCCCACCTAAAATCAATCCTAACGAAAAAACAAATTGAACTATGGCAGTATTAGTTGGAAAAAAGGCTCCTTTGTTTGAAGCCAACGCGGTGATAAACGGGAGTGAATTTGTTGAAAAGTTTTCCCTTGCGCAATATATCGGGAAAAAACATGTGGTCTTTTTCTTTTATCCCCTCGACTTCACTTTTGTATGCCCAACAGAGATCCTGGCTTTTCAGGATAAGCTGGGTGAATTTGAGAAACGCAATGTGGCGGTTGTTGGCTGCTCCATCGATTCCCACTTTTCGCACTGGGCATGGCTGAACACCGAAACCAAAGACGGCGGGATCAAGGGTGTTACCTTTCCGCTGGTTTCCGATCTTTCGAAGACCATCTCAGAGAATTTTGATGTATTGGCCGGGGAGTTCGACTACAATGACGAAGGCGGGATGGAGTTCGAAGGCGAGCCGGTTGCATACAGGGGTTTGTTCCTGATCGACAAGGAAGGGGTGGTCCGTCATCAGCTAGTGAACGACCTGCCACTCGGGCGGAGTGTTGACGAAGCCCTTCGCATGGTCGATGCCCTGCAGTATTTCGAGGAGCATGGTGAGGTTTGCCCTGCCAACTGGCATCCCGGCGAAGAGGCCATGTCGGCCGATGCCAATGGCGTTGCCAGCTATCTTGGAAAGAAATACAAATAATACTTCCGGGATTCCGGACGCGAAAGAGGCTGCCCCTTCACTGACGGCAGCCTGTTTTTTTATTTCTACACTAAAAACACGCTGCTGTCTAAATGTCTTGGTTATCTTTGCTTTTGTTTTCATAAGTTGACCGTTTTTAACTAAATTTTTGGTCAACCTATTTCAGTCATTGACAATATATTCTTCTGCGCAGCAGAAACTCCCCGTACCGCGAACCCCGAACCTCGTACCTGATTATGAGCGTGATTCATCTCCGGGTTATGATAAAGCCCGTTCCGGTACTTCAAATATCAAATATCAGCTATCAAATATCGTAGTTCAATCCCGTCTTGGAAGATGGATACAGTCATTCCACCAGCACCTCATCAATGAAGAGCCAGGCAGCTTGTCCGGCACCCGGGTGCCAGTCAGGGCATACAGCCCTGTTCCGGGCAACCACTTTGATATAGCGAACCTGGTCTTTACGCGGCATGACCGCAAAATCGTGTATGACCCCTCCCTTGTCACGGGGGTCTATCGGGCAGTTTTCCCTGCCTGCCGGCTCAAAGTTTTCCCCATCCGCCGAGAGGCTGAACGCAACCCATTCGGGCATGAAGATCCAGCTCCCCTGATCCTGAAGAAAACCGGCCCTTACAGACTCAACGTACTGCGCCCGGCCAAGGTCAATAAGCAGTTCAACATCCACCCCATGGAATCCCTGCCATGATCCGGTACGGAAGTTGTCGCCTCCCCGGATGAGGTCGATCAGTGCAATATCGCCCCCGGCGGAATACTGGGGATCATAGCTTGTATGATAGATCACCTTTCTTCCCTCGGGCATAAGGCTGAAAAAACCTTCGATCACCTTCGAAGGATGTTTGCCCGGAGCCTTTGAAAAGAACCTGACCCGGGTATTTTCGTATATGATGAAGGGAGCCTGATAAATGGCTGAAGACATGCCGGGTTCACTTCCGTCGAGCGTATAGCGTATCACGGCATCAGTGTCGGGGCAGTCCATGCCAATCTCCAGTTCGCTCTCAAAGGTCCGGGAATCTGCAATCAGATAAGGTGCCGCCGTGATCAGCTGGTCCACGATGCCCGTTGCCGGCCTGTGTTCCGCTTCCCTGCCCCACTTTTTGTTCGGCTCAGGCCCCATCTCAAAAACAAAATGCCCGCCTTTCATGATGTCGTCATGCCTGATGAAAGACTCATGCAGGGGTTTCCCGTTCAGGCTGGTCGACTGTATATATTTGTTCCGGGCCGAAACATTCCTGGCTTCGATGATGACCGTATTCCCGTTTTCCAGCCGGATGCCCACCTTGTCGAAAAGCGGGCTGCCGGTTACATAATAATCGGTACCGGGAGTAACGGGATAAAATCCCATGGCGCTGAACACATACCATGCCGACATCTGGCCGCAGTCTTCGTTGCCGCAGAGGCCGTCGGGTCTCTCTGTGTAAAGTTCGTCCATGATCTTCCTGACCAGTTCCTGTGTTTTCCATGCCTCGCCGGCGAAATTATAGAGGTATGCCATATGATGGCTGGGCTCGTTCCCGTGTGCATACTGGCCGATCAGGCCCGTGATGTCGCTCTGCTGGCGTCCGGTCATCGCCGTACCGGCATTGAACATCTCATCCAGCTTCCCGACAAAGCCTTCCTCTCCTCCATATAATGCCATCAGGCCCGAAATATCCTGGGGGACAAAGAAATTATACTGCCAGGTATTGGCTTCGGTCAGCATGAAATTAACTTCCAGCGGGTCGAAGGGCGTCACCCACATGCCGTTCATCTTTCCCCGCATGAAACCGGTTTCGGGATCGAATATATTTTTATAGTACTGGGCTCTTTGGATATATTCATCATAATCCTCATCCATGCCCATTTCTTTGGCCATGAGCGCAATACACCAATCGTCGTAGGCATACTCAAGGGTTTTCGAAACCGATGAGCCGTCCATCCCGGCCGGGATATAGCCATAGCGGCGGTAATACTGCAGGCCTTCAGTATCCTGCATGCTGCTTTTCTTCATGGCCTCATAGGCTTTTTCCATATTGAAGCCGCGTATTCCCTTCACCCGGGCATCAGCGATCACCGGCACCGAGTGATATCCGATCATGCACCCTGTTTCATTGGCCGCCAGTTCCCACACCGGGAGCAGCCCGCCCTTGTCGTGGATATCGAGCATGGTATTAATAAATTCGCCTGTCCGTTCCTGCTGCACAATGGTAAAGAGCGGGTGCAGGGCCCTGAAGGTGTCCCAGAGCGAAAACACGGTATACACGGGCGTGTTACCGGCCTGATGGATCTGCATATCGTGCCCGCGGTAACGGCCATCCGCATCGGAATACAGGTAAGGGGCCATGAAGGCATGGTAGAGTGCGGTATAAAAAACGACCCTTTGCGCGTGGGTGCCGCCTTCCACCGTGATCCGCGAAAGTTCGGCATCCCAGGCTTCGTAAGCATTCTGTCGCATGCCGTCGAAGTCCCAACCCGGCGTGCATGATTCAAGATTTTTCCGTGCACCGGCCGTGTCAACGGCTGAGATGCCCACTTTAACCATCAGCACCTCGTCGCCTCCCCCTTCAAAGGAAAGAATGCATGTAAGGTCATTCATTGATTTGAAGCTGCTTCCCTCCAGCCTACGGCCTTCTTCGAGTACTTCAATGCCTGCGAATGGTTTCGAAAAAACCGCATGGAAAAACACATATTGGTCGTCGGCCCAGCCACTGCTGCGTTTCATTCCCGAAAGCGAATATTCGTTCACAATGCTGAGCTCCAGGCCAAGGATCTCATCGCTGGTCACACCCTCGGCAATGTCGAGCACAACAAACTGTGCATCATCGCTGAAGGTATACCTGTGAAAGCCACATCTTTCCCCTGCCGTGAGTTCGGCAATAACGGCAGCATCGTCAAGGGCCACCTGATAATAGCCGGCGCCGGCCTGCTCCCTTTTATGTGAAAAGTGTGAATACGGCAATTCACCCGATTCATATTTCTCTTTTACCGGTTTTATATCTCCCGACCAGGGCAGGAGCCTGATGTCACCGTAATCGCCCACACCCGTACCGCTCAGGTGGGTGTGACTGAAGCCGAATATCCTGTTGTCGCTGTAATGATATCCTGAGCAGCCGTCCCAACTGTCCTTGCGGGTATCGGGGCTTAGCTGCACCATCCCGAAGGGCACCATCGCCCCCGGAAAAGTATGACCATGGGCGGCGGTGCCGATAAACGGATCCACATAGGCGGCGGGTCGTTTTATCTCCTCCCCTTTCCGGCATCCACCGGAGATCGCCGGCAGCATGGCCGGGATAACCAGGCAGGCAAGGACAAGGATTAAGTTTTGACGAAAAGATATTTGAAAAAGCCGGTTTATTTTGAAATTGAACCCCCGGCGGGGATTTGATTGTTGTATTTTCATTTCCAGTGTTTTTTAGCCGGGATACCGGCGCGTCATCGGATAAAAGGGGTTATTTTCAGTTCAAAAGTGTAATTTTTGGCCGGGAAGCGGTATTTTTCGATGGGCATGGCACCCCAGCTGTCGTTTCCGCCTACACCCATCTGGAAGCGGTCGAGGTGGATGGCCACCACGTTTCTGGCAGGAATATCGATGCTGTGCATCCCGCTGCTCCTGCTTTCCTGTGCAATTTCGGAAGGTCTGTAGTTTTGCACCGTAAACTCAAAGGGCGGGTCGGCCGAAAATTTCAGCCCCACTCCCAGCCTGTCGGTGAGCTGCATCCAGCGCACATCGCATTTGTTGCCATTTTCCTGCGGACGGATATACGACACATGCTGGTCTTTCACCTTACCGGCATATTTACCCACAAAGGCTGCCGTTTTCCGGTCGATATAATTTTCGAAAGGCCCCCTGCCAAACCATTCGATGTAATCAAAAATCCCCGGCATCTCCAGATAAAAACCAAAACGCGGCAGGTCGGGCAAAATGCTGTCGGAAAGGGCCAGGCTGCCGTTGATCTTTATATCCCCTTCAAGGCTGATGTGGTAAAGCAAAGTATATTCGGCGTAAACATCGGGCAGTTCATAGGCAACCCTGAGCAGCACTTCCCTGGTGTCGGCCTTTTCAAGTGTAAGATCCTTCAGCACCCTGTTTGCCGATGCTTTTTTCCAGGGCAACATCTGATGCTGCATGCCAAAACCGAAATCGTTATCGGTGGGTTCACGCCAGAAATAAGGTTGCGGAGCTTTCAGGAACATCTCCCGCAGGCCGTATGTAAAGTCATCGATCAAGCCGTTCTCCTTGTTAAAGCTGATCACAAAATTGTTCCCCTGCACTTTGAGGATCTTATCATTCTGTGAGATGCTGAGGCCGGGTGCAACACCCGGCGCAGGCATGATCCGCACCGGTGTATGAGGCAGCATGAACTGTTCCGAAGCAATCACGAATCCGGCAGGCACAACACCCTGCCGGGCTTTGGTCCTGGCATATACATTCGCAAAATAAGTAACACCCGGCTCGTTCAGTCCTTCTTCCAGCGGGATCACAAGCAGTATACTGTCGCCCGGCGGGCAATGAAGTATGGGGAGCTCATCCCTGTAAAGCGCAGTTCCGTCGGCTGTGATGATATAGAAAAAATCAAATTCGTTCAGGTTGGTGAACAGGTATTCATTGTGAACATTGAGCAGGCCCGGCATGCGCCGGTCTTCTTCGAAAATGATACTTTGATAAACCTTTTTCACCTCATGCAGGCCAGGGTGTATACTTCTGTCGGCATTGACCAGGCCGTTGGCACAGAAATTATGATCGGATGGGGTGCCCTCAGGACCGAAGTCGCCCCCATAGGCCCAGTATTCATTACCTTTTCCATCCGTAACGAGCAGCCCCTGGTCGACCCAGTCCCAGATGAAACCGCCCTGCAGTTTATCATACTGCCTGATCAGGTCCCAGTATTCCTGCAGGTTTCCGGTGCTGTTTCCCATCGAATGGGCATACTCACACATGATCAGTGTGCGGGGGTCATCGCCCAGGGCATATTTTTCAATATATTCAAGGCCGGGATACATGGGACAATAGATGTCGGTATGGGGTCTTCGCAGCGCCCGTTCATAGTGCACAGGGCGGGAAGGGTCGCGCTGGCGGATCCATTCCGAAGCCGCTTCGAAGTTCACCCCGTCGCCGGCCTCATTGCCCATCGACCAGATGATGACCGAAGGGTGGTTTTTATCACGTTCAACCATCCTCCTGATACGGTCGAGGTGGGCTTCCATCCAGGCGGGGTCGTTTCCCAGCGTGCGGTCGGGATGGTAGCCCATTCCATGGGATTCATTGTTCGCCTCATCGATCACATACAGTCCGTAGCGGTCGCAAAGCGCATACCAACGCGGGTCGTTGGGATAATGGCTTGTCCGCACCGCGTTTATATTGTTCATCTTCATCAGTGTGATATCCCTGATCATGGATGTTTCATCGATCACATGGCAGGTTTTCTCATCATGCTCATGCCGGTTCACACCTTTCAGCAGCACATATTTTCCATTTACATAGAGCAATCCTTCTTTCAGTTGCACATTTCGAAAACCGGTCTTACAACTGAGGCTTTCAACCAGCTTCCCTTTGCGGTCGTAAAGGCTGAGAACAAGCGTATACAGTTCGGGCTTTTCAGCCGACCAGGGCATGACATTCTCAACCAGGAGATCACGGAAAAACAATGAATCGCGAAGCTGGTCACCGTCCATTTCAAGGTTTTGTCTTTCGCGCAGCACTTCCTGCCCCTGTGCATCCAAAAGCAATAGCTCCGCATCATAGCGGTTCGGGTTTAATTCCTCGTCATACTTAAGCAATTCCAGGTCAACATTGAGGATGCCGTGCCGGTATTCATCGTCGAGGGATGCCTTTACCATGAAATCGCGGATATGTATGCCGGGTGCCGACCAAAGGAAGACATCCCGTTCAATCCCGCTCACCCTCCAGAAGTCCTGGCATTCGAGAAAACTGCCATCCGACCAACGGTACACTTCAGCTGCCAGCAGGTTTTCGCCTTGCTGCAGGTAAGGGGTGATATTAAACTCGGCCGGCAACTTGCTGCCCTGGCTGTAGCCCACTTCCTGTCCGTTTACCCATACATACATGGCCGATTTTACAGCCCCGAAATGCAGGAACACCTGCCTGCCCTCCCAGGATGCCGGCACATGAAAATGTGTCCGGTAGGAACCCACGGGGTTACTGCCTTCGGGTATTTGGGGAGGCCTGGGATCGTCGGTAAATTCATAGGGGATGTTGACATAAATGGGAATGCCATATCCGTGCATCTCCCAGTTGGCCGGGACGGGAATGTAGCCCCACAGGCTATCGTCGAAACCCGGCATATGGAACCCCTCTGGCTTCAGGGAAGGTTCAGGCACCCAATGGAACTTCCAGTCGCCGTTCAGGAGCAGGGAATACGGGCTGTCACCAGCCTTTCCACGGATGGCTTCATCAATGCTTGCATAAGGCATCAGGGTTGCATGCGGGGCTTCCTTGTTTCTGGAAATTACGGCAGGATTTTCCCAGTCGTTCACAGGAGCATCCTGTGCCTGCGATCCCTGCAAGGCTGCTATCAGCATATAAGCAAACAGAACATTCTTCATCATAACAGATCCTCCATCGCCTGATGCCCCGGCGCGCTCATTTACAAGAGAATCCGGGACAGATCAGGTTTTAAGTTATATATTTCCGGATGATCCCGGACAGTATTTCTTCTTTTTCTTCGAGTTGGCGCAGCAGTTCGAACTGGTTACGGCAGCGGTCGAGGTTATGGTTTTGGCGGGCGGTTTTAAAATAATGATCACCTTCGAGGAAATCGGTCAGGAAGCGCACACCGATCATGAGCAGCATGATGCGGGCGCCAAAGAGAAGGTTTTCTTTTTCACCTGCCGTAAGGCCTGGCCCCACTTTGCCGAGGTAGCCGGCTGTGAGTGCATCAAAAATTTCTTCCCTGAAAACGACTTTTCGCAGATCCGGCTCGTCTTCTTCCGCCGGGCTGACGTAGGTGCGCACCATGTCGCCATAATCATACAGCACTGTGCCGGGCATCACGGTGTCGAGGTCGACCACACAGATATACCTGATCCTTTCCTCATCAAAAAGCACGTTATTGAGTTTGGTGTCGTTATGCGTTACGCGCAGCGGGATTTGTCCGCCTGTCAGCAGCTGGTCCAGCTTAGTCCCGTAATCGAGCCTTTGCAGGGCAAAGTCGATCGCTGCCCGGGCCATATCCGCCCTTCTGAATTCGTCATTGCCAATGGCGGCCGTCAGCTTTTCCAGCCTCGCACCCAGGTGGTGAAAAGCCGGAATAACCGTAACATAATCATTGGGGTCTTCGGCATTCATCACCAGCTGGAAATCGCCAAATGCGGCTGCGCCTTCACGGGCGACTTCCGGGCCGGAGGCGATGTTGAAGGAGCGGCTTCGGTTCACAAACTCCATCAGCCGCCAGTAGTTGCCCTGGCCGTCGTGGTAAAAGTGGTTTCCATCCGCAGCATATGTCAGTTTCGGATAGGGATTCTTTTCCTTTCCGCCGTAATGCCGGTCGAGAGCCATGCTGAGCCTGGCCAGGTTATCCATCAGTGCAGGGGGATCCTTAAAAACATGGTGATTGATACGCTGGAGGAACAGGCGCCCGGTGCCGGCGGCTTCCACAACGAAGGAGTCGTTGATATGTCCCCGCTTAAACTCGCTAACCCGGCTCATGCCCGCATCAATGCCCCAGGCTTGCAGCACCTCAACAAAATCATACCTGCTTTTCATCGATTCCATAAAGATAAGGGATAAGTTCCATTTTCAACCATTTGGCGAATCCTGCGGGCTGCCCCGGGCTTGTCGTCGCGATAGGTGATCCCGAACCATTCAAAGCCGGCCTGCAGCACTTTTACCGTGGCCTGCCCCGAAGCTACCAGCCCGTTGACAAGCCCGGGCAGGAGGTATTCGGCCGTCAGGCTGTTCCCCTGGTCAGCTAAAAATTCCACGAATCCCCTGCCAAGGTGTTCAAAGATGCCCGGTGTAAAGCCCCATATGTTCATGGATACCGTACTTTGGCTGTCGAGCATCTTGAATTCTCCGTTGACCTGCCGCCAGGCCGGAAGGCCGTCAATGTTTTCAATATTTTTGATTTCCGTTACACTGCTGAGTTCCTGCCGCTCATTGATCCCACAAAGGCCCCTTGACACGCTTCCGTTTTCGGAAAGGGTGTTGCCCAGCTTATAGCCGACCATGCAATATTTGTTTTCGCCGGTTTCACTCATCATAAAGTCGCGAATGAGCTGACAGGCATCTCGCCCGTAAAAATCGTCGGCATTGATCACGGCAAAGGGGGTATTTACTTTTTCTCTGGCAGCGAGTACTGCATGGGCAGTACCCCATGGCCTGACACGTCCGGCCGGGACTAAAAAGCCTTCGGGGAGGTCATAAACATCCTGCACCACCACTTCAAGCACGGCCCGCTTATGCAGGCGGGGTTTCCAGGTATCCCGGAACTCATTTTCGAGCGCAGCGGAAGTCACGAATACTATCTTTTCAAAGCCGGCCCTGATGGCATCAAATACGGAATACTCGATGATGGTCTCACCCGAGGGTCCCAGCGCATCAAGCTGCTTGAGCCCTCCGTAGCGGCTGCCAAGGCCGGCCGCCAGCACAACAAGGGTCATTTCTTTCATGTTTTCCTGTAGCTTCGTTTTCCAATGGTGTGGCCGTAGGCGGCATAAAACATTATAACGAGATAACAGGGGATCATGATGCCATAAGCGTAAGAGGGGCCAACCGTTTGCAGGTCGGCGAGGTAGCCGTATACAAGCGGCAGGATGGCACCTCCCGCGATCCCCATGATGAGCATGGCCGAGGCTGTCTTGATGAACTTTCCAAGTCCTTCGATGGCCAGTGGCCAGATGGCCGGCCACATGATGGAATTGGCAAAGCCCAGGGCAGCGATCATCAGGATGGAAGTATAACCTTTGGTAAACATCGCAATAACCGTAAAGATGAGGCCAAGCATTGAGAAATATTTAAGCGCTTTGGCCTGCGATATATATTTGGGGATGGCAATGATCCCGAAAAAATAGCCGATGATCATCGCAAAGAGCGTAAAAGAGGCAAAGAATTTCGCTTCTGAGAATCCAAAGCCCAGAAAATTGCCATAACTGATGAGGGTATCAACGGCAATAACCTCCACTCCCACATACACGAATATCGAAAGTACGCCCAGCAGCAGGTAGGGATACTGCCAGATGCTGTTACGGCTTTTGGGGCTTGCATCGGTGCTTTCATCTTCAGCCTCTATGTCGGGGAGCGAGGAAAAGCGCACCAGGCCAGCCAGGACAAGCAATACCGCGGCCATGATGATGTAGGGCAGGATAACCCTTGCCGCCAGCTCGTCGAGCGTGGCTGCCCTGGTGGCCAGATCCATCCCGGCGATCCCGGCAGTCACTTCATCGGCATTATTAAGCAGGATGGCACCAAAGATGATCGGGCTGAGAATGCCCGCAAACTTGTTGGCTACCCCCATAATGCTGATGCGTTTTGCTGCGCTCTCGATAGGCCCGAGGATGGTGACATAAGGGTTGGAAGCTGTTTGCAGGATGGCCAGGCCGGTACCCTGTATGAAAAGACCCGCCAGGAAAAGGGAATACATGCGGGTGTTGGCGGCAGGGATAAAGACCAGCGCGCCGATGGCCATGGTGATCAGGCCCAGCGACATCCCGTTCTTGAATCCGCTCAGCCGCAGCACCATCGACGAAGGCAGGGCCATCACAAAGTAGGAGATATAAAAGGCAAATGTTACCCAGAACGACTGGAAAGTGGTGAGTTCGCAGGCAATTTGCAGATACGGGATGAGCGTGGCATTCAGCCAGGTTATAAAGCCGAAAATAAAAAACAGCATACCGATGATGCTGATGGGAATCAGGTAGTCGCGCCTGTGGTTTTTCATGGTTTCATTATAGGGTTAATTCATCAGTTCTTATGATCACACCGGATGATGGCTGATCTGCAGACCGGTTCATATCAGCGGATGATCACTTCATCGGTAAACAGCCAGGCCTTTTCACCTGCACCGGGATGTCCTTCCGGGCAAACGCCCCTGTTTCCGGCCACTACCCTTACATAGCGCACCTGTATACCGTCGCACGAAAAAATGTACCTGTATATGTCCGGATCAATGGCGGTGAAGGGCGGAGGGCTGTCGCTGCGCCGGAATTCTTCATAGCTGACGCCATCTTCAGAAACAAATATGGTAATGCTTTCGGGAAGGAATATCCATGAAGCGGCATCACTCAGGAAACGCAATTCTATCTCACGCAATGTTTTTATTTCCTTCAGGTTGATGAGTACGTCCAGGTCATCCCCTTCAAAGCCCTGCCATTTCCCGTCGAGATGATCATTGGTTGCCAGGATGCCGTCAACCAGCCCGTCATTATGGCCGGCTTTGTATTTTGATGAGTATTTGTTCCTGTACTCTACATAGCGGCCCGTTGCCAGATGCACCTCAAAGTAGCGTTCAATATAGCCGGCCTTTTCATTGTCAAGCAGTGCAACGGCTTTTACCGTTGCAGAAGAATTGATCCTGAATGGTTTTACATATTGCGTGGATCCCTGACCGGGGACTGATCCATCGGTGGTGTAGCGGATGTCGGCTCCCCGGTGTGATGTCACAATATGCAGGGCAACCTCGTTATTGTCGCGATTCACATAGGAACGCATTTCCATATCGGGATAAAGCTGCAGCAGGTCGAACCAGATTGTTCCCATGCTGCCCGATTCCAGGGAAGGCGACAAGCGGTTGGCGCCTGTCTCCGCCTGCGGCAAACAGGAAAACGAATACTCCTTCCATTCGCTGCCGGGGGTGAATGTGCTGCGACAGTTGGTGCCAAATGAAAGTGTGAAATCCGGGTATTCATCTTCCTTACTGCCAAAGAGGCCTTGCAGGAAATTCCTGCTTCCGGATTTCCTGTATTTGAGGGGGAGTGCCCGGGCCTGGACGCTCATGGTATAGCTGTGGCCTGGTTCTATTCTGAGCTGA
The DNA here is from genome assembly GCA_964404735.1 of uncultured Bacteroidales bacterium. Classification (GTDB taxonomy): domain Bacteria; phylum Bacteroidota; class Bacteroidia; order Bacteroidales; family B18-G4; genus B18-G4. The sequence continues at coordinate 26,543 of CAYOLA010000042.1, forward strand.
TGGAAGGACAAGGAAACGCCATCGCCGCCGGCGGGGGTGTTAAGCCTGAGTGCGTGTTCGCCGCGTACGGCAACACGGGGATCGATAAAGTAAGTGGCCCCCTGATCATTCCCTGCCACGGCATAGCAGGAAGCCGGAATACCGGTGCCTGTGATATCCTCGAAGCTGGGGTCTTTAAGCAGGTTTTTCGGATGTACGCTTGGTCCCCGGCTGGCCGGCATCCTGTAGCGGATCCTGTATATGCGTGTTCCGTAAGCATCGATAACATCATCTATCCTGCCTTCCATTACCGGCACCCTCCTGTTTTCGAAAAGAACTGAAGCGCTTCCATTATACCGCAAACCATTTACGGACAGGCTGAATTCCTGCGGCTCGTTAAGGGTGTTCACGACCAGGATCATAAAGGAGCCGTCCTTGTGAAAACCTTTAATGCTTATATCCTCCCTTTCGCATACAATTTCCGGCACCGGATCAGGCGAAAAAAGATAAGGCGTGATCTCTGCCACTTCAAGCGCCATGGCACCGCATTCGTTCCAGGCGATGGTCGACTTCGGAAAGACATTCGGTCCCTGCCTGATAAAATATTGCACCCCCATGGCATTATTGACAATGGCCAGGTATGTCATTGCGCGCAGTTCCTGCCTGGTGGGTTCCCGCTCCCAGTATTCGTTGCCCCCAAAGGCCTGCGGGACGATCCATACCGGTTTTTCCGGGAAGAATACATCATGCAGCATGGCCGTGCTTGCTCCCACCTCCCGGATGTCGCCATGAGGAACCGGATAGGGGTCGGTCATGACGATATCCGTTACATCGCTGTATTCAACAGCCATCCCTGCATGCATAAATACCATGGTAACCGGGTGATACGGATCCAGTTCCTTGATCATTTTGTATACCGGGAGCAGTTCTCCCGGAGGGATGCCCTGCCCGGCCGGTTCATCGGCGATATACCATGAAAGGAGTGCCGGATGGTCGCGGAAAGCCTCAATTTCCTTTTGCAGCAATTTATCGCGCCGGCCTTTTGTCAAATATGCCTTTTCATATACACCTCCCCCGCCGGCCAGGCTGGTCAGGTGATAATTGACTTTCATCCCAAGGGCAGCACAGCGGTCCATATATGCGCGGCGTTCCCGGATGCTGTTTCTTTCATTCTGCTGGTAGGGTGATATCAGGTTAAACCCCCTCACTACTTCCTGTTCGGCCAGCAATGGATGAACCGGCGAATAGGTATAAAACCCGAAGGGGAAGAAAGGAAGGCCTTCTACCACCAGGCCACCGGAAGCCCTGTCGATCTTTACGGCATTGTAATGATGTGCCAGAAGCCTGAGCCCGATCTTTTCGGACCCGACCCACTTTTCATTTTCATAATAGGAAACCGTGATCTCGTTTTCACCTTCATGAAAGACAGCCAGCGGCACCTTCAGGAGGTTGATCATTCCGGGCCGCACGGGCGCCTGTCTGACAAGGTGGCTGAATTCAAACACCAGATCGACATGCAGGGCCATTTCCCGGCGGGAAGCAGGTACCCAGACAATGATCTCTGCGCTTTCCTCGGTGGTGTAGTAATCATAGCGCGACCACGACCCGTAATGATCCTGCCGGTCGGCCGCCTTCAGCGTATACCACGAGGCCACCAACATTACGTACAGCACACCGCTTATTATAATATTTCTTGTTTTCATGTTCATTACGGTTTTATTTCACAACCCAGCCAGCCGGCCAGTGTTTCGAGCACCTGACTGCGGAGTTCTTCCGGAAGGTTGCCGATCCGGGTGAGATGGCTGCCGCCGGGTTTGAACAGGGCGAAAGAATTTGTTTTTCCGCTGATCTGCACGGCCGGTGCCGACCAGGGGTCATATTCGCCATAGATAAAAAGCATGTTGTTGCCATGATGCCTCACAAAGTTATCGACTTTCTCCATTGTTGCCGGTTCATAAAAGCAATCCGTTTCCGGCGGGCAGGTGAACATGAAGCTTGGGTCGTGGAGGGCATCAACACAACCTTCAAAGGCAGCCAGGTCGTATCCGTAAAACCCGATCTCCGTCAGGGCCTGGTAAAAAAATGGCCGGAACCCGTCGATCCCTTCATCAGAAACCCAGTCGAGGCCTGCCACCTGATCAAGATGGGCGATCACCTTGATGGGCGAAGCTTCGGCACCCGGTATCGAATCGCAGGGCATCAACCCCCACTGCCAGAAAGCAAATGAATATTCGAGGGCTGTCAGTTCGTAGGCCGCCGTATCACCGATGGAATAATGTTTGCCTGCTTCTTCCGCCTTTTCAAGGAAAGCCTGAAAATATTTATCCTTGTTACATAGCAACATCTCCTGAAAATCATGGATCCTGTCCCTGCATTCCCCGCTTCCCACTTGCTGCAGGAAGGTGTAGCAACGCCGGTCTTCGATGGAAAAGTTCAGGGGACACACATAGCCGACGGTGGCATCCACATCGTCCGGATAAAAACTTCGGTGAAACATGGCTGTTTGTCCTCCCTTGCTGATGCCGGTACTCACCCACCTGCCATCAAAAAACGGCTTCAGCAGGCCGATCACCCTGTGATGGTCGGCAGCCGCATTGGCAACCGTAAGGTATTTCCATACGGGTTCTACGGGTACCGATGCCCCGAAATAACGATGCTCAACCACCACCTCATTGGCCTGGAGATATCCGGAAAGCTCGCTCTTAAATGCGGCAGTTTCGGCATAATCAGCGGCATAGCCTTCGGTGGTAAAGACCACGGGTGCCTGCCTGTCGCGGAGCATCACAAACACCCGCTGCCTGAAGGTTGGTGAATCAGGATCATCATGGTCGAGCGGCTGCTCCACATACAACAGATACTTCTCGGTAAATGGGCCTGAGCAATCGAGTTTTTCAAGACCGACACCGGAAAGGCCGGTCAAAAAATCCTTTAAAGGTGTCTGGCCCTTATCCTGTGCGGGAAGGGCGACATGGAACAAAATGAGGGAGAGGCCCAAAAGCGCCCTGGCGCAACCATTAAGTGCAGGCATACTAATCGTGTTGGTTGAACGAAATGCAATGATAATACATTTTTGTAAAACGAAGAAGGCGGTGAAGCTCCATCCTTGGCGCCCATATCAGCGGCTTTCCCTGACCTCGATCGTTTTTCGCAGTTTAATGGCCTCCGCCGATGTACCGATAAGGATCTCGTAAAGCCCTGGCACGATGGTCCATGACTCCTTCTCACCGTCCCAAACAGCAAAAGCGTCGTGGGTAAGGGGAATGGAAATGGTCCTTTTCTGGCCGGGCATGAGGCTTACCTGCCTGAATGCCCTGAGTTCCTTTTCTGGCCGCAGGATGGAGCCCGCCGTGTTGCGCACATAGAGCTGCAGCACTTCGGTCCCCGGCCGCGAACCCATGTTCCTCACCTCAACGGTGGCAGCCCATCCGCTCTCGTCGCGGTTTTTAAACATCAATAGCTTGCCAATGCCAAAGGTGGTATAGGAAAGGCCGTGCCCGAAGGGGAAACGGGTGGCGATGCTGTGCCGGTCCGTATAACGGTATCCCGTAAACAGCCCTTCAAGGTACCAGGCCTTCAGGCTTGGACATTTATATGTTTCCATGGCCGGATAATGGCCGGGCGACATGGCCCAGGTAAACGGAAGTTTTCCGGAAGGATTATGCAGGCCGAAAAGCACTTCGGCTATTGCATTTCCCGACTCTTTCACGGGCAACCATGCCTGGAGGATGGCCGGGACATCAAAGGCCCAGCTTTCAATATCGACGGCCGATGCTGTTTGCAATACCACGATGGTATTGGGATTGGCTTTCATCACCTCAAGGATAAGGCGCGACTGGTTCGGGATGTCGAAGCGGCTGCGGTCGCGGCCCTCCCCTTCCAAAATGCCCGAGGTTCCTGCAAAAATGATGGCAACATCCGACAACCTGGCTTTCTCAACGGCTTCGGCGATCATGTTTGCCGGGAGGTAGTCGATCCCCAGCCGGATACCGGCGGGGCTGTCAGGGGAAAAGTAGTCGAGCTGCAGGTTATATGATCTTCCCGCCTCCACATTGATCCAGGCCGAGTCGGTGCGGACAGGCCCGGCATTCCAGGCGTCGATAATCGCTTTACCGTCGATATATAGTCTGCAGCCGCCATCGTGGATCACTTTAATTTTAAATGAACCCCCACGGGGGTGGATGAGGCTGGCATCCCACCTGGCCGAAAATCCATCTTTTCCTGCCGGAATGGGGAAATCGCTGCCATGGTTAAAATCAATCTTTTTGTCGATCCTGAATAATGCCGGCGGACCTGTGCAACTTTTATTCCTGTAATATTTGGCTGAAAAACCCTTTCTTCCCTGGCCTGCATATACCAGGTCCGCATCGAGCGGATTTATGTCGCCCTGGATGTTGGTGCCTGCGGCGGTGCGTATATAAACCTTTTCGCCCAGCAGGTTTATGATCCCCTCATAGGGTGTGACATATCCATTATTTGCATCGCTGCTTCCCCGGCTCCCGGCATGGAACAGTCGCGGGCCGATCAGGGCAAGGGAACGGATGCTGTCGGCATTGAGCGGCAGTATCCCTCCTTCATTTTTCAATAATACCATGCTTCCGAGGGCAGCGCGAAGGGCCAGGCCTGTGTCAGCCACCCTTATCGGGCTGAAGCCGTCGAACATGCCCAATTCTGTCTGCACGCGAAATATTCGTCCCAGCCTTTCATCGAGCATGGCAGGTTCATTATTGCTGAGGGTATCCCGGCAAATCGCTTCAAAGCCCCTGGCAAAGCCTGCATGACGATCAGTTTGAGGGATAAATCCGCCGAAACTCCATTCTTCCAGGAGGATGTCGTTCAGCAGGTGGTCGTGTTCGTGGCAATACACACCATTGACCATGTTTGACGAGGTTTCGATGGCTCCGGCCTTACCTTCCCTGACGGCAGCCCTGAACGGGGACAGGTATATTTCGCGCATGCTGCGTTCATCGATCCTGACGTCGAGCCGGTCCTTTTCCCATTCCTGGTTACTGAGCGCAAAGTTCTGAACACAGGCGATCACGCCATTTTCCTGTACCCCCCTGATGAAGGCCACAACCATGGCTGCGGCCAGGCAAGGATCCTCGCCATAATAATCGGCATTCCTTCCGGCCAGCGGATTACGGATGAGGTTGGCATCGGGTGCCCGCAACATGTTGCTGCCACCGGCAAGTGTTTCGTGTGCGATGGCTGCGCCCACTTCCCTGACAAGGGCCGTATCCCAGCTTGCCGCCAGGGCAACCGGAACCGGATAGTTTGCATATTTCGCGGGGCCGCTCATTTTCACCAGGGGGATGCCCCATCTGTATCCCACGGCATGGCTTCCGGCCTGCCCGCATAGCAAGGCGACCTTCTCCCTGGCGTCCATCCTGTTAAGCAGGTCATTAACGCGCTCTTCAAGGCTTCGTGAAGGATCGCGATAAACCCCTTCACCCTGTGAATATGCAAGGAAATGAACCAGGAGAAGGGCGAGCGCAAGGCTGCAAGCACGAATTTTTGTCATATACCGCTTCGTTTAGCGTAATAATTGCGGGTGTAAAAATAATGTATTTGCCCGAAGGCGGCATGATCAGGTTTCGGAACCTCCGCATTTTCCTTTGCTCAGCGAACAATACTGGGCAAGCAGTATGCCGGCAAACATCAGGGCACAGCCTGCCAGTTCGCGTGTTCCGAGGCTTTCATGAAGCAGCATCCAACCGCCAATTACCGCGAAAACCGCTTCGAGGCTGAGAATGATGGCCGCATGGGCCGGTGGGGCTTTTTTTTGTGCAACCACCTGCAGGGTGTAGGCGATGCCAACCGACAAAACCCCTCCGTAAAGGATGGGGATGGAGGCGTTGAGGATGCTTTCGGTGCTGATGGTTTCGGTGAATACGGCCGTGACCGTACTCAGCACAGCGCAAACCACATACTGGATAAAAGCCAGTTTAAGGGAATTCACCCTGGGCGAAAGCACGCCGATGATCAGCAGGTGTACGGCCCAGAACAGCGCCCCCGCCAGCACCAGAAGGTCACCGGCAAAGATGCGGAAACCTTCCTGAACACTCAGGAAATACATGCCGGCAACGGCAAGCATGGCTGCAATCCAAATGGTAAAATGCGGATATTGCCTTCGCAGCATGCCAAGAAGCGGAACAAAGACCACATAAAGGCCGGTGATGAAACCGGCATTGCCAGCGGTAGTGTATACCATACCGTACTGCTGAAAGGTGGCACCGCCAAACAGCACCAGGCCGAGGAGCAAGCCGCCGCGCAGCAGGTACCTGCTCTCCCTGCGGCGGTCTGCAGCGGGTGGCAGCTTATGTTTACGGCTCAGCCAGATGACCGGAATGATGACCATCGCTCCCAAAGCAAATCGAATGCCGTTAAAGATGAAAGGCCCCACATATTCCATCCCGGCCCTTTGGGCCACGAAGGCAAACCCCCAGATCAGTGAGGTCAGCATAAGGAGGCTGTCGGAACGTAATATAGCGCTTTTCATTGTATTTCATCCGGGATTCCCGGCCTTAACCAAGCCTGTTTCGGGAATATCACCATAAGAAGCAGTACCGGGCAACGGGCAATCATCATGGTATATTTTTTTATCAATGCAGGTAGCTGCGGCTATCGACAATCCCAAAGCCTTCCTTCCTGAACAAGGCATAGTTAAATCCTTTCTGAATGGCATAAGCGCCGGTTTCGCCGGCTTTATTGATGGCCAGGTAACCGATCTGATAGTTATCGTATCCGGGTATTTTGGCTACGATCCTTCTGATTCCTTCTTCACATGCTTCCTGAGGTGAAAGGCCATTCCGCATCAATTCAACGATCAGGAATGAGCCCAGGGTTTTCATGACCAGTTCGCCCATACCCGTTGCCGTGGCTGCCCCCACCGCCTCATCCACATAGAGCCCGGCCCCGATGATGGGTGAATCCCCGACCCGGCCGTGCATCTTAAAGCCCAGGCCGCTGGTTGTGCAGGCCCCGGCAATGTCACCTTTTGCCCCGATGGCCAGCATGCCGATGGTATCGTGGTTTTCGATATTGATCACCGGTTCATATTCGGCTTTCACCATCCACTCCTCCCAGGCCTTTTTTGCTTTATCGGTAAGCAGGTTTTCCTTTTCGAAACCATGTTCCAGCGCAAACTGGAGGGCTCCCTCTCCCGAGAGCATCACGTGCGGGCTTTTCTCCATCACCAGCCTGGCCACGGAAACGGGATGCATGATATGTTCAAGGAATGTTACCGACCCGCATTCACCGTTTCCTTTCATGATGGACGCATCGAGGGTAACATGGCCGTCGCGGTCGGGCAAACCACCGTAGCCAACACTCATATTATCGGGATCGGCTTCACAAACTCGAACCCCCTGCTCTACGGCATCGAGTGCGGAACCTCCTTTCTCAAGCACCTTCCATGCGGCCTCATTGGCGGCATAGCCATGGTTCCATGTGGAAATCACAAGCGGGATCGTGCCTTCGCCCGCTGCCGTGATATTCCCGCTTGCGGCCCGTGCGAACCATGCAGGGAGGGTCATCGCCCCGGCAGCTGCCAGTGCCGAGCGGGAAATGAATTGCCGTCGGTTTGATTTCATAAGGTCAGATTAATCATGATAAATGTTACAATGCCTGATCATAACAACAAGGCCAACAATGGATCAAAAAATCAGAATTCCCAAATAAAAAAACAAGCCTGCAACAATTCTGCAGGCGCTGATATATACTGCTGATCCACCGTTCAAATTTCCATTAGCCATTGTTGTTTCGCTTCAGGTTTTCAGGCGAAAATAAAGCTTTTATCTTTACGGCATCTTCAATTTTAACCGCACCATTACCGGCAGGTGATCGGAAGGGTAATAGCCGGCGTTGTTATCGCCGGTGATATTGTATTCCTCCACGGAAAAATGCCGGCTCACAAAGATGTGGTCGATCACGGATCCCCCGATGATGTTAGCGGGGAAGCCCACGAAGGTAGTCCCCGAAAGGGTATCACTTTTTTCAGCCACCCGGCCGGCATCAGCCAGCAATTGTGTGATGATCTCCAGGCTTTCCGATCCCCTTTGGTCGTTCAGGTCGCCTGTCAGCACCACCGGGCTTAAGCCGGCAATGGCACGTATGCTGTCGGTGATCAAGCGGGCGCTTTCCCTCCTGGCCTGTTCCCCCACATGATCGAGATGGGTGTTAAAAACATAATAATGGTATCCTGTGCCGGTTTCTTCGAGCCTCACCCAGCTCAGCATGCGCGGGCAGGCTGCATCCCAGCCTTTGCTTCCCGGCAATGCCGGTGTTTGGGAAAGCCAGAAATGCCCTTCCGATGCAAGCCGGAAACGATCCTTCCTGAAAAAGACCGGCACATGTTCACCCCCCGAGAGGCCGTCGTCACGACCGACTCCGGCCCAATCATATGCGGAAAGCTCCGCGGCAAGGTCGGCCACCTGCCCACTTAAAGCTTCCTGCATCGCTAAAATATCAGGATCGTACTTCTTTATCACCCAAAACAGCAGATCCCTGCGGTTTTCCCAGCCAAAAATGCCATCGCCCGGATTGTCGTACCTGATGTTAAAGGTCATCACGCTGACCCCTTCCTGCTGCAGTTTGTCGCATGCGGCAAACAAGCCGGCAACCATAAATGCAAATACAGCGGTTAAGCGTATCATCTTATAATGTATTAAAGATTGACCGGAGGATCAGTTTCTCCCTGATACCGTCAGGGTCGTCATCCCCGGTATAATGTATGATCTTTGTTTCGCCCGGCGCCATGTCAAAAAAGTTGTCGCTAAAGCGAGCATTCGCCCCCGGCATTTCAAGAAACACCTGTCTGGCAAGCCCCCCGGAGGTGATCCGGATAATTTGACCATCCTCCTGATCCAGTACTTCAAACTGCAGTCCGGGATCGCTCAGCTGCATTTCCCTGGTTGGCACAAAATACAGGAATGAATTAGATACCTCCTCCCCTTCGTG
>CAYOLA010000043.1:0-1767 GCA_964404735.1 uncultured Bacteroidales bacterium
CAATGAGTGCCCTACCAGGTACCGTATCGACTGGCAACAGAATTCCCAAACGGGAACCATATTCTTACCCCTTATCAATCCTTAAGAAATTAAAGTACACTAACTAAAAATCAAAAGCGATGAAAACACACAAAATCATTTTAACCTTTATGATGCTGGCAGGAATGGCTATTCTTTACAGCGGTTGCAAGAAAGACGAAGATCCGGAACCCCAGCCGGTACAGCCCAATTCAGAGGTGAACGCCACCAAGGACGATGCCCTGGCCGATAAGTTGTTCAGTGAGCTGACCGACATCACCAACGAAGCCATGAGCGGACAGGAGAAGTCGTACAAGGGCCTGCTGGTCGATACCATTTTCATGGGACCCTGCGTTACCGTGACCATCGACACCCTGAGCTTTCCCTTTACCGTTACCATCGATTTCGGGTCCGTCAACTGCCTGTGCAACGACGGTAAATACCGCAGGGGCAAGATCCTGGTTACCCATACCGGCCCTTACTGGGCTGTTGGTACTGTGGCCACCACCACCCTCGACAACTATTTTGTGAACGATCACCAGGTGCTGGGCACCAAGATACTGACCAACCAGGGATTGAACACGGCAGGTAACCCGACCTGGACGGTGCATGTCGACGGGCAGATCATCAAGCCCGACGGTGGTGTGATCGTATGGATCGCCGACCGCATGCGCGAATGGGCACAGGGCCACAGCACGCCGTTTATCTGGTGGGATGATGTATACATGATCACCGGTTCACACAACGTGGTTGCCTCCAACGGGGAAACGCTTTCGGCCGTCATCACCGAAGCGCTCGAAATCGCCCTGAACTGCTACTGGATCAAGAGCGGCGTTATTGAGCTGCAGCATTCGGCCCTTCCGCTGATCACCCTCGACTATGGCCCCGGTACCTGCGACGACGATGCAACCGTCACCATCAATGGCGTTACTTATCCTATTAAGCTTTAAGATTAAGGGTCATCATAAATAAACAAGCAAGTATTTTAAGCCTGCAGGTTCATATGCCTGCAGGCTTTTTTATGGGGCATCTTGCCGAAAGCTGCCATACTTCTTATATTTTTGCGATAAACAACAACAGGATGAAAGAACGGATTTATGCGGGAACATACACCCTGCGGGTAGGCGACATCAACTATGGCGGGCATATGGGCAACGACCGGGCGCTGTTGCTGTTCCATGACGCCAGACTGGATTTTCTTGCACAGCTTGGCTTTTCCGAAAGCAATATCGGTGGCCCGGGCATCATCATGAGCGAAGCCCACGTGTATTTTAAAAAGGAAGCGTTCAGGGGCGACAGCCTGGAGGTTTACGTGCATGTAGACGATATCACGGAGGTAGCGTTTGTGATGCACTACAGCGTTCTGTGCCGCGGGGCGGAGGTATTGCGGGGAAATACAAGGCTGATCGCTTTCGACTATGAAAACAGAAAAGTTGTTAAGATCCCCCCGGCCTTTTTGAATAGGATCTCAGGCTGAATGCCTTTGTGAAGCTGAAGTTTTGCGGCAGTTTATCCGCGTATATGTGAAGCAGGTATTTCCAGCAATACCGATTGTCCGAGGCCGTCGATCCCGATCCGGACCTTTTTCCTGCCCATGATCTTGATCAGTTCACCGCTGATGCCTTTCATGGGACCTTCAATGATGTCGACCTTTGTCCCGGGGAGAAGGTTGAGCTCAACGCCGGGCAGTTCATCTCCGCCGGCCACGAATTGCCTGATGGCTTCGATCTGCTGTGGTGGTATGGCCAC
>CAYOLA010000044.1:0-52068 GCA_964404735.1 uncultured Bacteroidales bacterium
GCAGGATATGCCCAGACTTTCGTTTTGAAACAGCGGTTTTTCCTGACCCTTTCGCTTGCCGGAGGCTTATCGGGTGGTGGATCATGGTACTATTCAAGCGTGTTCGACGAAATGGACAGGTCGGGATTTACTGTAGATGCAAACCTCACAGGCAAGGTCGCATTGGGATACAATGATGCAAGGTTTTATGCCGGGGTATCTTACCTGGGAAATTTTATCAGGAATCAAACCCCCGTACCGGGCGCGAACATGGGATACGATACCGGCATGTACCGTCTGAATGTTGTCTATCGCTTCAGGCTTAAGAAAGATTACAGGATTTTAAGCAACCCGAAAGGTATTTCCTGATTTAACAAGGATAAACGGCAGCAGCCATTGCAAGAGGCATGTATTGCGGCACGAATTTTGAGTTTATCAGGCTGCATCCAAATCAGAACATCATGCCATATCTCTCTACCCGGAAGTGCTTGTATGCTTTCATTTTCATGGGCACATTGTTTTCCCATTCCAATCTCCTCTCACAGTCGTTTATATCTGCCGGTTTCGGAGCTGTGATCCCTGCAGGCCAGCCTTCACGCTTCCTGTCCGGCGAAGAATTCAACGATCCGCCCGCCGCTTTCAACCTCAATCTCGAAACGGCAATGTTCAACAATCCCTTACTGGGATTCGGAGGTTCATTCTTTATCAGCAGCAACAGCGATAATATCCGCATCATGCTCGGGCCCTATCTGAACATTCCTTTGGGCAGGACACTCAACATACAGGCCAAATTCCTGCTTGGATGGCTGAACGGGTCAAATTCCCGGGGTATCGGACTGTTAACTTATACGGGCTACCATGGGGATGCATCCTATACCCTGTATCTGCCGGTTACGGGATATGCTGCCGGACTGGCCGTTAAACACCGCCTGAATGATTTCCTGGCCTTCGGTTTTACATTCGATTATACCACTGAACTGACCGGAACGGTCTTTGACAATCCCGTTCCACCCGCAAACCGTCACATGAAGTTTATTTATGCCGGGCTCAACCTGGCACTCGTTCTTCATTAAATGCCTTACCGGCATTATATACCAGCCCCCTGCTTTACATACAACCTTTTTGCACGCAATGCTGTCTTAATTTAGAATCATTTTTAATATTTTTCCGGTGTATATACGTAGCTTTGCTCCTGATAAACAAGGCCGGGGCATACGGGTCAGAATATGACCGTTCAAAAAAGCCGGAAACCTTGTCACTTCATATCATGTGACATCCATGCATTGGCATAAAGAATTACATAATGATGACCAGTTACCAAAAAAACGCATCCTCCCGTAAAACATGATTATAATGATGAAATACATAATTGTGCTGCTCACAGCAGCTTTCATGCTGTTATCCTTCAGTTTACAGGCCCAGGCCTGGCGCCCCGGTGAAATGGAGGTAAGGGTGGAGATCCCTGATCAACAAACCGCCCGCACCATTGCAGGTTTGAAACTTAACGGCGATTATGCTGCCGGCCATGCCATCCTGTACATAATACCACGTGAAGCGGAGATGCTTGACCGTGCGGGGATTGACTATAAAATACAAATCCACGACCTGAATGCACATTACAAGGACTTTTGGGAAAGCAAAACTGCATACCATTCTTACCAGGAGATCGTTGACCTTGCCGATAGCCTGGTATCGGCTTTCCCCGACATCTGCATGAAGGTGATGTACGGAACATCCATACAGGGACGGGAGCTGGCGGCACTGAAGATCAGCAACAATGTGAGTGTAAACGAGAATGAGGCCGAGGTTTTCTTTGATGGTGGTATTCACGGCGACGAGATCGGCGCAGCCGAAAACTGCATCCGTTTTGCCCGCGACCTCTGCGTAAAATATGGGAACGACCCGGATGTTACCTTCCTGGTAGATAACCGTGAGATATGGATCTATTATATGGTAAACCCCGACGGAAGGGAAAACATGAGCCGCTACAATGCAGCCGGTGTCGATCTCAACCGCGATTACGGGTATATGTGGGACGCCTGGGGCGGAAGCACCGGGGCCTTCTCACAGGTTGAAACCAAAAGCCTGCGAAACTGCTGTTATGAAAACCAGTTCGTGGTGCATACCACCTACCACAGCGGCATAGAATATATCTCATGCCCCTGGAGCTACCGCCCGGAGCCACCACCCGACAACAGTCATATCCTGCAGCTTGCCTGGTTATACAGTGATGTTTCAGGTTATGCCAATCTGGAATACGGACAAGGCAACACCGGCATGTATGCCATCAACGGGAGCACCAAAGACGGCAATTACGGTGCATCGGGTTCCATCAGCTGGTCGATGGAAATATCTGAGGATAAACAACCGCCCGTTTCCCAGCTCATGCAATACTACAACTGGAATTACCCCTCGATGATGGCCATGATCGAATATGCCGGTTACGGGCTGGAGGGTACGATCACCGATGCCGTGAGCGGCGAACCCGTGCAGGCTACCGTCTTCGTGAACGACTATATGCAGTGTTTTTCAGACTCTGCCGTGGGCGATTACCACAAATACGTGCTGCCCGGCAAATATTCGATCAGAGTGGTTGCCAATGGTTTTGAAACCCAGACGACCACCGACAGCGTACTTGTCAGTGACCTGAGCAGTACCATCACCGATTTCCAGATGGTCCCGGCGGAAAACCCGCGCTGGTACGCATGGCGCCTGATCAGTTGCCACATCCCCGGCAACAACACCCTGGACGAAGGCAACACCATGGCCCTGATCGGCCCTCCTGACGGAATTAATTATTCGATCGGAAAAAACGGCTGGGTTGTGGTCGACATGCAAAAGCCCATCAGTGACATGCCCGGAAATGATATTAAGGTATATGAGGGCGATTTTTCGGCGGAAGGGTTTTCAATCTACGCCGGACAAGGCATGGACGGCCCCTGGATCTTTATGGGGAACGGGGAGGGCAGCACCGAATTTGAGCTTTCCGTGACCGGGCTCAGCGAAGCCAGATATTTTAAGATCGTTGACGACGGCGATGGTCCTCAGAATGCCAGCAATGCCGGATTCGATCTCGATGCGATCAGCGACCTGGAGCATACCTGGGGCGTTTTCATCCTGGTTTACGATTACATCCTCGACGACGAAAACGGCAACGGCCATCTTGAACAGGGAGAATCGGCAAACCTCATCGTTACTCTTGGCAATAACGGAAACGTTACCGCCAACAATACCGTAGCCACCCTTTCCACCAGTTCGCCCTATGTTACCATAACCCAGGCAACGGCAAACTACGGAACCTTGCAGCAAAACCAGTCGGCAGATGGAACATTTTCATTTGAGATTGATGAATCCACACCCACGGGCGATACCGTAAACTTTATCATTGACGTAACCGCCAACAATGGCATTTACAATACATCCTTTGAACTATCCTTCCTGATAGGGAAATACCCCATCCTGATTGTCGACCTGGATGGCAACCATAATTCCGGCACCGTAATGCAAACGGTTATTTCCAACCTCGATATCACAGCTGTTTATGAAACTTCCCTTCCGGATAACCTTGATATGTACCAGTGCATCTTTGTCTGCCTTGGCGTATATAATAACAACCATGTACTCTCAAATGCAGAAGGAGACAGACTGGCAGCATTTCTAAATCACGGCGGCAGGTTGTATATGGAAGGCGGCGACACCTGGTTTTATGATCCCGCCACCGCCGTGCATGGGATGTTCAAAATTCAGGGGGTTTCAGATGGAAGTGGCGACCTGGGCTTGATTTTCGGACAAAACGGTTCCTTTGCCGAAGGTTTGGTATACCAGTACGGGGGCGACAACAACTACATTGACCGGATCGCGCCCATAGATAACGCCTTCCAGTTGTTTCTCAACCAGGTACCCTCATACTGTAATGCCGTGGCCCTTGATGAAGGCAGCTATAAAACCGTGGGTTGTTCATTTGAGTTCGGTGGCCTGAACGACGGGCAGCATACCAGGGAAGAACTGATGATCCTGATACTTGAGTTTTTCGGAGGCGTGCTGACCGACATTGGCGAAGCCCCGGTAACAAGCCAGGAAATAAGTGTACAATGCCGGCCCAATCCCTTTGGCGAAAATGTCAATTTCAACTTCAGGCTTGACGAATCGTCAATTGTTAAACTGAATATTTACCGGGCCGACGGGAAAAAGATCAAAACCCTTACAAACCATAGAATGCCTGCCGGGACCCACCAGCTGAACTGGGACGGCACTTCCGACCGGGGATCCCGGATGCCCGATGGCCTTTACATTTATGTGCTTGAAGCCGGACAGGGCATTTTTACAGGAAAAATCATCATGGCCCATTGATGTTTAACAGGCTATCGGATCATTGACATGGACAGCACAGATCACCCTGTTGGAAATCATATCCCATTAAAATATCTACATATGAATAAACCGATATTCTGAAAAAAATTGTATCTTGCAGGGCTGTTTTCATACCTGGAAAACAAATTTACTTACATCAATAATTAATAAATCAATAACTAAACCCAATTACTCATGTTTAAAAACTACCGTTCATCCACTCTTTTACTGCTGATCATTTTTTTGTTCACGGCCGCATGGGCCCACTCACAAACCTTTACTTACCAGGATTCCTGGGATAAGGCCGGCTTTAACCTGAACGCCCAGAACTTTGAAAAGCTGGAGATCACTTATTCCATTGAAACGTTTTTCATGGAAGATGTAGAAGTGAGGGGCTCCGTGATGAAATCCATCCACCTGCCTGCCAGCCTCATCCCGAATGATGAAGGGGCCCCCGATTTAGCAGGGAATGCACAATACATAGCCATTCCGCAAGGGGCAAGGGCCAGGCTCAATGTTATCACTTACCGCACCGAAATATTTGAAGGGATTGAAGTGGCACCGGCCCCCCGCATACCGCTCGACACCGATAATGCCCCCCTGTTTTACCAGAAAGATGAGCAAATCTATTCGATAGACGCCTATTATCCGGCCGAACCCTTCCGCCTGTCAGAACAAACCATCGTACGTGGTGTAGATGTTGCCCTGCTCGGCATTACGCCTTTCCAGTACAATCCGCTTAAAAAGGAACTGCTTGTTTACCGCGATATTCAGCTGGAAGTGATTTTTGAAGGCGGCAGCGGAGAATTTGGCGATCCGCATTACCGCAGCCCCTGGTTTGACCCCATCCTGAAGAATATCCTGCTGAACGAAGCCTCGCTTCCGGCAGTAAATCATACGAACAGGGCAGGAAGCAGGGATGAAGGATTTGAATATGTGATCATCATCCCCGATGATCCCGTATTTGCTGCCTGGGCCGACACCCTGAAGAATTTTCGTACCCTGCAGGGCATCACCACCGGGATCTATACCATCACGGAAGTCGGAGGCAACAACGTGAATACCATCGAAAACTTTATCGACAACGCGTACAATACATGGGACATCCCGCCGGTTGCCTTCCTGATCATGGCCGATTACGGTACAACGGGCAACGGCATCCTTTCACCCATATGGAACAGTTATTGCGCATCAGACCATATTTACGCAGATGTGAACGGAAACGGAATGGCCGATGTGATCCTGGCAAGGATGACCGCACAGAATGAAACCCATCTTGAAAACATGATCGGGAAGATCATCGAATATGAAACCAGCCCGCCCACATACGAAAGTTTCTATAACCCCATCACTGCGCTGGGCTGGCAAACCGAACGCTGGTTCCAGATCTGCTCGGAATCGATCGGGGGCTTTTTCAAGCATGTGAAAGGCAAAGACCCCATACGCATCAACGAGATCTATTCAGGTAACCCGGCCACCGACCCCTGGTCAACCGCCACCAATACCAGCACCATACTGGGTGTGTTCGGGCCTTCGGGGCTGGGATATATCCCGGCATCGCCAACCGAACTTGGCAACTGGTCGGGAGGTAACGCCACCATGATCAATGATGCCATCAATGCCGGCGCTTTCATCATCCAGCACCGCGACCATGGCAGCAATACAAGCTGGGGAGAACCCGCGTACAATACTACCAGCATGAATGGCCTTTCGAACGAAGATCCGATATTTGTTTTTTCCATCAACTGCCTCACGGGAAAATACAACTGGAGTTCGGAATGTTTTGCCGAAAAATTCCACCGCATGGAACATGGGGCCCTCGGGCTCACTGCCGCTTCGGAAGTTTCCTATTCCTTTGTGAACGATACTTATGTCTGGGGGCTTTACGATTATATGTGGCCCGAATTCCTGCCACAGTTCGGTTCAATGATCACGGAAGAATACGGGATGTTCCCGGCTTTTGCCAACGCAGCCGCCAAATATTTCCTGCAACAGTCGAGCTGGCCCTATAATACCAGTTCCAAAGAAGTAACCTATAACCTCTTCCACCACCACGGCTGTGCATTCCAGACACTTTATTCGGAAGTGCCGGAGACGCTGATGGTGATGCACGACAACGTATTGCTTACAGGCACTTCAAGTTTTACGGTTACCGCCGACTCGGGCGCCTTCATCGCTTTGTCGCATAACGGAGAGATCCTTGGAACCGCCGAATCGGACGGCTTACCCCAGGTCATTCCGATCGCTCCGCTTGTTACGGGCGATGTAATGGATGTAGTGGTTACAAAACAAAACTATTTCAGGTATCACGCCATGATTGATGTGATTCCTGCCAATATGGCCTATGTGGTTTACGACGATTACGCCATCAATGATGATGCCGGGAACGGTAACGGCCTGCTCGATTACGGCGAGTCCATCCTGCTTTCGCTGAGCCTGCAGAATGTAGGCCTGGTAGATGCCTTCGGTGTTGAAGCCGACCTTTCCTCAGCCAACATCAACATCACCATGACCGACGACAATGCCTTTTTCGGCGATATCCCCTCTATGCAATCCTTAACAGTAACCGATGATTATGCTTTTGAAGTAAGCCCCGACATTGCCGATGGTGAATGGGTAATGTTTGAAATTACGGCTACTGACGGAGATTCGGTATGGAACAGTTCTTTCGGGATACAGGCACATGCCCCCGTTATGCAATATGTTGAATTCACCATCGACGATGCCAACGGCAACGGTAACGGCCGGCTGGATCCCGGCGAAACCGCAGAAATTACTGTCCATATTGCAAATACCGGCTCATCGGAAGCCTATGACGTTACTGTTGCACTGAGTTGCAGCGGAAAATCATATGTTACGGTCGACAACGGGCCGGTAAGCGTAGGCGACATGCCCGGCGGAAGTAATGGCGAAGCCGTATTCAGCGTTACCGCAGCCCCCGAAACACCGGGCGGGTTCAATGCTTTGTTCTCGGTCAATATCAACGCCGAGATGGGAATATCAGCCAACGGAGGCTTCGATATCATTGTGGGACAGTTCTCGGCCCTGATCCTCGACCTTGACCCGCACAACCATTCAGGTCCGGCCATGATGGAAGCCTTTAACGATCTCGACCTGATTGCCAGCTATACCACAACATTCCCGGAAGACCTTGGCATGTACCGTTCCGTATTTGTTTCGCTTGGTGTGATCTTTACCGGTCACCAGCTGACCCCTGCAGAAAGTGCCAGGCTGGTCGAATACCTGAACAACGGTGGAAAGCTTTACCTTGAAGGACGAAGGACCTGGTATGACAACCCCCATTTGCCCATACACGATAAATTCAATATCAACGTGGTAATCGATACCTGGTTTGAATATGACTTTATCAGCGGTGTTGACGGCACATTTACCGATGGGATGTATTTTGAATTTGACGGCAGCTCGCCCTATAACAATTATTATATGGAACCCGAAGGCACTGCCTTTACGGTGCTCACCAGCCCCAACCCGGACTTTGGCTGTGTGGTGGCTTACGATGAGGGAAGCTATAAGACCATCGGCTGTTCGTTTGAATTCGGTGACCTGACGGATGGCAACCACCCCAGCACCCAAAAGCAACTGATGTTTGAATACCTTAACTTCTTCGGTGATATTGTTACCGGAATACCCGAGCCGGCAACGGGTCAGGCGGCCTTTTTGGGCAACTGCTACCCGAACCCTTCAGGCGGGACAACCACTTTCAGTTTTGTGCTCAATGAAGAAATGCAGGTAAGTCTCGATATTTTCGACATAACCGGAATCAAAGTTGCAACACTTGTCAACGCAAAGCTTCCGGCGGGCAGCCATCAGGTCAGGTGGGAAGGCACCGGCAGTGATGGACATCCGCTTGCTAAGGGTATTTACTTATACCGTTTGAGTTCAGACTCGGTAAATACTACTAAAAAGCTTATAATCCACTAATAATAAATCGATTGTTTTGTATATTTGTAGTGTTATTTAAAATATTCGTAATTAAAGCAAACATTAATACTTAAAAACATTAATCAACAATGAAATTTTCAAGCCTTTTCAGACGCACATCTGCTTTTTTTGCAGTGTCGCTTTTTATCCTGTTTTCGGCCAATGCCAATGAGATAAAGTATGCCGACAGCTGGGCCGGCCAAGGATTCAACCTGGTAGAAGCCGAGCAATCCAATGTCAGGGTTATTCATTCACTGAACAGCTTCAGCTTCGGCAACGTTATGATCAACGGAGAGGAAATGACCGTTGTGAACATGCCGGGCGTTTTTCTTCCAAACGATGAAGGAGCACCCAACATCCCGGGCGAAGGCAGATACATTGCCATGCCCAGTGGAGCAGAGGCAAGGCTCAATATTGTAAACATGCGGGCTGAAACCTTCTCGAATATCGAAGTGGCTCCTTCACCGCGCATTCCATTTGAAGACGACGACAGCCCCCTTCATTATGAAAAAAACATGGCGATCTACGGGCAGAATGCCTTTTACCCGGCCGAACCGGTTAAGTTGTCAGAACCTTCCAATATCAGAGGAGTGGATGTAGTTATGCTTGGCATTACACCCTTTCAGTACAATCCTGTTACCAAGGAACTGATCGTTTACCGCGACATTGAGGTAGAGATCGTTTTTGAAGGCGGAAACGGGCAGTATGGTGAGGATCGCTACCGCAGCCGCTGGTGGGACATGATCATGTCAAGTGCGATCCTGAATTTCAACACCCTGCCCGAGATCGACTATAACTGGATGCATGAACAAGGTGATCGTACCCTTACCGGCTGCGAATACCTGATCATCACCCCCGACGGAGCAGATTTTGTTACATGGGGAGATGAAATTGCCGATTTCCGGAATATGCAGGGTATCCTGACTGATGTGGTAACATTGAGCGATGTAGGCGGAAACTCGACCGTAGCCATCGAAAACTATGTAAACAACGCATACAATAACTGGGACATCCCGCCCACGGCAGTATTGTTGCTGGGAGACTTCGGGTACAGCATCAACAACAGTGTTATCGCCCCCATTTACAACAGTTATTGCGCGTCGGACAACATCTATGCCGATGTCGACAACGACCACCTGCCCGACATCGTCTTTGCCCGTATCACGGCCAACGATGCCACGCAGCTTGAAACCATGGTAACCAAGTTCATCAACCATGAAACCAATCCTCCCACCAACCCGGATTTCTATAACAATCCGATCACGGCCGTAGGTTGGCAAACCGAACGCTGGTTCCAGATTTGCGGCGAAACGGTTGGCGGTTACTGGAAAAACTCTCTTGGCAAAGATCCTGTACGCATCAACGCCATCTATTCAGGCACCCCCGGAAGCGTTTGGTCCACCGCCACCAATACCTCTACGGTAGTGAACTATTTCGGGCCCAACGGCCTTGGTTATATCCCCGCCACGCCTTCCGCACTCGGCGGCTGGTCGGGCGGAACGGGTACCATGATCAACAATGCCATCAACAGCGGGGCCTTCATCATGCTGCACCGCGACCACGGCTATGAACAGGGCTGGGGCGAACCGGCATACAGCAATGCCAGTATCAACGGTTTGACCAATGAAGACCTTGTTTTTGTGATGTCTGTCAACTGCCTGACGGGCAAATATAACTGGTCGGGCGAATGCTTCACCGAGAAATTCCACAGGCATACAGCCGGTGGCCAGAACTCCGGGGCGCTCGGGCTTACCGCAGCATCGGAAGTATCCTATTCATTCGTAAACGACACCTATGTTTGGGGTTCCATCGACAATATGTGGCCCGGATTCATGCCACTCTACGGAACGACATTCCCAACCAATTATGCCATGCCTGCCTTCGGCAATGCCGCCGGGAAATACTTCCTGCAACAGTCGAACTGGCCATACAATACCAGCAACAAGACGGTTACATACCATCTTTTCCACCATCACGGCGGGGCCTTCCTCACCCTCTATTATGAAGAACCCATGGATCTGACCATTGTGCATGACGGCGTTATTCCATTTGGGGCAAATACTTTCGTAATGTCGGCCGACTACGGTTCACTGATCTGCCTGTACCGTAACGGTAACATCATTTCTACTGCCACCGGCACAGGCATGATGCAGGCCATACCCATACCGTCACTGCCGCTCAATGCCAATGTTACCCTCACCGTGACCAAGCAGAATTATTTCCGCCATGAAGAAACCCTCCCGGTGCTCGAGATCCTGAATGCCGACTTTGAAGCCGATATCACGACCATCTGCCCCGCAGGCTCGGTTAACTTTACCGACCTGACACAAGGAAATCCCACTTCATGGCTCTGGACTTTCGAAGGCGGCGACCCGGCAACCTCCACCGACCAGAATCCGGAAGGCATCCTCTATGCAGCATCAGGGAGCTATGATGTTACCCTGGAAGTCAGCACTTCGAACTCAACCGACACCTATACCATTGAAGACTATATCACAGTGATGGAAGATGTCGTGGTTGGCGCATCCGTTTACGCCACATCCGAAGAGATCTGTGAGGGAGAGGAAGTAACCTTCTACGTTGAAGTGGACAACGGGGGAACCGAACCCCTTTTCCAGTGGAAGCTCAACGGAGTTGATGTTGGCGACGGCACAGATTCCTACACCAGCAGCGATCTTGCCGATGGGGATATGGTTTCCTGCGAAGTGACATCATCACTCGAATGTACGGTTGAAAACCCGGTAATGTCCAATGCGGTTGCCATGACCGTGAATGAAATTGTTGCCGTTGGTATTACCATCGAAACAGCTTCGGCCCAAATATGTGCCGGCAGCGAAGTGACCTTTACAGCCATCCCCGAAAACGGCGGCGATAACCCCGAATTCCAGTGGCTGGTAAATGGCAGTGTGGTGGGAACCAACAGCCCCGAATTTGTTACTGCAGAACTCCTCAATGGTGATGTGGTAAGCTGTGAGCTGCTTTCCGATGCCAGTTGCATTATCGGCAACCCGGCCACATCCAATGAAATTGCGATAAGCATTCTGGAAGAGCTCCCGGCGGGAGTCAGCATTGAAAGTGCTCAGGCAATAAGCTGCACAGGAGATGAAGTCACCTTTACGGCAATCCCTCTAAACGGCGGCGAAGAGCCGGCTTTTCAGTGGATGATCAACGGCAATCCCGCAGGAACCAACAGCCCCGAATTTGTTACTGCAGAACTCCTCAATGGTGATGTGGTTAGTTGTACAATGACATCTTCATACGAATGTGCCATCAACAACCCGGCAGTTTCAAACGAAATTACCGCCAGCGTTGAGCCATACCCCGCTCAACCCGACGCACCGGAAGGACCGGCCATTGTCGATCTGAATTTCGGAATGAGCAGTTCCTATACAACTTCCAATGACCCGAACACTATTAATTACAACTGGGTTGTTGAACCGGGAAATGCCTACGACCAACTCAGCCCCGACATGAACAACCTGACCATAACCTGGTCGGAAAACTTCACGGGTCCTGTCAGCATCCATGTATTTGGCATCAATGACTGTGGCGACGGGCCGCTTTCGGCTAACCTGGAAGTAAGCATCGAAAACTCATTTGGCATCGGCGATCATGACCTGAACATCGGTGTATCCGTATTCCCGAATCCCAACAAGGGCTCTTTCACCATCAGGCTGTCGTCCCTGCAGGCAGAGGATGTAAAACTGAAAGTGATGAGCCTGGTCGGCGAAGTGCTTCTCAATGAAGAAGAGATCCGGGTGAACGGGGAATATATCAGGGATGTCGATCTGAGCAATTATGCAAAGGGTATCTATTTCCTGATCATTGAAAATAACAACCACACGCTCACTGAAAAGATCGTGATACAAAAATAAGTTTAACCAACACCAAAACACATGAAAAAACTATTAGCCGGAGTATCGCTCATCTTTGTGGTCTCCATCATATCCGGGCAGCAGGTCGACCGCAACAAAGTCCTGGTGGAGATCGGTACGGGCACCTGGTGCCAGTTCTGCCCCGGTGCTGCCATGGGCGCCGATGACCTGATCGCTAACGGACATCCCGTTGCCGTGATAAAATATCATTACAATGACGGCTTTGCGAATCAGTTTTCAAGCACCAGGCTGAACTATTATAATATCAGCAGCTACCCGACCGCAAAATTTGACGGCATCTATACCCATGTCGGGGGCAGTACCAACCAGTCGCTGTATACCACCTATCTGCCCTATGTTAACATCAGGGAAAATGTTCCATCCTCCTTTATACTGGAACTATTTGGAACCAGTAACGGCAGCAATTACAATATGGTGGCCAAGATTTACAAGGTGGCTTCCTACACGGGTCCCGACCCGGTATTTCACCTGGCCGTTACCGAATCGGATATACAGTTTGTGTGGCAGGGACAGACCGAGCTGAATAATGTCTGTCGCCAGATGGTTCCCGGTGCAACAGGTACAGCGGTAAACTTTGACGACAGCGATACGGTTACACTCAACCTCAGTTTCACCATGGGAGCCTGGGTGGTTTCACATGTGGAATTCGTAGCTTTCCTGCAGAACAACAACAGCAAGGAAGTGTTACAGGCCATTAAAATACCGGCTTTGTTCCTGCCACCGCCGCCCATGCCGCCCGTTGCCGACTTCGAAGCCGAAACAACCGAAACATGCGAAGGCTACGAAGTTCAGTACACCGACCTTTCCACCCAGAATCCCAATTCCTGGTCGTGGACATTCCCCGGCGGCACACCTGAAACATCCAACGAAAGAAACCCGGTAGTGTTTTATGAAACAGAAGGGTCTTACGATGTTTCGCTCGAAGCTGCCAACAATGCCGGAAGCGATCTGGTAATAAAGGAGGATTACATGAATGTTGCCTTTATGCCTGAGCAACCCGAGATCAGCGAGATCGATTTTATGCTGTACAGCAGCGCGACGGATGGGAACCAGTGGTACCTGAACGAAGAGATCATTCCCGATGCCACGGATCAGAGTTATCAGCCCGTTGAGAACGGGGTCTATAGTTTAACGGTTACCCAGGGCAATTGCACCTCCGAGTTTGCAGCCGGTTATGAAGTGCTATGGGTTGGGATCGGCGAAGAATACCTGTCGCAGGCCATCAGGACATACCCCACCCCCAGCCAGGGGAGCTTTACCATCGACTTTAAACTGCAGAACCCGGATGTATTCAGCATAAAGGTTTATGATGCGATGAAAACGCTTGTTTACCATGAAGAGAACCTGCGGATCGACCAACCGGGCAATAAACAGATCGACCTTGGCACATTGCCCGACGGCATCTATTTTATGTTGCTCGAGGGTAAAACAAACAGTCACCTGCAGAAGCTGGTGATCCGGAAATAGTAACAAAATCCGGTAATTAAAAAAAGGCTGTCTCAAAACAACGGAGTCAGCCTTTTTTTCCTATATGCTTTTTTGCAGTTTATTACGGATAATATCGCTAATTTTGTTTGGCAACAATAAATCTCTTTGCTGAAACAATTTTTTACTGCATTTACCGCAAACCAAAAACACTTTCATGAAAGCAAATCATCTACTCTGCATCCTGGCAATGACTGTCATGCTGCTCCCTGTCGTTCTGCAGGCGCAAAAAGAAAAGGATTACTCTGCAGAAAAAGCCGACTGGCGTGTCGACAACAACGGTTACTGGAAACGGATGGCCGAAAAAGGCCTGAGCACGCTTAACCCGATGGTGAGCGTTCCGCAGGCCACCTATACAGGATCACGCATTTATGCATTGAGTTCCGTTACGGAAGACTCACCCGACATCCCGGTCACGACCGAGAACAGCACGCAAAGTGAAAACTCCATTTTTATCAACCCTGCCGATCCGCAGAATGTCCTTAATTCAAATAACTCAACGGCAAACCCCTATCCCCCGCTTTACGGGGCCAACGATTTTTATTCCTTCGACGGTGGTCAGACCTGGGACGGGGAATTGCAGGGGGCTGGCACCGATAATAGCGGCGACCCGGCCGTTGTGATCGGAAATAACGGATGGTATTATGTGAACTCCATCACCGGGGGGGGTAGTTACGGCCAGCAGGTCGCGTATTCAACCGACCAGGGAAACACCTGGAATACCGTTATCATCGATAACGGAGTTTCTGCCTATGTGCTGGATAAAAACCACTTCTGGATCGATAATCATCTTTTAAGCCCCTATGAAGGAAATCTTTATTGCGCCTGGACCGATTTTGGCGGCTCCCACAATTACGATATTGCGCTTTCTTATTCATCGGATCAGGGACTGAGCTGGTCGAATGCCCAGAACATCAGCGCCGCTGTAAATGCCGGCAGCCATTGTCAGGGAGTGAACATCAACACCGGCCCCAATGGCGAGGTGTACGCGGTATTTGCCATATACGAC
This sequence comes from uncultured Bacteroidales bacterium, assembly GCA_964404735.1. Classification (GTDB taxonomy): domain Bacteria; phylum Bacteroidota; class Bacteroidia; order Bacteroidales; family B18-G4; genus B18-G4. The sequence goes on from CAYOLA010000044.1 coordinate 14,662, forward strand.
GGCAGCAGCGATGAAAATGCGCATGGCATGGCAAAATCACTTGACGGAGGCGCGAGCTGGGAACCTGCAAGCCGTATCATTGAAAACATTCGTGGCATCCGCTTTTCGGAGACCTCCAAAAATATGCGTGTTAATTCTTTCCCCGTGCTGGCGGTTGACGTGAGCGGCGGGGCATACCATGGAAATCTATATGTAGTTTGGGCAAATATCGGGATACCCGGCGTAAACACCGGCAGCGACATAGATGTTTACATGATCCGCTCCGAAGATCAGGGCGATACCTGGAGCAGTCCCATCAGGGTAAACCAGGACGAGGCGGGGCTGGGACACCAGCATTACTTCCCCTGGATCACCTGTGATCCGATTACGGGAACCCTGAGCGTAGTGTTCTACGATGACCGTAATGTGGGAGGAAACCAATGCGAAGTATTCTGCGCCAACTCCTTCGACGGAGGGGAAACCTGGGAAGACTTCAAAGTCAGTGATGTTTCATTCACGCCTACCCCCATCCCCGGACTTGCCATGGGCTACATGGGCGACTACCTGGGCATCAGCGCCCGCGATTCTTATGTATATCCCTGCTGGACCGATAACCGCACAGGTACATCCATGACCTATGTTTCACCTTACGTAACAAATAATTTATCGCGCCCCTTTGACCTGACAGCCGTTCTGGACGAAGAAACGGGATCCGTTGAACTGGAATGGCAATATGAACCCGCCCCGGGTTTTATAAACTTCATTCTTTACAGGGAAAACGTAATCATTGCGCAGCCGGTCGATCAAAACTTTACCGATCAGTTACCCGATTATGGCATTTATCAGTACAAGGTCACCGCCTATTACGAACCGGATGGAGAATCCACACCCGCAGCAAAAAGCCTGCAGTGGGGTAACCCGCACATCCTTGTTTCGCCCGGACAACTGACACAGGTATTGCAACCCGATCATACTGCTGTCAAGTACCTGAACATTACCAATACGGGTGAACTGGAGCTGCATTACAACATTTCCACCTTTATCCTGACGGATGGTCGCGACAACAGGGATTATTGCGCAGCATCGGGTGGCTGCGATGAGTTTATCGCCATTGTTGAATTCGGTGATATTTATAATTCTTCTTCCTGCGGAGGCTACCAGGATTTTACCGACCTGAGCACCAGCATTTCCCTCGGAGAAACAATTCCGATAACGGTAACCAACGGCAATACCTGGGATGGTGATGTTTGCGGGATCTGGATCGACTGGAACCAGAACCAGGATTTTAGTGATGATGAACCCATCATTGTCAGCGGGGGACCGGGTGTTTTTACGGCCGGCATCACCCCACCCGACAATGCTGTTGGAGGAACCACACGCATGCGCATCAGGATACAATACTACGGAACGCCCGACCCCTGTGGAACCACCACTTATGGTGAAGTGGAAGACTACAGCGTTAACGTTGTCACCTGGCTGACAGTTGACCCCAAGGCTGGCAGCCTTATGCCGGGCAACAGCCTGCAGGCCGAAGTTACTTTCGATGCCACCGGTATGGATCTGGGAGAATACCAGGCCGAATTCCAGGTGAGCAGCAATGATCCCGACCTGCCCCAATTCACCGTACCGGTCACCATGCTGGTAAGCGAATTCGGTGTAACGGCCGCTGCCAGTCCTCCGGAAATTTGCCTGGGCGAAAGCACACAGCTTCAGGCAGCGGTTTTCGGCGGTCTGGGCAGTTATGTCTATTCCTGGACTTCCGATCCGCCGGGCTTTACATCAACACTTCAAAACCCTTATGTCATTCCACAGGAAAACACAAGCTATTTCATTTCCGTGACCGACGGGACCAATTCAGCAAATGGCCAGGTTGATGTAACAGTTTACGACCTTCCTGTCGTGAGCCTTGGAGCCGACACCACCATCTGCCAGGGAACAACCACCGTATTTGATGCCGGTGAAGGATTTACATCCTATCTCTGGCAGGATGGCTCGAACGGGCAAAGCATCATCGCCGGCGAAGCGGGCACCTACTGGGTAGAAGTAAGCAATGAATACGGATGCAAGAGCCGCGACACGCTGATCCTTTCTGTTTACCCACTGGCTCCGCAACCCGCCAAGCCGGCAGGCCCCGGGCTTGTCGACCTCTATAACGGCAACATCAGTGAATATGCCACCGGCAATTACAACAATGTTCTCTATTATGAATGGCTGCTTGATCCAGCTGAAGCAGGCATCATGGAAAACAACGGCAGGGAAATGACCATCGCCTGGGATACTACTTATACGGGAAATGCAAGCCTGAAAGTGATGATCGCAAACATTTGCGGAGAAAGTCCCTGGTCAGACAGCCTCGATATCATGATTGTGAACACAACCGGCCAGAATGAAAATGAACTGTCGTTCCGGGTATCGGTATACCCGAATCCCAGCCAGGGGATATTTACCCTTGAAATAAATACCGACAGGGAATTCACAGCCAACATCTACCTTGCCAGCCAACTGGGAGTGCTGCTGCAGCAATCTCAGAATATAATCATTCATAAACATTACTCACAAACCTTTAACCTTTCGCAGCTCAGTAAAGGTGTTTATACAATCATCATCGAATCGGACAAAGGGAGACTGAGCAAACAAATAATTATTCATGATCAGCCTCATTAATGAAGACTTTTAATAAGGGATCATCTTCAGCGGATGGAAGCCGGCGACGCTTCCATCCTGCTGTTTTTATTTATACGCATTCTAAACAGGTAGTCCGGCAACCATTGCCAGGCCCGGCCTGTCTTTAAAACGGATAAGATAAGCTGCAAGCGATATAAGTAACAACAACCTGGTAAAGGATGGCAATGTCCACAATCAGGCAACAAACCAAGTCAAAATGAAAAAGCTACTGACGATTTTATTAATGATTCTAGCCATGTCACCGGGTTTTGCCGGTAAAGTGACCCAAATATATACCTTTGATCATTACAGCATTGAAGAGGCAGGCGGATTTCAGCTTATCCGTTTTGAGGGCTGTATGAACACAGGGCTTATCGGTGATCCTTCCATGCCATGGTATGCCGTAAAACTGTTGTTGCCGCCGGGCGAAACGGCATTGTCCTATACCATCACACTACAGGGAAAGACAGAGATCCCCGGTAATTACAGCATTTATCCGCAACAGGCTTCACGACCGCTTTCGCATGGCGGTTCAGGCAGTTTTATAAAAAACAATGAGGTTTATGAAAGTCCGGGGCTTTACCCGGCAGAAGCTTCAGGCAGCATCAGCACACATTATATGAACGGGCATGGCATTGCCCTGCTGCATATTTGTCCGCTGGTTTATGAACCATCGGAAGGCAGGCTTGCCTTTTACAGGGAAATAACCGTAAGCCTTATCACCGGACCGGGGGAGGATTCTGAAAACACGCTTTCGATGATCGGTGGAGGGCCCGCACTCCGGCAAAAACTGGAAAACTTTGTCGACAATCCCGCTATGATTGGCAGATATCCTGTGCAACAAACACGCAGTGATGACTATCAACTGCTGATCATCACGCCCCAGGCTTTTGAAGGGAATTTTGGAAACCTTTGTGCCTTATACCTTGATCGCGGCATCCGTTCAGAAATTGCAAGCACGGAAGATATCAGCACCCTCATGAGCGGACAGGACCTGCAGGAAAAGATCAGGAACTACATCATACAGGAATACCAGAACAATAATATTGAATACGTTCTCCTGGGAGGAGATGTGGAACATGTCCCTTACCGGGGGTTTTACTGCTATGTACAATCGGGGGCAGGCTATTCGGACAACAACATCCCGGCCGACCTTTACTATTCGGCACTTGACGGAACCTGGAACGACAATGGCAATAATCTCTGGGGCGAGATCGGTGAAGACGACCTCTTTCCAGAGGTGGCCATCGGGCGGTATACCTTTTCCAATACTACCGAATTGAACGCCATGCTCAACAAAACCATTTCCTATCAGGAAAGCCCTGTTTTAGGGGAGTTTACCAATCCGCTGCTCGCCGGCGAACACCTATGGAACGACCCGCTCACCTGGGGTTCCGATTACATGCGGCTACTGGTGGGTTACCGCGACGACAATGGCTATACAACCATCGGGATACCCCCCGAACATGATATCGATACCCTGTACGAACGCTATCAAAGCTGGGGCGGAAGCACCATCATGGCCGAGATCAACAATGGAAAATCTTTTGTACACCATTGCGGGCATGCCAATGCCTATACGGTGATGCACCTGAACATCAGCGACATCACGAATGCCAACTTTTCGCAGGTTAACGGCCTGACGCACAACTACACTTTTGTACATAGCCATGGATGTATTTGCGGAGCATTTGATTATTCAGACTGCATCATGGAGCATATGTTGTTCATTGATAATTTCGCCGCCGCGGTGATCGGGAATTCCAGGTATGGGTGGTTCAATGAAGGACAGACCGAAGGGCCTGCTGCGCATTTGCACCGTGAAATGGTCGATGCCATGTATGAAGAAGAGATTGGCCGCATCGGCGCTGCATTTGTTGAATGTAAAATACAGACCGCTCCATGGGTGACAGCCCCCGGGCAGCATGAAGAAGGAGCACTCAGGTGGAATTTCTACGACATCAATATTCTGGGAGATCCTGTTCTCCAGGTCTGGACGGATGAACCCTTTACGGTAAATGCCGTTTTCCAGGCGCCCATACAGGTTGGGGATACTTCCATGGATGTTACGGTATACAGCTCGGGAACCCCGGTAGCAGGCATGATGTGCGCCCTTACCAAAGACGGAACACTGCACGGCACCGGCATTACCGATGCCAATGGCGAAGCCACCATTGTCTTTGATCCACCCGTTAGCACCGTGGGTACCGCCAAGCTGACAATCAGCGGTTATAACTGCCTTACAACATCCTATAACATCGTTGTAAGTCCGGCCGCCGGCGCATTCATGATCTATCATGACCATATCCTTGACGATACGGCCGGTGGAAATGCCAACACCCTGCCCGATTACGGGGAATCCATCCTGATGACCATCCTGCTTGCCAATGCCGGCACGGCCGATGCCACCAATGTGACGGCCGAACTGAACAGCAGCGACCAATATATCACCATAACCGATAATGCAGGCGTTTACGGGACCGTCCCGGCGGGAACGCTTGCCGGAACCACCAACGACTATGCCTTTGATGTGGCCGAATTTGTCCCCGACCAGCATGTGGTTGATTTCAACCTGAGCATCTCGGGAGAAGGCAAGGAAAACTGGAACGGCGCTTTCAGCATCGTCCTGAACGCCCCGGTACTTGAAGCCGGGCAGATGATCATCGACGACATTGCCAATGGCAACGGCGACGGCTTCCTCGACCCCGGTGAAACGGCCATAATTCGGATCGCCGTGATGAATACCGGGCACAGCGACGCTCCCGGAACAGTGGCAAGCCTGAACACCGGCAACAGCTGGATAAGTCAGGTCAATACCACATATGTTCTCGACACACTCATTCCGTGGGTCAATGCCTTTGCAGAATTTGAGCTTAGTGCAGACGAAAACACCCCGCACGGAACCACAGTCGTTTTTGACTTCAGCGTTGAATCAGGCGTTTACACCGATACGAAAGAATATACCACAATTGTGGGAATGATGGTGGAAGACTGGGAAAGTGGCGGGTTCAATACCTTTAACTGGCAGTTCGCCGGCAATGCACCCTGGACGATCTGTACCGTAGAGCCCTATGAAGGCATTTATTGTGTACGTTCTGGAGAAATCGGCGACAATCAGTCGTCGGAACTATTTCTCACGGCTGAAGTGCTGGCTGCCGGCGACCTTTCCTTTTACAGAAAACTTTCATCCGAAGCCGAATGGGATTTCCTGCGGTTTTATATTGACAATAACCTGGCCGGAGAATGGTCGGGAGAGCTCGACTGGGAGATGGTCAGCTTTCCGGTAACACAGGGCCTTCACACCTTTAGCTGGAAATACGAAAAAGACACATATCTTTCGAGTGGTGAAGACTGCGCATGGGTTGATTATATCGTATTCCCGCCCATTGACATTTCGACGGGCATCGCTGCTGGAAGGACCCCTTACAAGTTTGAAATGACGATCAGGCCGAACCCTGCCACGGAATCGACCTACATTGAATTTTCCCTTGGTACCGCTTCACGCTTGATAACCGAAATACTGGATATGCAGGGCCGAACGCTTATGACCAATTCATATGAAAAAATATTCCCGCAGGGAAGGCATGTGATCAGGCTTGATCTTGCAGGGTTAAGCCCCGGGATTTATCTGTGCCGCATCATTACCCATGCAGGGCAGGAAAGCCGCAAGCTTGTGATCAAATGATCAGTAACAGGACAGCGGGCAGGAAAGTTTTTTTTATTTCAGTTATGAAAAAGTATATATTTGTTATGCTTTAAACATAAGCATATACATAGAACATAACATAAAAACACATGAAGATGAAAACACGTCTACAACATCGCCTGATGGCCATTTGCACAGCATTGATGCTTGTTTTGGCCATGAACGGCATCCATGCCCAGAAATACGCATTCGACGATGCCTGGGCAAACAGGGGGTTTAACCTCACCCAGTCGTCAACAGCCGGCCTTGCGCTTATTTTTTCACTGGACGAATTTGCCCTGACCGATTTTGATCTCCGGGGCGAGGCCATGAAGGAGATTCATATGCCGGGCAATTTTCTGCCAAACAATGAAGGGGCACCCAACCTGCCCGGCGACGGACGCTTTATTGCCATCCCCAACGGGGCCTCCGTCACCTATCAAATAACGGCAATGCGAAAAGAAGTTTACCAGGATGTAAATATCGCCCCGGCGCCGAGGATACCGAAAGTGACCGACGACGGGCCCCTGCATTACGCAAAAAATCAGAAAATATACACACGCGATGCTTTTTATCCGGCAGAACCTGTTAGCCTGTCGGAACCAACCAACATACGCGGGATGGAAAGCGTGATCCTTGGCATCACCCCCTTCCAGTATAATCCCGTTACCAGGGAACTGATCGTTTACCGCGACCTGGTTATCGAAGTCTCTTTCGAAGGCGGGAACGGGACTTTTGGCGAGGACCGGCTGCGCAGCCGCTGGTTCGATCCCATTCTCAGCGACAGGATGATCAATTTTGAAAGCCTCCCCAAAGTGAACTACCCGCAACATGCACCCGGATCGGGTACACCCGATTATGAATATGTGATCATCTGTCCCGACGATGCAACATTCATTTCCTGGGCCGAAGAGCTTGCGCTTTTCCGCAACCAGCAAGGAATACATACGGGGGTGATCACCACAACCGAAGTGGGCGGCAACACCACGGCAGCCATCGAAAGTTTCATTGACGACGCTTATGCCAACTGGAGCGTTCCCCCCGTTGCGGTTCTGCTGCTTGGCGATCATGGAACCAGCGGAAATACGGTGGTTTCACCGATCTGGGACAGCTATTGCGTTTCTGACAACATCTATGCCGATGTCAGTGGCAATTCCATGCCTGATATAGTCTTTGCCAGGATGACGGCCCAGAATGAAACCCACCTGGAAACGATGATCACCAAGGTTATCAATTACGAAACGGATCCACCCACAAACCCCGACTTTTACAATCACCCGATCACGGCCCTGGGCTGGCAAACCGAAAGATGGTTCCAGATATGTTCAGAAACCGTGGGTGGCTATTTCAAGCATGTACACGGAAAAGATCCCGTACGCATCAACGCCATTTATTCAGGAACCCCGGGATCGGTATGGTCAACCGCAACAAACACTACCACTGTTATTAACTATTTCGGACCTGCAGGCCAGGGATATATCCCCGAAACTCCTGCAGAACTGGGCGGCTGGACCGGCGGTAACTCCAGCATGGTGACCAATGCCATTAACGACGGGGCTTTCATGCTTCAACACCGCGACCATGGCGGTGAAACCGGGTGGGGTGAACCCGACTATTCGAACAACAACATCAACAGCCTCACCAATGAGGATCTTTGTTTTATCTTTTCCATCAACTGTCTCACCGGAAAATTCAACTGGTCGGGCGAATGCTTTACGGAAAAATTCCACAGGCATACCTATAACGGCCAGAATGCCGGGGCACTGGGTGTCATCGCCGCTTCGGAAGTATCATATTCATTTGTGAACGACACCTATGTATGGGGGTTATTCGACAATATGTGGCCTGATTTTATGCCCGACTACCAGACCGAACCCATGCCGCGCGGCCTGCTGCCGGCTTTCGGGAATTCGGCAGGGAAATACTTCCTGCAGCAGTCGAGCTGGCCGTACAACACCTCCAACAAAGAAGTGACTTATTTCCTCTTTCATCACCACGGCTGTGCTTTCAGCACCCTGTATTCGGAAGTGCCTGCCGACCTGACCGTTGTCCACGACAATGTAATGCTGGCTGGGCTGGACCAGTTTACCATTACCGCCGACGACGGGGCTTTTGTTGCGCTGAGCGTTGACGGGGAGATCATCGGAACCGGAACTGCAACGGGCAGCCCTGTCAATATCACCATCGCCCCCCAAATGCCCCCGACCATGATCGATGTGGTGGTAACCAAAACCAATTATTACCGTTACCATGCACAGAAACAGGTGATCCCGCCCGATGGCCCGTATATTGTCCAGAACAGCGTTATTGTCAATGACGCTGCCGGCAATGGCAACGGACTGATGGACTATGGTGAATCCATCCTGCTCACACTTGAAGTAAAGAATGTTGGCAGCGAGGATGGAGAAAATATAGAAATTACCGTCGATACCGACGACCCCTATATCACCATGACAACCACCCAGGCCAGTTACGGCAACGTCCCGGCAGGACAAAACAAATCGGTTGACGATGCCTTTGCCTTCGACGTTGCCGGTGACATTCCCGATCTTCATACCGTTGTCTTTAACTTAGAAGCTACGGACGGCAGTGAAACCTGGCAAAGTTCCTTTTACCTGAAAGGCCATGCGCCCAATCTGGGCTTCATCGGTGTGGTCATTGATGATGCCGGAGGGAATGGTAATGGCAGGCTTGATCCCGGCGAAACGGCCAACCTTGTCATATCACTCGGGAATACCGGAACGGCTGATGCCTACGAAGTAATTGGCGACCTGATTTGCGCCGACCCGTACCTCACCATTAACACCGCAGCGCAGGATTACGGGGATGTGGCAGCCGGAACCGACGGATCGCAGGGCTTCAGTATAACCACCGACATTATCACACCTGCCGGCTACCAACTCGACTTTACCTTTGATATGTCGGCCAACGGAGGGGTTTCCGCCCAGGGCGCATTCAGCCTCACTGTCGGACAAATGCCCATCCTGATCCTCGATCTCGACGGTGTGCCCAAAAACTCCGGACCGCACATGTATACGGCCATTCAAAACCTTGGTATAGGCGTTGACTACACCAGTACCTGGCCCGATCAGCTTGATCTTTATGCCAATGTGTTTGTTTGCCTTGGCATATACAGCCGCAACCATGTACTCACTGCCGGCCAGGGACAGCTACTGGCCGACTACCTCAACAACGGGGGCAACCTCTATATGGAGGGTGGCGACACCTGGTACTATGATTCCCAAACAGCCGTACACAGCATGTTCAACATTAACCCCGTTGCCGACGGAGACGGTGACATGGGCACCCTGCAGGGGCAATCGGGGACCTTTACCGAAGGGATGACATTCAGCTATGGCGGCGACAATAACTATATGGACCGGATCAATGCCATCGCACCGGGGTTCAACATATTTGCCAATCAAAACCCGGCCTATTATGCCGGGGTAGCCTACAATGCAGGTGACTACCGAACCATTGGCACATCATTTGAATTCGGCGGACTGGCAGACGGAAGCGGTATCTCCACCAAGCTGAAACTGATGGAAGAATACCTTGAATTCTTCGGCATCAGGAAAGTGACACAGGCACCTGAAATGCCAGTTGGAGACGAAATGGTTTGCCAGGGTGCCGGCGAAATTCCCTATACTACAAATGCCGTTGAAGGCGCCGATTTCTATTACTGGACCATCAGCCCTGAGTCTGCAGGTATGGTAAACGGAACCGATACGGCCATTACCATATCGTGGTCAGACGACTACAACGGCTGGGCATCCATTAACGTTTGCGGAATGAACAATACAGGCATCGGGCCGGTTTCCGACACCCTCCACGTGGAAGTGATGGCAGCCCCCACCGCAACCATTTCCGGTTCGGCATTGATTTGTGCCGGTGAAGAAGCCACACTTTCAGTTGACCTGACCGGTTCGGGCCCATGGTCGCTTGTTATCAACAATGAATCACATACAGCAGAAAGCTCCCCCTGGACATTCAATGTTTCCCCTGCCAACAGCACGACCTATACCATAACATCTGTGCAGGACGACAGCGGTTGCCTGAATGCAGGAACCGGATCGGCCCAGGTCGACATTATGCCGGTACCCGAAACTGCTGCCGTTCCTGCCGGGCCGGCGATCGTCAATACGGATGAGGAACCCGTTTCGGTGTTCAGCACCGACGGGGCAATGTATGCCGATCAATACCTTTGGGAGATCACACCTGCCGGTGCCTATACCGAAATGACAGCGGATGAGACGGAATGTACCGTAACATGGGCTTATCCCTTTACCGGCGAAGCAGCCATCCAGGTAAGGGGCATCAATGATTGCGGAGAAGGCAATTTCTCAGATCAGCTGCTGGTCACACTCGAAAATTCATTCGGGATCGATGAGCTTGCCAGCGCACTTGGCTTAAGCATTTACCCGAATCCGAACAAGGGCAGCTTCACCCTTGAAATTGCCACTGAAAAAGTTGACAAGGTGAACCTGCGCATCATGAATGCCATCGGTCATGTAATTCTTGAAAAACAGGAGGTGGAAGTGAACAATAATTTCAGCACGACCATCAACCTGGAAGGAGAAGCCGAAGGCATTTACCTGATGAATGTTGAAAGCAGGCTGGGAACCTATTCGAGCCGGATCATTATCCGCAAATAATCCCATATTACCTCATATAACAGAGGGCCTTCCGTAACGGGAGGCCCTCTTTCTTTTCGGCAATCCCTTTTAAAAAACCTTGAAATGATGTATCTTTGTATCAGAAAACCTATTTTTAAAACCTTAAATTCTTGTGATATGAAAAAAACAGTGTTAATTCTTGCCGCGATCAGTCTGACATTCCTCACGGCAAAAAGCCAGGCTCCCGGCGATGTATTCGGGAAAGGCAGTTCCGCCATCAATTTGGGTATCGGCATCGGAAACACGGTATACACGGGAGCCTTTTACAAAATAGGTTTCCCCACCATTTCGGCTTCCTATGAGCTTGGCATCGTTGAAGTGCCGATGGGAAGCAGCTTCAAGGGCGTGGTCAGCGCCGGTGGCCTCGTAGGATTTGGCGGATCCAAATATGATTACTCTTATTTTTTATCCGGATATGGTTACTCTGTAAGAACCACATACTTCATCGTGGCGGCCAGGGGAAATTATCATTTTATATTTCATGATCAATTCGATCCTTATGCCGGTATCCTGTTAGGATATTACTTCGGAAGCCATAAAGTGGATTATGACGCGGGTTATGCTGCCAATCTGCCCCGATACAGTGGTAAAACAGGCGGTTTCCATGGCGGCGCCTATGCAGGGGCGCGATGGTTCTTCACACCGGGATTCGCCGCCTTTGCAGAACTGGGCTGGAACGTATCCATCTTTACCATTGGCGCCACCCTGAAATTCTGATCAATGAAAAACTTCCGGCAAGCCGCTTCAAAGGCCTGTCAAAAACCTCCGGAATTCATCATCCCGGAGGTTTTTTTATTCATCCTTCCATGTAAACCATTCCGCGCCTGGTAACAGCCAGCTTAAAACGGCCCAATGTCTTTATTTATATAGATTATAAATTAACGCGAACCGGCATTCTTTGCCGGTATCAAACAGTCTAATAATCAGTTTTTATATAATTTGGCACCCAATCAAATCCTATAACAACCTTTGCCATGCTCAATACAAAAAAGCTGCTCTTTTCAGCATTATTGCTGTTTGTGACCATTATGACACCTGCACAGGTCGTGATAACCTATGATTTTGAAACGCCAGTCATAATAAACTCAGACGACGGATATACCGAATTTCTGATCCCCGAATGTAATAACCTGGGGGAAGAAGGAACGCCACTGCTTCCGTACTACGCCGCCCACCTCTTGCTTCCGCCGGGACAATCCCTGCGGGAGATCAAAATCATTTCGGTTGAATACGGGCTAACATACAACAATGTTGACATCCGTCCCGCCCCCGGTTATTTCCCTATTTCAAAAGGAGCCCCCGATGGCTATAAGCCGGTGCCCGATGCAGCCATATACCTTTCTGACGGGAATTATCCTGCCAGCATATGCAGTGCAGGCGAAACGCATTTCCTGGCCGGACATTCGATCGGCATCTTCACCATTTGCCCGCTCGTATACAATCCGCTTGCATCAGCGGTAAAGCATATCCGCAGCATCAGCATTGAGGTGGTAACGGAAACCACCGGCAAAGCCCAACAGGCGGAAAAAAAGCTTAAGAACCATCCCTCACAGATCAGGAGGATCAGCAGGATCGTCGATAATATTTCACTGCTCGGGGAGTATACCTATACAGATAATAAAACCGGTAAATACGATATCCTTCTTATCACACACGAAGACCTTGAACCTTATTTTGAACCCTATATCAGCTTCAAGACCGGTACGGGATATATCGTAAAAACAGTAACAACCGGCGACATCTATTCCCAGTACAGCGGCATCGACGAACAGGATAAGATACGCAACTGCATTATTGACTATTACGATAATCACGATATTTTTGCCGTGATCCTGGGGGGCGATGCCGACAAGAACAATCCTTCCCAAAACTTTGTCCCGCATCGCGGATTTTTCGGCACTGTAGATAATGACCACGACATCCCTGCCGACATGTATTATGCATGCCTCGACGGCACCTGGAATGACGATGGTGACCTTCGCTGGGGCGAACCTGGCGAGGAAGACCTTTTTGCAGAGGTCATCATCGGAAGGATTGCCGTTGATGATTCCACAGAGATAGCCCATTTTACCCATAAGCTCATGATGTATCAGGATCAGCCGGTGGTTGACGACATCGAAAAAGCGCTGATGATCGGCGAATCACTTGATTCCTATACCTGGGGCGGCGACTCAAAAGACGAAGTTGCCATGGGCAGCGCCAACCATGGCATCACCACGGCAGGGCTTTCGGCCAACTTCAATATCGAATACCTTTACGAAAGGGATGGATGGTGGAATAAAACCCATGTATACAGCCAGTTTAACAATACCGGAATAAACCTGCTCAACCACCTGGGACACTCCAACGTCAATTACAACATGAAAATGTATACATCCGACCTTACCACCACCAACTTTACCAACGACGGTGTTAACAGGGGTTATGTGATCGGATATTCGCAGGGGTGTTACAACGGGTCTTTCGACAACAGGGGAACCAATTTTAATTCATACGGAGCCGACTGTTTTGCCGAAAAGATCACCACCATCGAAACCGCTGAGGTTGCCTGTGTTGCCAACTCAAGATACGGGCTGTACTCTCCGGGGAATACCAACGGACCTTCCCAATATTTCGACCGGGAGTTTTTTGATGCCATTTTCGGTGAGGAACTGAGCATGATCGGCGAAGCCAACTCAGATTCAAAGGAGGATTTGGCAGCTTTCATAATGGGCAGCAACGGGCTGAGATGGTGCTGTTATATCCTGAATGTTTTCGGGGATCCGACACTCGACATCTGGACTGCCATCCCTGCGCCTATTGCAGCTGTTTACCCGGCAGCCGTTCCCCTGGGAACCGCCGGCATCTATTTCCAGACCGACGCCCCCGGGGCCCGCATCGGGCTTATGCAGAATGGAGAACTGATCGGGCGTGGCCTGGCCGATGCAAGCGGCAACATAATGGTAAACCTGTTCACACAACTTGGAAACACCGACACCATCAACGTGTCTGTCATCGCCCATAACAGGGAACGCTTCCATGGATATATCGTGGTGATAGCTGATCAGGCCTTTGTCTGCTATGAATCACATGCAGTGAGCGACAGCCTTAGCGGAAATGGAAACGGATTGCCCGATTACGGTGAAACCGTGAATCTCAGCCTGGAAGTTACCAACATGGGGCAGCAGGATGCCATGGATGTAACTGTATTCCTTACTTCCGGTGATCCTTACGTAATCATCAACGACAGCGTGGAATACTACGGTAATATTGGCCCGGGGCAAATGGTTATGATCGATGAGGGATACGAATTCAGTTTGAGTGATGATGTTCCCGACGGGCACGAAGTGATGTTTACAGTAAGGGCCGAGGGACAGGAAACATGGATCAGCAACTTTATACAACTGGCCTGCGCTCCTGCCTTTAGTTCGGGGATCCTCAGTATTAACGACAGCCTTTACGGCAATAGCAATACTTACCTTGATCCCGGCGAAACAGCCGATATTCACATTGTGGTGACCAATAGCGGAAACAGCCCGGCCAATGGCATAACAGCAGAGATCAGCGTTACCGATACACTCGTCAACATTATTTCCGGCAGCGCCTTTGCTGATTCACTGGATGCCGGCGAAAGTTTCATAGCCGTATATACCCTGTCAACGCATCCTTTGTCGCAACGCGGCGCTACATTCGAACTGACCCACTCCATTGAAGCCGGGCCTTACCAGGCCCAGCATGTTTACGATGTACCGAACGGAATCATTTGCGAAGACTGGGAAACAGGCGATTTTAGCCGGTTTAACTGGATCAGTGCCGGGCAGGCCGGATGGGAGATCATGAATGTTAACCCCTTTGAAGGAATATTCAGTACACGTTCGGGAAATATCGGCGATAATGAAAAATCTGTTCTTCAGCTTGCACTGAACATATTGCATGACGACAGCATCTCTTTTTACAGGAAAGTGTCATCGGAATCCTCCGACTTCCTGAACTTTTATATCAACAATGAATTAAAAGGTCAATGGTCGGGAGAGCAGGGATGGGAAAAATTCAGTTACGCCGTGGAACAGGGCGTTACCTTCTTCAAATGGGAATACAGCAAGAATGTTGCTTCCGCTTCGGGAGAAGACTGCGCATGGCTCGATTATATCGTTCTGCCCTTTGTAAACACCGCATCGGCCTATGCCGGCCCCGACCAGTTGATCTGCGCCGGCAACGAATGCCAGCTCCAGGGCCAGGCAACAGGATACAATAGCCTGTTGTGGCTGACAGAAGGCGACGGCCAGTTCGACAACCCGCAGCAGTTGCAGACCACCTACACGCCCGGTCCGGAAGATATTGCCAACGAAATGGTACAGCTCAGCCTTTCCGCTACATTTAACCAGACCGGAACCAGTTTCGACAGCATGCTGCTCAAAATTGATGAGGATCCCGAAACCCCGGATATCCCTGACGGACCGGCCTATGTAGACCTGCTGACGGTTACTTCTTCGGAATATACCATTCCGGCCATTCCTTCGGTCATTTCCTATGAATGGCTCCTTGAACCCCTTGAAGCCGGCAATATAACAGGTACAGAAACAACAGGTACCGTTAACTGGGAACCTTCATACCATGGCCTGGCCTATGTTTCTGCCAGGGTGATTGATAGTTGCGGCCCCGGACCTTATTCCCCGGAATTTGAAATACTGGTTGATGAAGGAGGTTTGTTTACGGCTGAACCGGGAAAAGTATTTAAAAGTGCCTTGTATCCCAATCCCGGCAAGGGGAACTTTACCCTGGAAGTTTGGGCCCCCGGCCTGAAAGAAGCAGAAGTGAGGATCTGTCATGCTTCAGGCAAACAGGTCTACCGTGAATCGGTGAAAATTTCCGAAGAAACCTATAAAAATTATATCCGTCTGGGATCGATGCCCCGGGGGATATACTTCCTGCAGTTTTTTGGAAACGGTTTTTCCTTCAACAAAAAGATCATTCTTGTTCACTGATCGATAAATAACAACAGGGCAGGCCTTCGGTTTTTACGTACGCAATCATACTGAATCAAACATAATCATTTGATATATAAGCAAAATCATATTATCTTTGTAAACTGAAAAGCACATTCGACTTACTGAAAAAACTCACACTACCATGAAAAAGTCATTTATTCTATCGCTGATTATCCTGCTTTCTGCCTTTTATGCAAACAGCAGCGGATGGACAGGAATCGCAAGCAGTAATCCTGCTCCTGCAGGAGTCACACTGATTGCCTCTGATGATCATTCAAGCAGGCTCGTTTTCGATATTCCCGGGTTTGAGCTGACGGAAGTAGCCACTGCTGAAGGACCCGCATATGTCATAAATCTTAAAAAAGCAACCCCCTTGCTGGAAGCCGGTGCGCCGGATGTACTGAAGGTGACGGGATCGCTGCTCATCCCCGATATGGCCAGAATGGATGTACGGGTTGTTCATTCATCCTATACCGATTATGAAAATATCCTTCTCGCTCCTTCAAAGGGGAACCTGACCCGCGACATTGATCCCGCCAGTATTCCCTATACCTTCGGTGAGGAATACGGGCGTGACGCATTCTATCCCGGTGATCTTGCCGGGCTCCGTACACCATACATCATCAGGGATTACCGCGGACAGGCTGTTATCGCCTATCCATTCCAGTATAATCCTGTTACACGCACCCTGCGGGTTTATCACCGCCTCGAACTGGAAGTTTACAAGGTCGGCGACGACGGTGACAACCCATTGGTCAGGGATCGCATGCCTGAAAAAATTTCAGCTGAATTTGCCGCTTTTTACGAACGTCATTTTTTGAACAGCTTTCAGAACATCACCGACTATACACCCGTGAGCGAGCATGGCAATATGCTGATCATCTCCTACGGTGCCTTTATGCCCGCCATGCAGCCGCTGATGGACTGGCGGATACAAACAGGAACGCCCGTGGAAATGGTCGACGTAGCCAGTATTGGCGGAAGTACACAAATCAAGAGTTACATTGCCAATTACTATAACACCAATGGTCTTACTTTTGTCCTGCTGGTCGGGGACGCCGCCCAGGTTCCCACATCCTATGCCAGCGGCGACTCCGACAATAATTATTCATACATTGTTGGCAACGACCATTACCCCGACCTTTTCATCGGACGTTTCTCGGCAGAGAACGTTCAGCATGTCGAGATACAGGTTGAACGGACACTGACCTACGAACAGGATCCCGACCTCGACTTCGACTGGTTTACCCGCGGCATTGGCATTGCTTCCAACCAGGGTCCGGGCGACGACGGGGAGTATGATTACCAGCATATCCGTAACATCAATGATGATCTGCTGGATTTCACCTATACATATTGTGCCGAGCTTTTTGACGGAAGCCAGGGAGGCAATGATGCGCCCGGCAACCCAACCCCTGCCATGGTCGCAACGGAAGTTAATACCGGTTCCACCATCATTAATTATACCGGGCACGGCAGCACCACGTCATGGGGCACTTCCGGGTTTTCCAACAGTCATGTCAACAGCCTCACCAATGTGGGCATGTGGCCTTTTATCTGGTCCGTTGCCTGCGTAAACGGCAATTTTGTGAATAACACCTGTTTTGCCGAAGCATGGCTTCGTGCCGAAGATAACGGCAGTCCGACCGGCGCGGTGGCAACAATGATGTCGACCATCAACCAAAGCTGGAACCCGCCCATGTGCGGGCAGGATGAAATGGTGGATGTGCTCGTTGAAACCTACCCCAATAACATCAACCGTACATTTGGCGCAGCATCCATGCACGGATGCATGCAGATGAATGATGAATACGGTTCGCAGGGAGATGAAATGACCGACACCTGGGTCTGTTTTGGCGATCCTTCGCTGCATGTCAGAACGGCTTTCCCCCAAACCATGACCACTTCCTATATGAATACCATCTTTATCGGGATGAACTCACTCAGCGTTACGGCCGATGCCGAAGGCGGCAGGGCCTGCCTGACCAAAGACGGACAAATCCTGGCTACTGCCTTCATACAGGGCGGCTCGGCCATGCTAACATTCCCCGAACTAACCGAACCCTGCGTGCTGACACTGACCATTACAGGATTCAATTTCCTGCCACACATCGGACAGGTAAACGTAGTTCCCGGCAATACGCCTTTCCTGGTGTTTGAAGACGACCAGGTGATCGATCCCAGCGGGAATAATAACGGTTTCCTCGACTTTGGCGAATCAGTGACCTATACGGTTGAATTGTTCAACCTGGGCGGAGTGGATGCTACCAATGTGGAAGTTACACTCAGCACCAGCGACCCGTATATTACCATTACCGACGATTACGAATTCTACGGTGACATCCCTGCCGGGCAGGTAGTGGGCATAGCAGGCGGGTTTGCCATGGAAGTTGCCGATGACGTGCCCGATGAACACCCCATCGCCTTCACGGTTACGGCAACCGACGGTGACACCACCTGGATCCTGGAATACGAGAACATGGCCTTCGCTCCGGTCCTGAATATCGCCGAAATGATCATCGACGACCATGCAAGTGGAAACGGTAACGGCAGGCTTGACCCGGGCGAAACCGCTATCATAAAAGTTAAAAATTTCAACAGCGGACATTGCCCCATCGACAACAGCCTCGGATACCTCGAATCAGAATGCCATTATCTGAATATCGTCAACAATACCTATAACGTAGGCACCCTTGGGCTCCTCGGTTCGAAATGGGCCGAGTTCACTGTTGAAGTTGATCCGGATGCCCCTGACGGATCGGCCATTGCCCATTTCTACTATGAACTGACCGCAGGGCAATTCATCGAAACAGCCACTTTCAGCAAAAAGATCGGGTTGGTATATGAAGACTGGGAAACCGGCAATTTCAATAAGTTTAACTGGGTACAAGGCGGTGATAAGCCTTTCCAGATCACCGGCGTTTATCCTTACGAAGGTTCCTTCTCGGCCAGGTCGGGTAGCATATCCGACAATCAGACCAGTGAGCTAATAATCGATGTGGAAGTGATGCTGCCCGATTCCATCACCTTTGTTTATAAGGTGTCCTCACAGGCTAATAAGGATAAACTTAAATTCTACATCAACAACACCCTGAAAGGGGAATGGTCGGGCGTGGGAAGCCCGTGGACAAGGGTTGCCTTTGCCGTTGAGCCAGGGAATTACACCTTTAAATGGATTTACCAGAAAGATGCGGGCGGCATGTCGGGAAGCGACTGCGCATGGCTCGACTTTATCACTTTCCCCGCACCGCTCACACTAACTTGCTACGCCGGACCCGACGACTATTCATGCAACGGCGAAAATTTCCAGTGCCAGGGCGAAGCCACCGACTGGGTTGCGGTTGAATGGACCAGTTCAGGCGATGGCGCCTTCGATGACCCGTTTATCCTCGAACCGGTGTATACACCCGGAAGCAACGACATTGCCACCGGAAACGTAATCCTTTCACTTTTGGCGGAAAATGCCGAAGGAACGGTGGTTGATGACGAGCTGAACCTGATGGTAATGCTGATCCCTGAAGCTCCCGAAACCCCGGCAGGCCCCGACTATGTAAATCTGAACAATGTAACCTCATCGGAATACACAACCGAAGCCGTCCCTTATGCAGAATATTATGAGTGGATGGTTGATCCGGAAGAAGCCGGCGACATAAGCGGCATTGGTACCAGCGGTACCATCAACTGGAACCCGGCCTTCCTCGGCACGGCTACCATCTATGTAAGAACCCTTAACCACTGCGGCGAAGGAGCGTTTTCGGAAGGGTTTGATGTTACGGTCGACAACTTTGTGTCGGTAGCCGAACACGGACAGGATCATTCCTTAAAGCTTTGGCCAAATCCCGGCAATGGGCAATTCACCTTTATGGTTTCCGGAATCAGGGCCGGACAATACTCCCTGCGGGTATACAACCTCACCGGAAACATGATGGCTGAACAAAGCGGGCTTTCCCTCGATAACAACAGCCCCCTGGATATCAATTTCAGCCATCTCCCCAACGGGCTTTATTTCCTTTCCGTTGAAGGACAAGGGATAAGAATCGTCCGCAAACTGATTATCAGTCAATTATAGGATACAGCCTCCCGGCGCTGCCGGGAGGCTTTTTTTAATCTTTTTTTAATGCCATACAAATGAAAACTTTCATCAAACTGTTTTTAACGGTCACTGGTTTCCTGCTGTTCGCCTTCGGCCATTCACAATACCATATCAACCTCGAAAGCCAACAGGAAGCTGGTTTCAGCATTGAGATCAATTCTTTTCATGAATTTTCAGGAACACTCTATACTCCAGGATTTTCTGCCTCGGAAGTAAACACTCCCGGCGGGATTTTCAGCCGCCTCAGCCTGCCCGAACACTCATATACCGAAGTGCACGGACATCCGGAAATGCCGGCAAACAGGAAGCTGATCAGGGTGCCACTGGGAGCCGAAGCCGTGGTAACGATAAACGGTTTTGACTATGAAGACATTGACCTGGCAGAAAAAGGCATCATGGCACCCGTTTACCCGGCCCAACCCCCCATGAGCAAAAGCGAAGACATGCATGAATTCATGTATGATGCAAAGGCTTATGAAAACAGGGGATTCGAAAGCCATGAGTTGCTGAGTGTCGACATGCTGGGTATTTTACGCGACAAGCGTATTGCCCGGATCAACTTCATCCCTTTCCAATACGACCCCGTTCGGCATGTATTAAGGGTGTTTCACCGCATCGACTTCAGCATTAACTTCAAAAATGCCGACATTCCGGCAACCCTCGCCCTGGAAGAAAAATATGCATCGCCCGTTTTCCGGTCGGTAAACGGTCAACTCCTGAATGCCGAAATCAGCGCCAACCGTGAAAATTTTATGCGCTATCCCATCAAATATGTGATCATCAGCGACCGTATGTTCGAGGGTCAGCTCCAGGATCTCATACAATGGAAAACCCAAAAAGGTTTTATCGTGGTTGAAGCCTATACCGATGAGCAGGGCGTTGGAAGTTCCTTATCATCCATCAAATCCTATATACAGGGCCTTTACGATGCCGGAACACCCGAAAGTCCTGCGCCTTCCTATGTACTTTTTGTCGGCGACATTCAGCAGATCCCTTCCTGGAACAATGGGAACGGAGTAACCGACAGAAACTACTGTGAGTTTACCGGAGATCTGTTCCCGGAGATCTATTACGGAAGATTCTCTGCCCAGAATCCGGTACAGCTGCAGCCATACATTGACAAAACCCTGCAATATGAAAAATATACCATGCCCGATCCCGATTATCTCAACGAAGTGGTAATGGTGGCAGGGATGGACGGCTCACATGGCTATAACTGGGCCAATGGCCAGATCAATTACGGTACCATCAACTATTTTAATCCCGACCACGGGATTACCTCACACACTTACCTTTATCCGCAGTCGGGCTCCAACAGCCTGCAGATACAACAGAACATCAGCGACGGCGTGACTTATGGCAACTACACGGCCCATTGCAGCCCGAACGGCTGGGCCGACCCTTCCTTTACCATTTCAGACATTGCCAATCTTCAAAACCAGGACAAATACAGCGTGCTGGTCGGGAATTGCTGTTCTTCGAGTGAATACCAGTTGAACGAATGTTTTGCCGAAGCCATTGTCAGGGCCGAAAACAAAGGTGCAGTCGGATATATCGGTGCCTCAAACAGTACGTATTGGGATGAAGATTATTATTTTGCCGTCGGGGTAGGGCTGATCAGCCAAAACCCGCCTTCGTATTACGAAACCACGCTGGGCTTTTATGACCGTGCCTTCCATGACCATGGCGAAGAATTCAGCGAATGGTATGTAAGCACACATGAAATGATCTTTGCCGGCAACCTTGCCGTAACGGAAGGTGCACCCGGCATGGCCATGTATTACTGGGATGTTTATAATATCATCGGCGACCCTTCGCTGATGGTCTATTTTTCAGAGCCCCCGGTAACCGCGGCAACCTACCTCCCCCTGCTGCCCCTTCAGAGCATATCCTTTACCGTTAACACAGAGGCTTATGCCTATGTGGGCCTGACCCTCGACAATGAATACATCGGGGCTGCCCTGGCTGGACCGGATGGGATCGCCATCCTTGAATTCCCGCCACTGGCGGAAGAAGGTATCGCCGATGTTATCGTGACCAGACAAAACGGACAACCATTTTTCGGAACAGTTCTGATCACCTCCCCTGCAGGGCCTTACATCATGATCGATGACATCACCATTGTGGATACTTCAGGAAATAATAATCAATTTGCTGATTTTGGCGAAGACATCGCTCTTAATATCAGCCTTGAAAATCTCGGCAACGGGGATGCGGCCAATACGGTTACCAGCCTTTCGGGCAATGACGATTATATTACCATTACCAAGGACATCCATAGCTGGCCGGTCATTCCCGGCCAGAGCATTGTTACCGAAGAGGGGGTATTCAACATTTCCATTGAAAATGATGTTCCCGATATGCACACGGTTATTCTCGACATTGAAATTGAAAATACCGCAAAAGAAATCTGGATCTACGCCTATGAACTCATTATCCATGCTCCTGTACTGACCATCGGCTCCATGATCATCGACGACAGCCAGGGTGGCAACGGCAACGGGCGCCTTGATCCGGGAGAAACAGCCATCCTCAAAATAGTGAACAGAAATGCCGGGCACTGTGAAACAAGCGGAGCGATCGGCGAGTTGATCTCCACCAGCCAGTATCTGACTTTGGATAATTCCATTGATACCATCGGGGATCTTGGCCTGCTCGGTTTTAAATACTCCGAATACCTGGTGAGTGTCGACCCCGACGCCCCCGATGGATCGGCCATCGCCGAATTCACCTACCTGCTCACATCCGGTGAGTACAGCGCAACAAAAGACTTCAGTAAAAAGATCGGGCTGATCTATGAAGATTTCGAAACCGGCGACTTCACCAAATTCGACTGGCAGATGGCAGGTGAAAAACCCTGGCAGATCACCAGTCTGAATCCTTACGAGGGAAGTTATTCGGCCAGGTCGGGGAATATTGCCGACAATGAGTCCAGCGTACTTAATATCAATGTGGAAGTGATGCTGCCCGATTCCGTCACCTTTATTTACAAAGTTTCCTCGCAAAGCGGAAAGGATAAGCTTACATTCTATATTAACAACGTCATGATGGGCGAATGGTCGGGTGTTGGCGGGACCTGGACGCGAGAAGCCTTTGCCGTGAACCCGGGAAACCACACCTTTAAATGGGTATACGGCAAAGATGCCGCCGGCATGTCGGGTCACGACTGCGCATGGCTTGATTTTATCACTTTCCCGGCCCTGATGACCCTGACCTGTTACGCCGGGCCCGATGATTACACCTGCACCGGCCAGGCATACCAGTGTAACGGACAGGCTACCGACTGGGTAGCGGTTGAATGGAGCACTTCGGGCGACGGAAGTTTTGATGATCCATACATCCTTGAGCCCTATTACACCCCCGGACCCGGCGACATTGCAAACGGCATTGTTGCGCTGACCCTGGCAGCGGAAGATGCAGAAGGTTCGACCGTTGATGATGAGATGAACCTTTCCGTCATTGATGCTCCTGATATCCCGGAAATTCCTGACGGACCCACTTACGTTAATCTGTACCAGGTTTCCACAAGCGATTATTCAACCCAGGCCGTAAGCCATGCCGAATTCTACCAATGGATGGTCGATCCTTCAGATGCAGGAGAATTCTCAGGGAGCGGAACTGTCGGAACGATCACCTGGAATACAGCTTTCCTGGGTACGGCAAGCATTGCGGTTCAGGCCGTAAACACTTGTGGGGAAAGCGATTTTTCGGAGAGCCTGGAGGTATTTGTCGACAATACGACCATGCTTAACGAACTGCCTGATGAAATACGTTTTACGCTTTATCCCAACCCCGGTACAGGCCGGTTCAATCTTACCGCTTCCGGCCGCCTTGAGCTTGCCGACATAAAAGTTTATAGCATCCTGGGCGAAGAAATTTTTAACCGCATCCTGAACATTCTGCCGGGCCATAATACGGAAATTTATCTTGAAAATGCTCCAAAAGGGCTTTACATCCTGTCCATCACCTCCGGTGAAAACAGGTATACAAAGAAACTGATCCTGAAATAATACCCTAACAGAAAAATAAAACCGGGGCTGTCTTGCCAGACATCCCCGGTTTTTTAATCAACTCTTGTATTACCTGGCTTTTTATTGTTCTTCATCCTTCTGGGGCCGTACCAAAGCCAAAAACCGGTTACCGTAAAAACAAGCAATGCCAGGCCCATAATACTTGTATAAACCAGTTTGATCTGCTCCCTGCCCGTTCCGAAGTACTTATCAAGTATCCGGCCATTGTGCAGATCTTCAATCAGATCAGACCTTCTTTTTCCAACCTGCAGGAGTTCCCCCGTTACCCCGTCGAGCTGAATGCACCAGTAATGATCGGCGAAAACAAATTTAACCATGCCCTTTTCCTTACGGATATCGATCCTTTCAATTTCAGGCGAAAGATCAGGGGAGATGGAGTCGGATAGGAAGCGGCAGGCATTTTTGTGCAGGCTGTCGAGGGGAAGCCATAATTCCAGCCTGGCTGAGGTACCGACGGCAGATCCGGGGAGGAGCAGTCCGGCAGTGTTTTTTTTCCAACCAAGCAGAAAACCGGTAATAGAAATAAATAAGAAAAACACAAACAGGAATATTGCTGTTGTACGGTGGATATTCCTGAAGTTTTTAAGCAGTTTTGCCTGCCGTTTTCTTTTTCCCTTTTTCCCCATTTCCTTGGAAATTACCGGTAGATTATTGCGGACTCTTTAATTCACGTTCCGGCAGATATATCTAACGGACGGCTAAGATAATGTATTCTGGATATTAGCCGGGGGCGATGAACAGAAACGGCAGGCTTTGCAAGTTTTACAGCAAAAGGCTGCATCCCCGCATTTCACTGTTGTCCATCCGCCCCAGTACTTCAAAAGACCCGTCGGGGAGCATACGCCCAATATCCTGGGTTTCGATAAAGGAGCAGGAATGGATGTTGGCCAGGTCGATCACATTAATGGCGCCCGTTTTGCCAGGCGAAAGCTGGCTGAACGGATCCTGCATATCGCGAATAAACACCCGCATCCATGGGGGGGTATGGAAACAGCCCCGGCCGGAAGAATACGCCTGCGAAAGCAATTCGGTCATGCCATATTCTGAATGTATGCTGGTTTTCTGAAAGGTCTTACAAAGGATCCGGTGCAGTTGCTCACGGGTGATCTCCTCACGACGCCCTTTCATGCCGCCGGTTTCCATAACAGTAATGTTCCCGCCCAGGGCCATGTCCGATTTTTCCGCAAAATCGAGCAGGGCAAATGAAACACCTATCAAAAGGGTCTGTTCACCGGAAGCCGAAAGCGCGGAAAGTTTTTCCGCCAAGGCGCTTAAATCGTTCAGAAAAAACCCATTCGGTTCATTCCTGTTTGCCTGCATCAGGCCATTCACCATAAAGACCAGCGAAGAGTCCTGCCGTTCATGATAGGAAGGCAAAAGGCCAAGAATAACATAACGTCCCGGATCGCCATAAAACATTTTGAAGCATTTACGATAACTTTTCTGATACAAATCCGGATCATGAACATAATGCCGGCTTCTTTCCAAGCCCGTTGTACCGCTGCTCGTAAATACAAGTTTTGCTTCCGCCCCGCCGCTGACCACTTTCTTTGATTTGAAAAGAACAATGGGAAGAAAAGGTATTTCATCCGGGCTCTTTACCTGGTTTATACTCACGCCCAGATGCCCCAGGTAATCATGATATACTGGATTATGACGGCCCTGATAACGAAATATCTCAAGCGCGAGCGCGTTAAACCCTTCATTGGTCACCACATTGAAAAGCTTTTTACTCAGTAATGATATGTTCGTTTCTGCAGCCAACGGCTTTTTTGTATCTTTACATCATAAACCTTCACCTAAATGAGGTATTTCTCAAAAATAAGCTTTATCCTTGTTATTGCATTGACAATGTCAGCCATTTCCTGTAAAAAATCCAGGAATTTTTCTGAGATCCCGCGCATTGAGCTCATCAGTTTTGACAAGATATATAATCCCGACCTCGACATTTTTGAACGCGGTGTGCTGGCATTTTCATTTGAAGACGGCGATGGGGATATTGGCCTTGACAATGGTGACACATTTCCGCCCTTCAATCCTTCCTCAAAATACCATTATAACCTGATCATCACATATTTTGAAATGCAAAACGGAGCGTTGAAGGAAGTTCCCATCCTCTGGTTTAACCCGCAAAGCGGGCAATATGATACCCTCACCCTCAGCGCCCGTATTCCAAACCTCACCCCCGGAGGAAACAACAAAGCCATCAGCGGAGAGATCTATGATACACTCTTCATTTACAATTTCAACTCACCTTTTGATACCATTATGTTCGAAGCCTACATCCTCGACCGTGCCCTGAACGAAAGCAACACCATAAGCACGCCACTGATAATCAGGAAATAACAAGAAGCTTAACATTCCCTTAACATAAAGATAAAGATTTCTTAAAGGCTCCGGATGCCCACTGGAAGCCATAGAGGCATATTTTTGTGGCAAATTATAAAAACATGAAAACTATCATTATTTTACTCATAAGCATGTTCATCGGACTTCAGTTATCCTTTGCCGGCAATGAAGGAAATACCGAAGCACCCGTAACCACCACCAGCCTGAACGGAAAAGTCCTCGACAAAATTACCGGAGAAACCCTTGCCGGCGTTATGGTACAACTGGACGGCCTCGATCAGCAGGTATTCTCTGATTTTGACGGCTGTTTCTCTTTCAACAACCTGAAACCCGCCGAATACAAGATCACCGTTTCATTAATCTCTTACGAAACCGGTCAAATGGAAATTGACCTGAGTAAACCGGCAGAAAAAGAACTGAAAGTAATGCTTCAAAATGTAAACTAACCGTCTGATAATTATTCAATTCATAACATGAAGACAAACCCCGGGGTTTGTCTTTTTTTTATAAGCCCGGCATATTGACTATCGGCAGATTCGGCCAGTTTTTGTACCTTTGAAATGAATTTAACCAAATGATAATGAAAAAAGTATTTTTATCGCTCTTCCTTCTGATACCGGCAATGATCGTTTTATCGCAGGATGTGACTTTTAAAAACGGAAAGTATTACCAGGGTGATAAGCTTTTCACCGGAAAATACACCGAATACCATGAAAACGGGAATCTGAAGCTCGAAAAGGAAATAAATAAAGGCATTGAACACAGCCATGCTTTTCATTACTATGAAAACGGGCAAAAGAAAGAGCACCGGGTATATAAAAAGGGCAAAAACCACGGGCTTTGGGAAAGCTGGGATGAGAGCGGCACCAAGACCGCCGAAGCCTCCTACCACAATGGCCAAAAGCACGGTCCCTGGAACATATGGGACAGTAACGGTACGCAACGTTACGAAATGTACTATAAGAAAGGCCGGAAGACCGGCCACTGGAAGATGTGGAATGAAAAGGCCAAACTTACCATGGAGCGCGAATACTAAACAGAACTCAGCATATTTACAGGCGGGGCGTGGAGACATGCCCCGTTTTTTTATACCCCACTTTAAATGCTGTCCGATAAAGCAATTACGAATATTATTCGTAATTTTGGCCGGTCAATCTTGGCCAATCATTTCGTAAATTATCGAGTTTCAGCATGAGAATCATCATTCCCATGGCGGGCAGGGGAAAACGCATGAGACCACACACCCTGAGCATCCCAAAGCCCCTTATTAAAATTGCCGGAAAGCCGATTGTTCAGCGACTGGTTGAAGACATCACAGCCCTGATACATGAGGAGGTAGAAGAACTGGCATTCATAACCGGTGATTTTGGCAGTGAAACCGAAAAAGAATTGCTTGCAATAGCCGAAAAGGCCGGTGCCAGGGGAAAGATCTATTATCAGACCGAACCGCTCGGCACCGCCCATGCCATACTCTGCGCTGAAAAATCGCTTAGCGGCAAAGTGATCATTGCATACGCTGATACACTTTTCAGGGCCGGGTTTTCGCTCGACGACGAAAAAGACGGGATCATCTGGGTCCATCAGGTAAACGACCCTTCCGGCTTCGGTGTGGTTGAACTGGATAAGAACCGGTGTATCACCGATTTTTATGAAAAACCATCAGCATTTGTTTCCGACCTGGCCATTATCGGCATTTATTACTTCCGCGATGGTGCATATCTGAAAAAGGAACTGCAATACCTGCTCGACCAGGATATTAAAAGCGGAGGCGAATACGGTATTACCGATGCCCTGAGAAATATGACGGCAAAAGGAACCCGTTTTTATACAGGCGCCGTCGAAGAATGGCTCGACTGCGGCAACATGGAAGCCTGTGTATACACCAACCAGCGTATACTGGAAACCAAAAAGCAAAAAGAAACCTTTATCCACAACACCGCTGTTATCGAAAACTCCCTGGTCAGGGAACCCTGTTTTATCGGCCGGAATGCCATCATACGAAATGCCGTGATCGGCCCTTACGTGTCAATAGGGGAAAACAGCCTGGTCGAAGACGCTGTAGTCAGCAACAGCATCATACAGTCCGGTTCAAAAATCCGGCAGGTGAATATACACAATTCCATGATCGGCAATTACGTTGATCTGAAAGGCCGCCGGCCAATATACAATGTCGGGGACTATACCGTGATTAACGAAGATCATAACATAAGCTGAACATTCACATGATTATTAACATCAAACATATTATCAACATCCTGGCCATTCTTTTGCTGCTGATCGTGTTGCCGGGAACAGCCCTGGCGCAAAAAAGCGGAAAGAAAGACAAGGAAGCCAAACGGCAGGACAATACGGGCATCTTTCTCGAAGCCAATACACAAAAACTCCTGGGCAACCTGGATGCTGCCGAAGCCCTGTTCCTGAAATGCCTCAGCCTTGATCCGAATGACGCTGCATCCATGTACGAACTGGCAAGGATTGCCCGTGTGCAGGAAGAAACGGCCAAAGCCATTGAATGGGCAGAAAAGGCAGTTGAACAGGATCCCAAAAACACCTGGTACCTGAAGCTGCTTTCGGAACTATATCAGAACAACCTGCAATTTGATGAATCCGTAAAAGTCACAGAGAAACTAATCAAACTCCGGCCCGGCGACCTCGAATACCAGTATGAACTTGGCATGACCCACCTGCTCATCGGAAACTATCAGAAAGCCATTGATGCCTATAACGTCATCGAAGAAAACATCGGGATTACGGAAGAGATATCCGTCCAGAAACAAAAAATCTGGCAACGCCTGAAAAAACCCGAAAAAGCCATTGCCGAAATCGAAAACCTTTCACGGGCCTGGCCGGAAGAAAGCCGATATAAGGCCATCCTGGCCGAACTATACCTGGCCAACGGTATGGAAGAAAAAGCACTGGCCACTTATCTGGACATTGCCGAAAAAGAACCCGATAATACATACATCTACATTTCGCTCTCTGACTTTTACAGGAAAAAGGGCGATTCGGAAAAATCGATTGAATACCTGAAGCTGGGGTTTGCCAATCCCTATCTCGACATCGACACCAAAGTACAGATCCTTCTGGCCTTTTATACCGTGAATGAGCTTTTCGAAGAAGAAAAGGAAAATGCCGCAAGTCTGGCCGACATCCTCATCATGGCGCATCCCGATGATCCCCGTGCATACAGCATCCGGGCCGACCTCTACTATCGGGATAAAAAATGGGAAGAAGCACGGGAATCGCTCAGGACCGTGATCAGCCTCGACAGCAGCAGATACGCGGTGTGGGAACAATTGCTTTTTACCGAATCGCAACTGGAGGATTTTGAAGCCATGCGCAACGAAAGCCGCAGGGCAATCGAACTTTTCCCCCAGCAACCGCTTCCCTACCTCTTTTCGGCCGTGGCAAACTATCATTTCGAAGATCACAGGCAAATGATCCGTGACCTTGAAACAGGGATCCGTTTCGTGGTTAGAAATGATCTCCTGCTCGCCGAATTCTATAATTATCTGGGCGATGCCTATCACCAGACCGGTGAAGACGAAAAAGCCTTCGAAGCCTATGAGAATTCACTGAATATCGAACCCGATAATTCCATCGTACTGAACAACTATGCCTATTACCTGTCACTGGCAGGACTGGAGCTGGAAAAAGCCAGGGACATGTCGGAAAGATCCCTTGAGCTTGATCCCGGCAATGCTTCGAACCAGGACACCTACGGATGGATACTTTACAAGCTCGGAGAATACGAAGAATCGCTGGAATGGATTGGCAAATCGATCGAAAGCCATGAAAAGGACAATGCCGAAGTTCTCGAACATTACGGGGATGTACTTTATAAACTCGGCCGGAAAAAAGAAGCACTTGAATACTGGAAAAGGGCGCTGAATGCCGGCAAGGGAGGAACCGAATTTCTTGAGAAAAAAGTCAATGAGGGCACACTCTATGAATAACCCCGTTACAAACACGCTTTCATTGCTCAGAAACGGCATAATTCCCGCCTTTATGCTCGCTGTCATATTATTTGGCGGATGTTCTGCCAAACGCCAGATAATAAAGGAACCGCTCAAGGAAGCCAAAACAAGTTACCTGCTTGATGAACTCGCTAAAAATGAAATCCGGTTCGACTGGCTATCGGCAAAATTCTCGGTCGATTATATCTACGACAAAAAACTGACCGAATTCAAAGGACAGATCAGGATGAGAAAAGACAGCCTTATCTGGGTAACCTTCTCCCCTGCCCTGGGCATAGAAATGGCCAGGCTTATGATCACCAGCGACTCCGTGCTCTACATTAACAGGATCAACAAAACATACCTGGCGGGCGATTACAGCTTTATCAACAATTTTCTGAAGACCCGCATCGACTTCGACGTTTTGCAATCGATCATTATTGGGAACGACTTTCAGTTCTACGACAAAACGAAATTCAAGGCACAGGTCGACAAGGTTGAATACAAGCTGTCGACGGCCGAACGCCGCCAGCTGAAGAAATTTGTCAAACAGGACGAAACAGAAGCAACGGTTTTTTACCAGGATATCTGGCTTGATCCCAATACCTTTAAGATTACCAAATTAAGCCTGAAGGAGATCAAAAACGATAAAAAGCTGGAAGCCTATTACAGCGATTTTCGCGATCATCACGGATATTTGTTCCCTTACGATTTGATCTTCGACATCTTTGCCGACAGCAGGGTTACGGTAAAGGTAAACTACTCCAGGATCCGGCTCAACGAGCCGCTGACCTTTCCTTTTTCCATCCCCGAAAAATACGAAAGAATCTGGTAAATGAAAGGGATCTTTGCACATATGCGACCAGGGGTTCTTTTTATGCCACTGTTTGTGCTGTTACTTATGCTTACTGCAAACGCCGCACATTCGCAGGACAGGAAAGCACAACTACAACAGGAAAAAAAACAGATTGAGGAGGACATTGCCTATACCAACAAATTGCTGGCACAAACAAGCCAGAGCCGTCGTTCGACCATGGAAGGGCTTACCATTCTTCAGCAGAACATCAGGCAAAGGGAAAGGCTTATCAATAACATCAAGGCCGAACTTGCCCGGCTTGAAAATGAGATCGGGCAAACGGGCGACAGCATTTCACATCTTTCCGCCGAACTCAGGAAACTGAAAGATGAATATGCTAAAATGATCTATCATGCCAATCGCAACCGCAACGCATACGACCGTTTGGTATTTATATTTTCGGCGGAAGATTTTAACCAGGCTTACCGGCGGATCCGTTATTTCCAGCAATATGCCACCTATCGAAGAACCCAGGCCGGATTGATCAGGCAGGCAAGTGAAATGCTTGCAAAAAAAGAGATGGAACTGGAACGCAGCAAAGCTGAAAAACAAAACCTCCTCGGTCTTGAACAGGAACAAAAGAGGCAGCTCGAAACAGAAAGATCCAATATGGACATTACCATCAATGAGTTAAGCAAGCAGGAAAAAGAGCTGAAGGCAGCATTGAAAAAAAAGGAGAGGGCGGCAGCCGATATGGAAAAAGCCATACAGGCCATCATTGCCGAAGAGATCAGGCTTGCCGAAGAAAGGGCGCGTGCAGAAGCGGGCACCAAAACCATTAGCGGCTTTGCCCTGACGCCTGAAGAAATGCTGCTCTCCGAAAACTTTGCAAGCAACAGGGGTAAACTCCCCTGGCCAACAGAAAGAGGCATCGTATCGGGGACCTTCGGCGAACATCAACACCCGGTTTTACCACGCGTAAAAATAAAAAATAATGGTATCGACATTCTAACATCGGAAGGTGAACATGCCCGTGCCGTGTTCGGTGGGGTTGTTACCAGGGTGATGTCGGTACCCAATTACAACAATGTGGTGATCATTCGCCACGGCGAATACCTTACGGTGTATTCGAACCTTGACGAAGTGCTGGTAGAGCGCGATCAAATGGTTGAGACAAAGCAGACGATCGGGCGCATATACACCAACCGGAAGGAAAACAAAACCGAATTACATTTTGAAATATGGAAGGCCAAGGACCTGATGGATCCCGCTCCGTGGCTTGCCGGAAAAAGATAGGATCAGGCCGGCATCCTGATCACCCGCAGGCAACTGCTGCGATTTCCGTTACCAACCCTGATAAAATATATCCCTGGTGGGAGAAAACCGCCCCCTGCATCCCTCCCATCCCAGAAAAATTCATGAACTCCCTGCCCGGTGGCATATTCTTCGGTGCTGTAAACCAAATGTCCGGCCAATGAATATACACTCAGGGTAATTTTTCCGCTTTCAATATTGCCGGCAGAAATCCTGAGGATACCCTGAAAAGGATTCGGATAAGCATACAGGCCGGGAGAAGAGGAAAGAGTGCTGCCCTCCACGCCCTGCTCCGGAACAACGAACATCCGCAGCACCAGCGGGATGCTCATGCCCGCCATATCAGTTAATGAGAGGATGCCGTAATAGGTTCCTTCATCCATACCGCCGGCGTCGAAACAAATGAGTATCGTATCATATCCTGATGGCTGCAGTGTTCCGGCAGAAAGGTACACCTCTGCCCAGGGAGGCATTTCTTCCGTATCAACAACATAGGATAGCTCAAAGCCAAGCAGGTTGGCAAAACCGGCAGTGGCGCAGGCAATGGAATCCGGTGCCACGAAAATGGACAGGGTATCGTTTTCAAGCTGTATGCGCGGGTTAACCAGCTTCCTCACGGCATTGTTCACATTCAGCCTTCCCCCCGAAAAGCAGACCGTATCGAAGCCGGGAAGCGGATCCACCCCATCGAGGATAAGATTTTTCAGGAAACGGGCCATGGAAGCCGGCTCCTCCTGATAGCTGTGCATGAATGCATCGCCGGCTGCTGCAAACATCAGGGCCAGGCTGCCCGCTACCTGGGGTGCTGCCATGGAAGTACCGGTTTTATAGCCGTAAGTATTGGGTATACGTGTTGAAATAATGGACTTCCCGGGTGCGCCCAGGTCAATGGAAACGGCACCCCAGCCTGCTGCCAGGTATTTTTCATCCGTATTGGTGGTATTGGTAACCGAAATGAGGTAATCCGTGGTAAAATTGCCCGGAATGTCGCCAACCTCATCCACATTCCAGATACCGTTCATGGTGGCGGAAACATTCATGATCCCCAGACTGCCCAGCGAATCATACATGCTCTCCCATACAGGATAGTCGTCGGGCTGGCCAAAATCGACACCGAAAGAGCTGTTGGTCACCACCACATAAGCCCCTTTCGCCCCATCGCTTTCGTCATATAGTTTACGCATACTGTATACGTACGAATATGCTTCAACAACAACCGATTCAACGGTTGATGCCCCCGCAACCGGCATTACCTGCACATTCCAGTTGATACCGCTCACACCTTTACCGTTATTGCCGCGTGCCGCCGCAATACCGGCCACATGCTGTCCATGGTCTTTGGGCTGTATATACCCGCTGCTGTATATGGCATTCCAGCCGTCATAATCGTCGATATAGCCGTTACCATCATCATCGATCCCGTTGCCGGGGATTTCATTCCTGTTTTTCCAATAATGCATATCTTCATGGCCCAGTGCAAACCCATCATCGATAATTGCGATGACAATGGTGTCGCCAAGGGCGGTAACGCCATCATTTACGGCTACCTCCCAGGCCATGGCAGCATCGATGTCGGCACCCGGTAACCCTCCTGCCTGCCCCGTATTTTTCAAGGCCCACTGCTCATCAAAGAGTGAATCGTCGGGAATCACTTCCCGCAGGGCAATATAGTGATCAAACTGCAGCTTTTTCACAAGCGTGCTGCCGGCTATTTCATTAAGCAGGGAACGTTTGCCTGTATGGCCCTGTGCATATGAAAACAGCCAGATGCCCAGTTCCTGCGACAGACATTTTTCGGCTTCCAGCTGTATGTCAGCATAATCATTCTCCAGTATTTCAATGGCTTTGATGTGGGATATGCCCTGGCTGAGCTGGATGATCATCTTTCCGGGAACAGCATTTGCATCAATATCATGATCAGGCAAATCCGGCGAGAGCAGCCAGAGGGAAAGGAACAGGATTATGATTAAACGTATATTCACCGAAATAAGAATCAGGTTTCTCAGAACGAAATTACAACAGTTTACCAAACAAACGGCAGCAGATCAAGCTGCTTTTTAACGGAATGAAACCGCATCAGGGGATCAAACCCAAATTTTATGCTTTAATAAAAATATTTCATCATCATAAAACCGGTATCCCGTTCTCAATCAAGCTTGATCATCTTTCCTGTGAAGTACATCCCGTTTACCACA
This sequence comes from uncultured Bacteroidales bacterium, assembly GCA_964404735.1. Taxonomy (GTDB): domain Bacteria; phylum Bacteroidota; class Bacteroidia; order Bacteroidales; family B18-G4; genus B18-G4. The sequence goes on from CAYOLA010000044.1 coordinate 49,367, forward strand.
ATACGGTAAAGATAGATGCCGGCCGGCAGGTTTTGTCCGCCCGGGCCTTTTCCGTTCCATTCCAGCAGTTTTGTCCCTGCCTGGTACAAGCCTGCCGGCAGAAGCTCATATACCGGCCGGCCCTGCATATCATAAACTTCGGCGCGGGCATAACTGCATTCATCGAAAAATACGGGGATATGCGTATGACCGGAAAAAGGATTGGGATGGTTTTGAACGGCTGCTGCCGGATCACGGACCCATGGTTCCTCAATATCCAGGGCACTTTGCTGCACATCAAAAAAATCGAGCAGCCGCCACATAAAAGTCTCAACCAGGCAGGTATCGGATGACACCAGCCCGCCCAGTTCGAAAATGGTGCCCACAGTCTTATAGTTACCTGCATCGTAGGCAACCGCCGCACAGTAGGGATATTCCCTGCCGGTGAAGATGCTGAAGGCAGGCTCCTGTGGAACCAGGTACTGGTAGCAGACGGGTTGCGGTGCCATGTTGGCATATGCAAGGCCCCCGGTGAAGGTGCTGTCGGTGCCATCCAGGATATTATAAAGGCCAGGCATATTCACTGTTTCTATGTTAAACCTGCCGAAGATGTCCCAGTAGGGCTGCTGCGTCCATGCCAGCCGACCTTCCATGTAAAGCCGTCCGCCCTGATCAAGATACTGTATGAGGGTATTGCTTTCCATGGCTGAAATATCATGGTACGAAAAGTACTTGCCCAGGCAAAGGATGACCGACTGGAAAGCATCCAGCGACTGGGGAAAACTGCGGGTGTATTCCACTTCGACACCCATCTGTTGCAGGAGGTCATAAATCTGCGGCCCCGAATGGGTACCCGGATCCATATCAACAATGCAAACAGGCACTTTCCCAACCCTGAGACTGAAAGGCAGTTCCCTTATCAGACCATTCTCTTCTTCCAGTTTCAGTACCAATGAAACTTTTTTCCCGTATGGCAGCGCATCGCTTGCTGTTAAGTCAAAGGTAGCTGTAGCCCTGGCACCGGGTTGCAATTCACCGAATATGGCCGCTTGTGAACCGTTTGCCGTAACCCCCGGATCTTTGGATACGACGCGGCCCTTTACGGATCCGGTTTTTAACAGACCTTCATTGTCAATCTCAACCATCAGGGGAGCCGTTTCGCCGGGATCAAGGATCCCGTCTGCATCATCAACGCTCCATGACCTTAACATTAAAAGGGGTGCCCGGCTTCCGAAAATGAATGGCCGCGAAGACGATTTGCCGGCCAATTGCATATCCATTGTCATTACGACCACCTGCTGGTCCAAAAGGTCCGGATCAGCCAGGCAGCTGAAAGCTGCAACCACTTCCATCTGCTCCCCTGCAGACAGGGTTTGAATAAAGTGGCTGTCGTCAATAAGCCTTAAGCCGGGATGTTCGCACGAAAGCATGAAATGCAGATCCTCCATTTCTGTTACCTCCTGATTTTTCAACATCAGGTTGAGATAGGCAAACTGACCGTTTTTTAGTGTATTATTCCCGCTGCCCTGAACATAAATATCCATTTCGAGGCCATCGGTGAGCTGATATTTTCTGCCTGCCCTGAGCAAGGTATTATCAACGGCCAGCACGCTGATCCCGCTTTGTATGGCATCGCCATTATATACTTCCAATAATCCCTCAACGCTCAGGGAAAGGGAATCCGGCAGGGGCAACCCCCTGAAAATTACCTGCGTTCCGGGGTTGATCTCAGCCGGTGCAGGCAGGTCTGGCAGGCTGTAATTGACCAGGTCGCCGTCGGAGATGCCGGCCACCCAATCCATGGCGGTATTGAGCAATATATCCCCATAGTAAAAATCAATATCCCCGTTGGGGAAAAGCTTAACGGCAAAGTTGAATTTACTTGATTCATTTTCGTCCTCCAGCGCATTGACCCACCTGAAAACAGCGCCATTTTCATCGCCCTCATACCATACCCCATGGCCATAACTCGAATTCACGATCATTTCCTGGCAGAGCAAAGGGGCGATCACACGCTGATTACGCAGGAAATAGGCCATATCCCTCAGGTATGACCAGAAATACATGTTCTCATCAAAAAAGATGTAACCGCAGGGCGACACCATGACCGTATCGAAAAGATTCCCGTAAAACGGAAAACTGAACCCGAGGGCTTGCGCTACAGGCAGATCCGTATAGGTATTCTCAATGATCAGTTCCCCTTCAATTGCGGGGTATTGTTCCGGGCCCGTGCCCATGCGATAATTTTTGTCGAGATACCATCGATAAGGTTCCCGGCCGCCGTCTGCCTCCAGTTGCAAAGCAAGCGGCTGGCCTGCAACAAGCGGGGGAATTTCATTGGTGATTATAACAAAATCATTGGGTGAAGGCATATAATCAATATACAGCATGGTGGTGCCGTTATCGGTGAGAATAACATTTTGCTGACTGCATGGGACTTCCGTAAATCCTTCCTGGTAATCGATCAGGCTGAAATCCTTTATCTGCCCATATCCGAGGTTTTCCGGATCTTTCTCATCCACGATCAGGAAAAAGCGGTATTCCTTGCCCGTTTCAACATGTGAAAGCAAGGGAGTGATGTCGAGTCCAAATTCGATGGTCTTGTTTTCAGGTGTCGTGTCATTGCCCTGCATATAGTGCCATCCTCCCTGGAAATTAAAGATGGTATAGGAAAGCACATGCTCAGGGAGGTCCGAATCCGGATTACCGCTAATCCCGGCGCG
>CAYOLA010000045.1:0-18740 GCA_964404735.1 uncultured Bacteroidales bacterium
CATAACTTGAATTTTTGTGGTTATTAATTCTCTAAATATGAGAAGAATCGGGTAATTTTATACAGGCTATCCCGCGCAGGCGGGATTTAGTTCAACACAGGCGCATAGGCAATAGCGGGGTGGTGGTCCCGAGACAATGCGGATTCTTGCCGAAGATTCCGTCCTTCGGACAGAATCCACGATCAGACTCCGCTACTGCCCATCGCCATGACCGTTATGCACAATATTGAGAAAAAATGAAAACACTATTCACAACAATCTTACTTGTATTCTCTATTTTGACTTTTAGCCAAAGTCCTTACCAAATTGCTGACTCAACGAAAAAATGGAGCACTGTTTATTATGGTTTCTGGCCATGGGGAATTGCTCATTGTGGTGGCACTAAGACAAATAAAATTGCAGGAGAAGTAATATTTAATGACAGCACATTTTTCAAAGTTTTTGAAGCACAAGATTCGCTTCAACAAGAATGGGATCAAGTGGGGTACCTAAGAGAAGATACAATTACTAAAAAAGTATATTTCTCAACATTGGACCCAGAGGAAATAGGCCTAGTTTACGATTTTGATTTAACGGTAGGTGATAGTGTTGTAATTGATAATTATTATGTCGGTTTTGAAGATGTGCTGCTAATTTGTGACAGTGTTAATCCTGTTATCATCAATGGTATTTCAAGAAACCAATTCTACTTTTCGACCCCAGATATGTACGGTATTTCTGATATCTGGATTGAAGGAATAGGGAGCAAATATGGCTTGCTTTATAGTGGTTTTGGTGGTGCTCCCACTGCTGGTGGTGGCATGGATTTACTTTGTTGTTCCAAAAATGATACACTATTGTATTTTGATACGATTTACAATTCCTGCTTTATCCAAGAGTTTTATCCGAAAATAACCTCTGAATATTATGACACCGCCTATTTAAATGAATATTATGAATTTCAGTTACAAATATCTGACACAAATAATGTTGACTCATTTGCTCTGATTGGAGATGTGATCCCAGAAGATTTTGAATTTGATGAAACAACAGGCATACTTACAGGTTTGCCTAGTACAACAGGTTCTTTCCCTTGCATTATTACAATTAAAAACTATGATATTGGATTTTTAACGGATATTCTCTACTCTGATATTACTGTTGTTTTGCCTACCACAATCGAAGACATACCAAAAGAACCTGAAATAAATATACATCCCAATCCAGTCAGCAGAAGTTTTTCAATTTCTTACGACGGAAATCTCAAAGACTTTTATTATTTGGAAATATTCAGTTGTGAAGGAAAAATGATAGATAAAAAAACAATCTCAGATAAAACATACAAAGTAGATTGCAGCAATTACAAAAATGGTATTTATCTATTGAAAATTACCGACTTAAATCAAAGAATTCTCAGGATTGAAAAGATAATAAAAAAATAAAGTGCATAACAGCGGCTCATAGCCAATGGCCGGAAAAGTGTTTCAATTGAAAAGAAAACCATAAATTGAAAAATGAAATGTAAAAACCAAAACTTGAAGAAAATCGGCCACAGGCCATAGCCGCAAACCGTTGGCCATAAGGCCGGGAGACATACGTGCACGCAATTAACAAATCAAAATGCAGATAAGAAAATACAACAGGATCATTGATGAAAGCCAATTGATGAAAATGATTGAAGATGAAGAAGGATGGGATTATGCCAATGAATCCCTGGCTGAGAAATATAAAGCAGCTTTGGAGACTTCTGTCACATATGTCGCCTGTCAGGAGGATGTTTTATGTGGATATTCCCGTTCTCTGGATGATTTTGGCGAATATATTTATGTTTGTGATTTGTTGGTAATGCCGGCTTACAGGGGAAAAGAGATTGGAAGAAAACTAGTGGAATGCATATATAAGGATTATCCCAACCAGGTTGTTTATGTAATGTCTGATGTTGATGGATATTATGAAAAGCTTGATTATAAACGAACAGGTTCGGTTTTTGAAGTTCCATGCCGTTAATGGATTTACCATGATCAGATTGTTGGAAAAGGATAAGGAAATACCTTATGATCTACTATTGCTTGCTGATGAAACAATTGAGGCAATCGATAAATACATCCATCAATCAGACATTTATGTACTTGACCGGGGCAATATAATTATTGCAGTGTTTGTATTGCAAAGGATCTGCAGCGATACGGCAGAAATAAAAAACATTGCGGTAGATACGGCTTTTCAGGGACAGGGGATCGGTCAGGGATTATTGAAAGATGCCATAAGCCTTGCAAAAGAAAGAGGATTTATAAGGCTTATAATCGGAACAGGAGATGCAGGGATTAAACAATTGTATTTATACCAAAAGGTTGGTTTTGAGATATATGATATAAAGCACAGGTTCTTTATTGATAATTATCCGGAACCCATATTTGAAAATGGAATACAATTAAAGCATATGATAATGCTGAAAAAAGATTTGAAATAAAGCCCAACCGCCATTCAGCAGGAATTTGAGCGTTTTGCAAAGCTCCACGCGGTTTACCGGGAACCCGGCAGGGCATTTTTTTCAGAGGCGTTTTCCCCAGTTTTCGCGGTCGAGGCTGCGGTAGTTGATGGCTTCGGCCAGGTGTTCGGTCATGATCTTTTCCTTTTGGTCGAGGTCGGCGATGGTGCGGGCCACCTTAAGGATGCGGTCGTAGGCCCTGGCGGAGAGGTTCAGCTTTTCCATGGCCTTTTTCAGCAGCAGTTGCCCGCTGCTGCCGGGGTCGCAGTATTTCCTGAGCTGGGCGGGCTTCATCTGGGCATTGCAATGGATGCCGTTGCTCTGGCTGAAACGGTTTTCCTGTATGCTGCGGGCATGGGTTACCCGTTTGCGGATGATTTCGCTGGATTCGCCGTTTTTCATTTCCGAGAGTTCGGCAAAGGGGACCGGCACCACCTCAATGTGTATGTCGATGCGGTCCATGAGCGGGCCCGATATCCTGTTCAGGTATTTCTGTACCGTGCCCGGCTGGCAGGAACATTCCTGCGCGGGATGGTTGTAATAGCCGCAGGGGCAAGGGTTCATGGCGGCCACCAGCATAAAGCCGGCCGGGTATTCAACGCTCTGCTTTGCCCTGGCAATGGTTACGATGCGTTCTTCCATGGGCTGCCGCATCACCTCCAGCACGGTGCGCTTGAATTCGGGCAACTCATCGAGGAAGAGCACCCCGTGGTGTGCCAGGGAGATCTCCCCCGGCTGCGGATAGGTGCCGCCGCCCACCAGGCCGGCATCGCTGATGGTATGATGGGGCGAGCGGAATGGCCGTACGGAGATGAGGCTGATGTTGCTGCGCATCTTGCCTGCTACCGAATGGATCTTGGTGGTTTCAAGGGCTTCATGCAGGTTCAGCGGCGGAAGGATGGAAGGAAGCCTCTTGGCCAGCATGGTCTTTCCCGAACCCGGCGGACCGATCAGGATCACATTGTGGCCCCCGGCCGCAGCGATCTCCAGTGCACGCTTGATATTTTGCTGCCCCTTCACTTCCGAAAAATCAAATTCATACTCATGAAGCCGGTTAAAAAATTCCTCCCGGGTGTTGATCACCGTCGGCTTGAGCTCACCCTCACCCTTAAAAAACTTTATCACATCCATGATGTTTTCCGCTCCCAAAACATCAATGCCCCCTACAATGGCTGCCTCCATAACATTCCTGGCGGGAAGGATAAGGCCTTTAAAGCCCTGTCGTTTGGCTTCGATGGCTATCGGAAGGGCGCCTTTGATGGGCTGCAGCCCGCCATCAAGCGAAAGTTCACCCATGATGATGTAATCCCCTACATGTTTGGGGTCGAGTTGTTCAGAGGCAGCCATGATGCCGATGGCCAGCGTAAGGTCATAGGCCGAACCTTCCTTGCGGATATTGGCAGGGGCCATGTTGATCACGATCTTTTTGCCGGGGATCTTGAACCCGATGTATTTCAGTGCGGCCTCTATGCGCTGGTGGCTTTCTTTTACCGCACTGTCGGGGAGGCCGACCAGGAAAAAATTCACCCCCTGATCAATACTGACTTCTACGGTTATGATAATGGCATGGATCCCCACCAGGGTACTCCCGAATGTTTTAACAAGCATAATCGCTATATTAGCTTTACCTGTTTATTAATACCCAAAAACCCGAAAAGTCGCACTTTTTTCCGTAAAATTTTTATTGATGGGTGGGGCGGGTGGTTCGGGTGCGGCTTTTCAGGGCCGGTAGGCGGCCTGGTCGAGGATGTGGCGGGCAGGGATGTCTTCCATGAGCTCGGGCAGGCATACCTCCGGGTTGTTCTTCATAAAGCTGCGCACAAGCTGCCAGCCGGTGTACCAGCCGGTGCGGGCCGGAGAGCCCTCGGGAAAATAAGAGGTGAAAGGCCCGTCGGTGATGAGCTTGTGGGTCTTCTGGTGGTCGGCCGAGAACAACAGCTCGTTCTCGATGAGGAAGGTCCAGAGGTTGCGCTCGTTCTTCCTGCACCAGTCGAGCTGCCCGGCCGTAAAGCCGATGCGGATGCTGTCGGGCAGCCAGGGCATGGTGGCCTCAAGGAAATACAGCAGCCTGCCGTAGTCGACCATCTGGTCGAGCAGGATGTTGTCGCGCCGGTATTTCACCGGCAGCCTGCTGCCGGTCTCGAACATCACGTCGCGCACCAGATGTTCGGGCGTGGCCCGGCGGCTGCGGTACTGCGGGATGCCCGCCCGCGCATACAGCGGGTGGCCGGCACCCAGGTACATGTCGAGGGCGATGAGCAAAATGCCGTCGTGCAACTGCACGGGATGCTCATAGCTCAAACCCGAAACATAGCTGTAAACATCCGGCAAAACGGCATCGGGGTAATAATACAAAAAGTGCCGGTAAGCCCGGTTCAGCTCTTTTTCGATGGAGGCGGTGTTCGGGAACTGCTGCTCGCAGGCCTCTGCGGTTTCACGCAGGAAAGGGTCGCTTACAAATTCGCGGATCTGGATAAAGGTGAGGGTGTCGAGGGGCGGCACGCCAAGGAAAACGGGGTATTTTACGGCCAGACGGGGCAGCGCTGTTGCCAGTTGGGAGGGATCCATCCTGAACAGCTCCTGCCCGTAACGGTGCATGCTGAGCTGCGGGTCGGGAACGGCCGAGAGGTCGACATGATGGCAGTCGTGTCTCCGGCGGCAGCCGGAGATCAGCAGGGTGGTCAGCAGCAGTGCGAGGATGGCCTTGTTCATGTATGCAAAATTTACCAGCCTGCCCGCAACGGGATATTAGCGGGCGCAGACAGCCATTATATTACGGCGAAAAGCCTGTTTTATTGCTTCCGCACAGAGGCGTTACAGGATCTTCCAGCCCAGGCTCACGTTCCAGAGGTTGCTCTTCATGTCGTAGGTGGTGCCGCCCTGCGGGTGGTAGATGTTGTTCAGCCCCCATTCATAGCGCACGTCGAGGGTGAACATGAGCACGTCAAGGCCGGCACCAAGCTGGAAGCTCCAGATGGCATCCTTGATGTTCTTCTCGCCGATCGAGCCTGAAACATTGTTGATCTTGATCTCCTTGTCGGTGACGAAGGAAAGGGCCGGACCGCCCATCACGCGCAGGTTCACCACTTTCAGGTTCAGCAGGTGGAAGCCCACCAGGGCAGGAATCTGCATGGTGCTCAGTTTTACCTTGGTTTCGAGGGCCGTGGCATCGTCAGCCTTGATGATGCCTCCCTTGGTTACGAAAATCAGCTCGGGCTGTACGTATATCTTTTTTCCGATACGGGCAAAGGCTCCGAACTGGAAACCGGCCCTGGCTTCTTCCTTTACGTCTTCAAAGTTGGTCTTGAGCTTGCTCATGGTAAAACCAAGCTTAGGCCCGACGGTGAACTGGGCAAATGTGGCGCCAGCCAAAAATACCAGCGCGATCATCAGTATGCTTCTTTTCATGCTTCTTGTTTTTAAATGAAGTAAATGCCTGGCCATTGGCTGCCATGCGTATGCAAAAGTAAGGCATCGCCCGCTATTTCCCAACATCCCCCCGGATAATTATTAACACTGCCCCTTTAAAAACTTGCCGCCGGCTTTATTGCGGCTTGGTGTAAAAGCAGTATTTTTAGGCTGGGATTTGCCTGATCCGTGCCAATGAGTATTTTTATAGTCATATTGCCGTTAAAGGCAAGGCAACGGCATGCGCCCGGATGCATGGATGTTGATGAAGCCCAATAAAAAAAAATATAAGATGAAAAAGCACCTCATCATTTTCTTACTGTTTTCGTTTCTGGCTGCGGCCACAACGGTGGCACAGCAAAAGCCCTTTGTTTTTGGTTTTCAGGCCGGGCCGAACATCGGCTGGATGAAGCCCGATGCGGCCGGCTATTCGTCAGATGGGGTAAAGATTGGCTTTTCCTGGGGTTTTATCGCCGATTTTTACCTGATGGAAAACTATGGCATCACCTCCGGTTTCGACGTTATATTCCTGAACGGGGGCATCAGGATGCCGCATCATAAGGTGAATGCCCCCGACACCATCAGCGGTATCCTCAACCGCAAGTACAGGCTCAAGTACATACAGATACCGCTCACCCTGCGCATGCGTACCAAAGAGCTGGGCCCGTTCAGGATATACGGGAAGATCGGGCTGGGGAGCAGCTTTTTGATCGGCGCCAAGGCCGATGACGAATTCATTCCTCCCACGGGCGAGCCCCTTAAGGAGGAAGTGGATATTTACGACGATATCACCTTCATGCGCGAGTCGCTCATCCTGGGGGCAGGGGTGGAGTTCCTGCTGGGCGGCTCGACCAGCATTATCGCCGGGCTGGTCTTCAACAACGGCTTTATGGATATCCTGAAAGGGCAGAACAATACCGATCCCACCATCAACAATAAGGCTTTTGCCAATTTTCTTGCCTTCAATGTCGGGATCGTATTTTAACTTTATCCCGTGAAAATAGCACTTGCACAGATCAACTACCACATCGGCAACTTCGGGGGCAACACTTCGAAGATCATTGCCGCCCTGCAACGGGCCAAACAGGCCGGGGCTGATCTGGCAGTCTTTGCCGAGCTGGCCGTGAGCGGCTATCCGCCCCGCGACTTCCTGGAGTTCGGCGATTTCATCAACAGATGCGATGCTTCCGTGGATGAAATAGCAGCCCATTGCCATGGCATTGCCGCCATCGTGGGCGCACCCACACGCAGGGCGGAGATCAAGGGCAAAGACCTGCATAATTCCGCTCTCTTCCTGGCGGAAGGGAAGGTGATGGCCATGGCGCACAAAGCCTTGCTGCCCAATTACGACGTATTTGATGAATACCGTTATTTTGAGCCCTGCCGCGAATTTTCGGTGATCGAATACGGCGGCAGGCGCATTGCACTCACCATATGTGAGGATATCTGGGATGTAGGCGACGACCCCTTGTATACCATCAGCCCGATGGACGAACTATGCCGGCAGTCGCCCGACCTGATGATCAACATTGCCGCCTCGCCCTTCCATTATGAGCAGGCGCAGCAGCGGCGGGAGGTGATGCTGGCAAATGTGAAGCGTTACGGCCTGCCATTGTTTTACGTGAACCATGTGGGGGCGCAGACCGAGCTTCTCTTCGACGGAGGCTCGATGGCCGTGGCTCCGGCAGGTTTCGTGTTTGATGAAATGAAGTATTTTGAGGAAGACCTGCGGGTTTACGACCTGGATGCGCTGACGGCTGCGGGCAAGCCTCCGGTTTCCATCCCTGATGAGCCGGCCGCCAAAACGGCACTCATCCACGACGCCCTGGTGATGGGCATCAGAAACTATTTTGAAAAGCTGGGCTTTACAAAGGCCATCCTGGGCTTGTCGGGGGGTATCGACAGTGCCGTGACCATGGTGCTGGCCGCGCGTGCGCTGGGTGCCGGGAACGTGCATGCCTTGCTGCTGCCTTCGGCCTTTTCATCGGATCACTCCGTGAAGGATGCCTTGCAACTGGCCGAAAACCTGGGCTCGCCATACGAGATCATCAATATTGAAGCGGCATACAACAGCCTGCGCGAAAGCCTGGAAAAGCCCTTTGACGGCTTGCCCTTTGATGTTACCGAAGAGAATATGCAGGCACGGGTGCGGGCGGTGATCCTCATGGCCATGTCGAACAAGTTTGGCTATATACTGCTCAACACCTCCAACAAGAGCGAGGCCGCCGTGGGCTATACCACCCTCTACGGCGATATGAACGGGGGCATTTCGGTGCTGGGCGACGTATACAAGACAGAAGTTTACCGGCTGGCCGAATACATCAACAGGGATGCGGAGGTAATTCCCCGAAATACCATCGTGAAACCCCCTTCGGCCGAGTTGCGGCCGGGGCAGCACGACAGTGATTCGCTGCCTGATTACGGGATCCTCGACAGCCTGCTGTACCAGTATATTGAAAAGCGAAAAGGCCCCAGGGAGCTGCTGGCCATGGGCTTTGATCAGGCCATGGTGAGCCGTGTGCTGAAGATGGTCAACACCAGCGAATACAAGCGTTACCAAACGCCGCCCATCCTGCGCGTGTCGCCCAAAGCCTTTGGCATGGGACGCAGGATGCCCATTGTGGGACGGTATTTGTCGTGAGAAATCTGAAATCTGAAATCTGAACTTTTTATACCGATTCCACGGATTTGATTTCCGGAATGGCTTTTATCACGGCTGCTTCCACGCCGTTCTTGAGGGTCATGGTGCTGTAGGGGCAGGAGCCGCAGGCACCGGTCAGGCGCACGTTTACGCGCATGTCGTCGGTGAGTTCCACAAACTCAATGTCGCCTCCGTCGTTCTGCAGGTAAGGGCGTATTTGTTCTAACACGTTGAGCACCTTTTGTTTGGTGGCTTCTTTTTCGCTTGTACTCATGTTTATCTGTTTATGTTGATTATTATTTTCGGATTTCCCTGTCTACATTTGCGGCGAGTTCCATAAAAGCTTTGGTGACGGGCGATGCGTCGTCGAGGCTGATGGGCATCCCCTTGTCGCCCGAGTCGCAGATGCCCTGTACCAGCGGGATTTCGCCCAGCAGGGGGACGCCGGCAGTTTCGGCCAGTTTTTTTCCGCCTTCGCGGCCGAAGATGTAATATTTATGGTCGGGCAGTTCGGCCGGGGTGAAGTATGACATATTTTCGATCAGCCCGAGTACGGGTATCCTGATCTTTTCCTGGTTGAACATGCTGAGGGCCTTGCGTGCGTCGGCCAGGGCCACTTCCTGTGGCGTGGTGACGATGGCGATGCCGCTCACCTTGAAGTCCTGTGCCAGGGTGAGGTGGATGTCGCCCGTCCCCGGCGGAAGGTCGATCACCAGGTAGTCGAGTTCTCCCCAGTCGGTTTCGTTCAGCAGTTGTTTGAGGGCGTTGGAGGCCATGGGCCCGCGCCAGATGAGGGCCTGGGAAGGGTCGACGAAAAAGCCGATTGACAGCACTTTGATACCGTATTTCTCAAGCGGTTTAATCCATTGCTGTCCGCCTTCCTCGTGCACTGCGGGCTTTGCATCCACCAGGTCGAACATCAGCGGGATGGAAGGCCCGTAGATGTCGGCGTCGAGGATGCCTGTGCGGAAGCCTTTTTTCGACAGGGCCACGGCCAGGTTTACCGCCACGGTCGATTTGCCTACACCGCCCTTGCCGGAGGCGATGGCCACGATGTATTTGATGCGGGCAAGCGGGTCGGCGGGATAACGGATCTCAACTGACACATCGGCATCCAGATCAACATTGTTCACGACGGCGCTGATGCACGACTGCCTCACCGTATTTTCGTTGCGCTCGTCCCTTTCGGGAAAGAAAAGGGCAAAGGAAACCTTCTTTCCTTCCACCCGGATATCCCTCACCATGTTAAGGGACACCACGTTATCATGTTTTGGAAAATAGAGAACCCCTTCGAGGGCCTTCAGCACATCCTCTTTTTTTATTGCCATGATGTTAATTGTTTTGCGGCTGCAAAGTTAAAAAATATTTCGCAGGCTGTTTAGTCGATAATCTGCATAACCCTTTAACAATATAGCAATATAACAATAAAGCAATATAACAATATAACAATATAAAACTGAAGCACTATAACATTCCCAGGCAATATTATCCTCAAATACCTCTATCTCCAGCCTTTTCCCTTAACAGCGAAAGTCAATCCCTGATGCAACGAACCGACATGCCGTTCGCGCGGTCGACGGTGTACATGGCGGCATCAGTGCTGCCGAAGCCCAGGCGGCGCGAGCGGAAACCACTCACCGTATTGCTCCAATAGCGACCGCTGCTCCCGACAAGGGTGAGCGAACCATCGCTGAGGCGGCCGCCTGCCACCGGCAATTTAAGTGGTGAGGCGTAAGCGCCGGCTGAATTGTTGCCACTGGTCCAACTCATACGCTCGGCCTCCATCTCTGTTTCCGTGGGCAGGCGGTAAGCTGCCGGGCAGGGGTTGTTGATGCCGCTTGTGCCCTGCCATAGGTTGTCATCCTGGGGAGTAAGCCAATCGAAGGGCGAATTCGACTCGGTAATAAACTGTCCATCCCATGAATTGCCAGCATTAGGAACAGCGGTGGTAGCGTTTGTATTTGTTATGGTGCTGCTGCGGCACTGATGCCCGTCGGCAAAGCGCCCCCACTGGTAAAGGTCGCCGTAGGCATCCGGATCTGCACTGGAAGCAGCCACCTGGCTGGCACCCAGGTTTCGGTCCATCCAGGTCTTGCCGGTGGCGGGATTAATCACTTCCACAACTTCCGTGGGGTTACCGGGGTTACAATGCACATAGCCTGAAGGCCAGGTCTCGGCACCTGAAATTGCACTATACCAGGTATAACCAATAAACCACTGAAGGGAGTTTTTATCGGTATTGTATATCACCAACCCTTCAACCGGGCCGGGGATGGCATCACGTTGGGCAGTAGTCATGCGTGGGGGCAGGAAACCTTTGTCTGTACTTTTTACTTCGAGCATGGCCGAGCCGTCGGGGCTGCTGCCGTCGTTGTTAATGGCTACCTGGGCGTTCAGGCCGGAGATGAAGTAAAGCGTTCCCAGTAAAAAAAAGATTTTTTTCATGAAGCGGTTTTAGTTTAGGTTTGTAAATTCATGTTAAAAATGCAATTCAGTAAAAGCAGCAGGATCCGATTAGCGGGATAATAAACCGGGTTAAAATTACAATATTATTCATGGTGTTTAAATGGTCAAAGTATTATTTTTTTATAGAGATTAACGGCATGTTAAACAACTTGTTGATCGTAATAAAATTTGTTCGGTAATTCAAACATGGCCAGTAGGACAATCCGTAAAAACCAAGTGAGATTAATTCATGCTGAATCAGTTTATTTTTTGGCAATCAGGCTTATTTATGATCGATTTGAAATTAATGCAGGCAGCAATTTTCAAAGGGCATAAAATAACGGCAAAAATGTTATATTTGTTGATCTGATTCTTTTAAATAAACCTTTGTTTGCCAGTACGGTTAAAGATGTTATTGCAATATATTATTCCTCCGGTAATTCATATGGATATAATCTGATCGTAAATGGTTGTTTTTAATTATATTCATTATACGGTATTTGTCCTTTTTATGATCATAGCAGTTGTTATTATTGCCAGATCGAAATTGGGATTAACACGTTATGTATATGGTTTGCTTTTTTTATCATTCGCGATCTGGAGCTTGAGTTTTGTTTTTCTGGGTGATCCTGATATATATCCCTCGGTACTAAAAGTTGTTGTACATGTTAATTACATTTTACGACTTTGTATTGGTGGCTTTGTTTTTTTCAGCCTTCTGGTTTTTTCAAGGAAGTCGTGGAAATGGTTATTGCCTGCAGGTGGTGGGGTATTGGCTTTTATTATTGCGGGATCAGTATTTCAGCTTGATGGCCGGTTGACTTATCCTACATTCGGGATGGATGATTATGGCTCCTGGATAATTGCTGTTTATGACATGCTTTTGTACCGTATATTCATTATACTGCATACGTTATTCATCCTGTGCAGTTTTATCGTTTTAATAAGTTATTACAGAAAGACGAAATATCATATTGTTAAAGCGCAAAGCAGGATCATTATAATTACCGGTTTGATTTCCTATTTATTATCGGCGGCCATTATTCACCTGATAATAAAATACCCTGAGTTGGGAATACCGAATTATCCTGATCTGGCCATGGTTTTTTTTCTTGGGGGTATGACTTATGTGCTTTTCAATTTGGGGATTATCAGGGTTAATCCGGCTTTTGCGATCAATGAACTGATAGGGAATATTCCCGTGGGCCTTATGCTTACCAATGAATTGAATCATGTTGTTTATGCGAATAATCGCTTTCATGAAATTGTAAAAGTCCGTCAGGAAGATATGTATTCCCAAAATTTTTCTGTCATTGCGGAAAAAATGAATTTAAAGCTGCCTGGTGATGATCTGAGAAATGATTTTAACAGAAAAGTGACCGTAGTGAATATGCAGGGAGAAGAGGTCCATCTCTTTTTACAAGGGGTTGGAATACGAAGGAGAAATCTTTATCTCGGGACATTATACATTTTTACTGATATATCCCAGTTGGAGAATATCAGAAAAGAATTGTTAAAGATCAATCAGAACCAGAAACGTATTATTGCTGAAAAGACAAAGACCCTGGTAGCCAGGGATAAATACCTTACGGCCGTATTAAAAATTCACCTGTTGCTATTACGGGAAGAAATACTCGATTATCAGGAGGTTGTAGATATTATTGGGGAAGTTTCCGATTCGGGTCGTACATATGTATTTTTGAATCACTTGCGGGAGGATGGGGAATTGATGATGAGTCAGGTGGCAGAATATACGGCACCAGGCAT
This sequence comes from uncultured Bacteroidales bacterium, assembly GCA_964404735.1. GTDB lineage: Bacteria > Bacteroidota > Bacteroidia > Bacteroidales > B18-G4 > B18-G4. The sequence goes on from CAYOLA010000045.1 coordinate 12,729, forward strand.
AAGACCGGAGATCCATAACCCCCAGCTTCAAGATCTGGCATATAAGGATTTTAGTGTCAGATGGCTCCGTGCCCTCTCGGCGGGTGAAATTATTAAGGGTAAAATCAGGGATTTTCCCGAAAGGGAAAGGGAAATTCTTGCCCCTCAGGAGATTAAAAGCATATTGGTTATACCGATCAATGTCGGGAATGAATTTTTCGGCTTTATCGGATTCGATAATTGCATCGATGAAAGACAGTGGAACCGGGAGGAGCAAAGCTTACTTGAAATAGTGGCCCATAGCATGGGGCAAAAGATCAAACTGATGAATGCTGAAAAAGCAAAGGAAGAATCTCAGCAACAATTACAATTATATGCCAATTACCTGACTGCAGCCAGGGAGGATGAACGACTTGCCATATCAAGGGATATTCATGATGATCTCGGGCAAAAGCTTTCTGTAATGAAAATGTTCCTTTTCAGAATAAGAAAATCATTGTCAACACAGCTTATTGATAATAATCTAAAGGAATTATTTGCTAACTTTGAACAACAAATTAATGGTTTGGTTACCTCCGTCAGAAGTTTGGCCCAAAAAATCAGGGTAAAAACAATTGATGATTTTGGTTTGGTTGTGGCAATTGAACATTTGGTTAGAAATTTTGAAAAGGAAACAGGGATCATTTGTTCTTTCAGTACCATGGTTGATGCCATAGACCTTGATCCGGCAAAAGCAAATAATGTTTATTATATCGTGAAGGAATCCCTGACAAATGTTTTGAAACATGCAGATGCTACTTCAGTATTGATTGAACTGAACAAGCAGGCCGGGAGTTTTCATCTTCGGATATCGGATAACGGATGCGGTATAAATGAAAACGAAGTGAAGCGAAAAAATACCCTGGGGCTGAAAGTCATGAAGGAAAGAGCAGGGTTTACAGGAGGTTATTTGACTGTTAAGAAAGGGAAAAAACACGGGACAATCGTTGAATTAAAAATAAAAAATTTACAAAATGGTTAATGTTCTGATTGTTGATGATCATCCTGTTATCAGGTTGGGCATCAGGTCAATAATTGAAGACTCATCTGATATTGGTCAGTGTTTTGAGGCAGGAGATGTTGATGAAATGTTTAAAGTTCTTGAAAAACACCTTATTGATTTGATTATTCTGGATATTTCGATGCCGGGTACCAATGGGATTGTTGCAATCCCAAAGATACTTTTGCGATATCCCAATATGAAACTTTTGATTATGAGTGCGCTGGCTGAAGATATGTATGCCATGCAGGTTGTTAAAGCCGGAGCACATGGTTTTATCAGCAAAGAATCAGTCACTGAGGAACTGCCGAATGCAATCAGCACCGTGATCAAAGGCAGTAAATATTTAAGTAATGCGGTTGTTGATAATATGATGAACATATACCTGGGCAATAAAGCTGAAACCCGCCATGAATTATTGTCACCAAGGGAAATTGAAGTTCTGATCCTTATTGGGGAAGGTCACAAAATGGCTGATATTGCAAAAAAGTTGCATATAAGCATAAAAACAGTCAGCGCCCACCGCAGTAATATCATGCAAAAAATGAATATGAATAATAATAGTCAACTGATCAAATATTGCATTGAAAGAAAACTGGTTTATTAATCATACTTGTTTGTCAGTCGTTTTTTAAGATACGTTTTATTTGTCCGGGGGGATGCCCGGCTGGCTTCAAACAGTTTCTATAGCTTTAATCCTTTGATTGGTTTTTTTGGAAAATGAAGATTAGCCTTCCCCAAATCGTGCTGTGGTTTTCTTCCGGTATAATTTATTGTCGTTGGGTTCCGGTTTTATACAGCCGGAAGCAAATATTGCTGTATAAAACAGATCAGAAACAGGTACAACAATAAAAGCAGGGAGTGTACCATCAGTTTATAATATATTACAATGCTTGTTATCCTGTTTCTCATAAGAATAATAACCGTTATCAGGGCGATCATTAAAAGACTGCCGGTAATGGTTGCTGTATGAAACCATGAATGATCATACACGATAATGATGACGACAATAATTGACAGACCCCAGACAAAACTGCACAGGTTCTTGATAATGCGGAGGGGGTATCTGTTTGACTTTACAAGTTTTGGCGATAATGTGAAATACAACAATGATAAGGCTGTTCCGGAAATTAAGGATAGCAAACGAAAAGTTTCCGGTTTTAAGAGTGTAGCGAAAACTGATATTGCGAAAAATATCCAGGCTGCGTAAAACAATTGGCTTATTAACATTAGTCAGCAATCATTTGTGAGAATATTTCAGGAATAACCACCCGGAGAAATGAGGTTAGGGGCCGGCCCGGGGGAATTCATACGGGCCGGCATTCATTATGCTTTTTTTGTTCTCAGGAATATGTTACCCTTTAAAAGGACCCGGCTTATCTGTTCTGTTTCTTTTTTTAAGTTTTGCGAATACAATCTTCTTAGCTTGTAAGCAATGATAATTGCCAGTAGTATTACAATTGCGCTGCCTGCCAATGAGAATATCATGCGATTGAATGGTTTTTGTTTGGTTTAACTTTTAAGCAGGCCAGGGTGTAGGGATAATAATTTTGAAAAATGATCAGTTGATTTGTCCGTTATTTGAAACACCGGATGCCTGAATAATAATTTGCTTGTTTTTGAGCTATTTGTCTGGTTATTTGTTGGTGCCGGGGGCAATGACTTTGTAACCATATGATCTGCAAAAGGCATTTTTTTATCCGGCAGGCTATGGTACATGGATCATTGATGCAAAGGGTTGTTTTTGGCACATGCCACTTACGATATACATGCCTGTCTGTCCTTTCATATCCAGGAAGAGGGGGCTTTGGGAAGAATGTTCGACCGGTGGTATCACCTGTTTGCCGTATAGGTCATAAACGCTTACTTCGAGAAGATCATGCTTGCATTGCACGATTATATTGCCGTTAAGGGCATAAACCATGGGTTTTGAGTCTTGTCTGTTGTCAGAAACGATGGTGTGCGAACCGGTACCCTGTATTACATCAATCCACGCATCAACGTGAGGTGTATATAATGAAGAGGGGAAATATTCAGTATTTCCATCGGGCCAGTCCACTTTGATAAATTCATAATTTTGTTTCTCGCCCAGGCCCATATGGATGGGATGCATATTCATTCCCTGGTCGGCCGAAGATGCTTCAACCTGTTTCACCGGCGTCCATGCTCCGTCTTCGAAAAACAGCCTTGCTTTTGCGCCCAGTGCATTTTGGTTAACGGTAGTGCCATTGCCAACGAGCCTCATAACCAGCCAGTGATTGTCATTGTCGATATCATTACGCCATAAATAAACTCCCTTCGACAGGTCGGAGGCGTTGTAGTAAGCCAGGTCAAGGTCGCCGTCGCGGTCATAATCGGCACATGCCCATCCGGTAACGTAGTTCAGATCTGTTGTGGGTGTAAACCCTAACTGGTAAGTTACATCGGTAAAGTGCCCCAAGTTCTCAGGGCCGTCATTTCTGAATAAAATTGCATTGTAATTGTTATACCATTGGTTAAAGAACAGGTCAAGGTCCCCGTCGTTGTCGTAATCAAGGAAAAGGGTGTTATGCCATTCAAAATTCCAGTAATGAATGCCGGCCTCGGCGCTGACATTATCGAAGGTGCCGTCGCCGTTATTTTTATAAAGTGCTGCACGTCCGTGGATATTGGCAACTGCCAGGTCGAATAAGCCATCATTGTTAAAATCTCCCCATGATGCGCCGCTGGCCAGGCCGCCGTAATTACTGTTGGGTTCAATGGCAACGCCGGCTGCGGCAGCAACATCTGTGAAGTTCCCGTTGCCATCGTTCTGCCAGAGCAGGTTTGCATGGTTTTCGGCCGTAGAGATACCATATACCGGGACAAACATGTCCATGTCGAAATCATTATCGTAGTCGCAGGCAACACTGCCGCGCGCCGGGCGTTTGAAAGCGGATAGTTCAAGTTCAGGAATTTTTTCAGCAGTGATGTCGGTCCAGACATTGCCGGCTAAATCAAATAGCCGGTCTTTGCCAATAGCGTATGGTTCCCAACTCCCCACCATCGAAAGATAGACCTCATATTCAAGGTCATCATCCGCATTGAAAAAGGTAGGCTGGCCACCAAAAACCGAGGGTTCATGCAGATAGATGACCGTATCGGAGAAATAATAGTCGGGGGGGCCATTGTTCTCAAAGTAAAATGTGCTGTTTCCATAATAACTGGACTGCACACAATCAAGGTCACCGTCGTTATCGGCATCGGCAAAGCTTGCCCTTGCAAACCAGACGCTACCCATGGCTTCGAAACCATTTACTGCCGGATCCTGCAAGATAAAAGTCCCGTCACCCTGGTTTATATATAAATATTTTGACCCGACAAAGAGATCGGGCCAGCCATCGTTATTCACATCGGGCCAGGCGATTGATTCCCTGCCTGCAACCGCAGTGGGAGGATTTCCGAGGGCTTCCTCAGTAACATTGGTGAATTGGGCTGTTGCTTGAAAAGCCAGCATTACGCTAATAAAAAAAAGATTCAATAGTTTTTGCATGACCGGTTTATTATTTTTATGATTATTAAATAAATATCCACAGGGGTTGTTAATTTGCAGATCATTCAGCAAGTGGTATTTTGAAAGAATAGCGTTTCGGTTATTCATGGAAATATGCTGCATCCTGTTTTGTAATTTCAGTTTAGCGACTACCATTCCGGCATTCAACAAAGCTAAGGGTCTTATATAAAATGAATAATAGGTAAATGAGAACAAATCGATAAGAAAATCCCTGAAAATTTATTAGTGAAGCGCTTAATTTGTAAAACAGGGAGTGCGATTTAAAAAAATGCACGATTAAGCGTTTGCTTTCTTGATATAATGCCATAAGGTGTTGTGCAAATATTAATTCATTGCAAATTTTGCTTATGGAATTGACTATTGTTTAACGTCAATCTTTAATGCAACGAACGGTTGCACCCGATGTCCGGCTGTTCTGACCTATACTAGCGGGACTTTGGATCAATAAGTGGCGGGCAAGGTGGGCGCTAATCGTGCTGCTCCAGATATAGGCTCTCATCCCCCAAGACATCGGAAAACCATCAGTGCCACGGCGAAGACCAGCCAGGGGAATTCTCAGTACGGAGGCATATGCCCCTGCAGGATCATTGCTGGTCCAGCTTAATCGTTCATTCTCCAATTCGGTGATGGTCGGTAAACGGTAACCACTTGGACAGGGGTTGTTGGGGCCGCTTATTCCCTGCCATAGGAGATCGTTTTGCGGGTCCCGCCAATCGTTAGGGAAGATATTATGTGCAATAAAATCTCCATGTCCGGGATCATTGGCGTTGCTTGTTGTGGGAGTCGTTCCCGAACTGGCACATTGGTGTCCGTCGGCCAGGCGCCCCCACTGATAGAGGTCTCCATATGCATTCGCATCGACCGAGTTGATCGCTGCACGGGAAGCTCCCAGGTTTCGGTCCATCCAGGTGTCGTTGGTGGTGAGATTGGTTACATCCACAATGGCTGTGGGGCCGTTCAGACAAAAGATTGTGCCTGGCGGATATTGATTGGATAGATCATCGCATGTATTATACCACCAGGTGCCATTCCAGAACTCAATACACTGTTCATCAGTATTGTAAATCCACAAACCCTCTGCCGGTCCGGGGATGGCATCCCTTTGGTCGGTGGTCATGCGCGGAGGTAGAAAACCTTTGTCAGTGCTTTTTATTTCCAGCATGGCCGAGCCGTCGGGGCTGCTTCCGTCGGTGTTAACGGCTACCTGGGCGTTCAGTCCCGAAACAAAGAGAATAAGTGTGATAAGGTGGATGATTGTTTTCATGTAAATAGCTTATAATTAGTGCAAATGCTTTATTATAACAAGCGAAAATACGCAAGGAGCAGGCATTTTCATTTAAGAGATGGTCTGTAAACAGGCTTCCTTATGCCTTATTTTGACATAGGGAAAAGGATTATACACGCCTCTTCGATACGGTTGAATGCACAGATTTAAAGCTAAAGCTCCCGTGGTCCCGGGGCA
>CAYOLA010000046.1:0-69923 GCA_964404735.1 uncultured Bacteroidales bacterium
CAATTCCTCGGTGCTGAAAGGTTTGGTGATATAATCGTCGCAACCGGTCTGGAAACCCCTGATGCGGTCTTCCTTCAGCGATTTGGCAGTAAGGAATATTACCGGAACCTCCTTGTTCGTCTCGCGGATGTCGGCCGCGAGCGTAAACCCGTCCTTTTTTGGTAACATCACGTCAAGGATGCACAGGTCAACCTGGTCGTTGTGAAAAGCTTCAAGGCCGTCTGCCCCGTTATTGCATAAGAGGATCGCGTACCCGAGCATCTCGAGGTAGTCTTTCAATACCATGCTGAGGTTGGGGTCGTCTTCAACCAGTAATATTTTCGTTTTATTCATTTGGGTTTATTATTATACTACAGGGAACTCAACACTGAAAGTACTGCCTTTGTTTAATTCGCTCACCAAACTGATGCTGCCTTCATGGGCTTCCACCATGGTCTTTACATAATATAATCCGATGCCAAAACCTTTCACGTCATGCACATTGCCTGTAGGTACCCGGTAGAGTTTCCTGAAGATTTGTTCCTTGTTTTCATGACTGAGACCGATACCCTTATCGCTGATATCGATAACAACCTTTCCGGGCTTGTTACGGGTGCTCACCCTGATTTCGGGTTGCCCGGGTGAATATTTAATAGCATTGTCGAGCAGGTTGGAAATGATATTGGCAATATGCACCTTGTCGCCCCTGATGAAATGTTTGCCGGCGCCCAGTTCCTGGCTGATGATACCGCCCCGCTGCTGTACCGTCACGGCAAAATATTCTGCCATCCGCCGGATGATCATGTGCAGGTCGAGTTCCTGTAATTTCAGATTGTATTGCCCTTTTTCCAGTACCGAAACCTGCAGCACCTGCTCCACCTGCTTCTGGAGCCGTGCATTTTCGTCATAGATCACGGAGGCGTAGCGCCTGGTTTTATATGGGAAACGGTTTACCTCGGGTTTCATGAGCATTTCGCTCGAAAGCATGATGGTGGCAATCGGCGTTTTGAATTCGTGCGTCATGTTGTTGATGAAATCCGTTTTGATCTGCGACAGTTTTTTCTGCCTGAACATCATGCGGATGATCAGGTAAAAGCTGCTAAGCAGTATGAGCAGGAAAAGCACCGACAGGCTGAGCGGGAAAATGATCTGAAGCATCATGATCCGGTCCTGCTCAGGGAAGAAAACACTAAATAAATAAACATCTTTCCTGAAAATACAGCTCAGTGGAACCTGGTGGCTGCTTGCCAGCAGTGCAGCTTCCTCACCCCCGAAATCGCCAAAAATAAAAGTGGAATCCTGCCCGTGGTAAACCCCGTAACGGAAAGCATCGCTGATGTCCATAAAATCCAGTTCATGCCTGAGCAAGGAGTCAAGCAATTTGGGGTGGATGATCTCCGTGATCTCTTTTATGCAGATCACCGTGTCGCAGGGTGCAGGGTATTGCCTGGCCGTACTGTCGATCTGAAGGTCGAGCATTTGGGTGGAAACACTTTTCATGGCAACCCGCACCCGCTGGTTAAATTGTTCCCTGCGGAACTGATAGGCCTCGTTCACCCAGAATACCTGGGTGAGGATGATGCCCAGCATGGCAAAAATGGCAAAAGCGGAAAAGATGTGTACTTTTCTCTTGTTCATAAGGTCGAATTAACAACAATTTAAGGCATTGTGCGGTTCATTAACAATTTTTTAACAATTTTAACGAGCCGTTAACAGATTTGCGCTTGCTGATTGCCGTATCTTTACACCATCAAATCAATTAAACACATAGTACTATGAAAATCAAAAATCTCATTTTAGCAGTTACCCTCGTCGGATTTGTTTCTTTCGGTGCCCTGGCCCTCGACAGTTTCATTCAAACCAATGATCAGCCTGAGATGGTCAGCTTTACACAGGATGACGATCCTCCCGCAAGCAAGAAAGCGGTAAGCACTGATAAGGACAAAGTTAACAAAGATGCCGGGAAGTGCGAAAAAACAAAAGTGAATTGCAAAAGCGGCGATGTAAAATGCAAGGAAGCAGCCGCCAAGTGCCCCGCAGCGAAAGACTGCTGCCCTTCGAAGAAAGCCAAAGATTGCAAGACCTCCGGTGGCGGAGAAAAAAAATAATTTTTTCATTAATTAATTTGGTTTTGCCTCCTGTGATGTTTCACGGGAGGTTTTTTTATGCAGGATTTTTTAAGCCTGTTGAAAACCTTAATAAAAGATATTCCTGTGCTTTGATTGAACTGCCCGCCTGCGCGCAAGCGGTTCAGCAATAAGGGATGTATATTTGCAAATAAAAAGGCCTATGAAGACATCAGAAGTGGTATATACTGCAGGGCTGCGTACCCGTGCAACCCATATGTTGTCGGGACAGCATATTATTACCGATGCACCTCCCGACAATAGGGGCCGCGGCGAGGCCTTTTCGCCCACCGACCTGCTGGCCACCTCACTGGGCTGTTGCATGCTCACCATCATGGGTATTGCGGCCGCTGAACATGGTTTTTCGGTCGACGGCACCCGTGCCGCTGTGGTAAAGGTGATGGCTGCCGGACCCAGAAGGGTGGGGGAGATCCATGTAAAGCTGTATTTCCCTCCAAACAATTACAGTGCTAAAGAAAAGAAGATCATCGAAAAGGCGGCCTTTACCTGTCCTGTTTCGCAGAGCCTCCACCCCGGCCTCAAACAACGGATCGAATTCGTCTTCTGAAACTGCCTATTCCCTGTTTTTGCTGTCGATGATGATGGTGACGGGCCCGCTGTTTACCAGCCTGATGTCCATCATGGCGCCGAATTCACCGGTTTTAACCGGCCTGCCGGCGGCTTTGCCAAGGGTTTTTATGAATGATTCGTAAAGCGGGATGGCTTTTTCCGGTCTTGCCGCCCGGATGTAGGAAGGCCTGTTCCCTTTTCTGGTGCTGGCGTGCAGGGTGAACTGGCTTACAAGCAGGAGCTCCCCGCCGGTATCCATCAGCGATAAATTCATGACCCCCTCCTGGTCGGGGAATATGCGGAGTTGAACGATTTTTGCACACAGCCAGTCGACGTCGGCCGGGGTATCGGCATCTTCAATGCCGAGCAGTACCAGCAGGCCGTCCTGAATGGCGCTTTTTTCCACAGCTCCGATGCTTACCGATGCTTCAGACACTCTTTGTATGACTACCCTCATAACGCTTAATGTTATACAAACTTAGTAAATTCTTAGCTTTGTGAAGAAATTTGAAAAACCATCCCATGACCCGTCTCAGCGTAAATATTAACAAGATCGCCACCCTTCGCAATGCCCGCGGGGGCAATATTCCGGATGTAGTGAAAGCAGCCATCGATTGTGAACGCTATGGTGCACAAGGTATCACGGTCCATCCAAGGCCTGACGAACGGCATATCCGCTACCGGGATGTGCTTGAACTGCGTCCGGTGGTAAAAACGGAATTTAACATTGAGGGCTACCCCGACAGGCAGTTCATCGACCTTGTTACCGGCGTAAAACCAGAACAGGTTACCCTGGTTCCCGATCCGCCGGGGGTGCTTACCTCCAACGCGGGCTGGGATACCATTGCGCACGAAGCTTTTCTCACCGAGGTGATCGATGAGTTCAGGCGGCACGGCATCCGTACCTCGGTGTTCATCGAAACGGATGCCGCCATGATCGAAAATGCAGCAAAGACCGGCGCCGACAGGGTGGAGCTTTACACCGAGTCCTATGCCCGTGATTATCCCTCCGGCAGGGAAAAAGCTGTCAGGCCTTTTGCTGAGGCGGCCCGCATTGCTGCCGGGACCGGCCTGGGCCTGAATGCGGGCCATGACCTGAGCCTCGAAAACCTTGCTTACTTTGCCCGGATGGTACCGGGCCTGCTCGAAGTTTCCATCGGCCACGCCCTGATCAGCGATGCACTCTACTACGGCCTCGAAAATACCATTCAGATGTATCTTCGTCAGCTTCAGGCTGCAGGATGACATACCATGCCGGTCATTACCGGCCTTCATGTTCCATTGCTTGAAGCAAATCATTAAATTTGCCCCATGAAATTATTTTACAGGCAATTTGGCGAAGGCAGACCCCTGATCATCCTTCACGGGATTTTCGGGATTTCCGACAACTGGGTTAGTTTTGGAAAGAAGATAGCCGGCATGGGTTATCATGTATATATACCCGACCAGCGCAACCACGGCAGGTCGCCCCATCATGATGCATTCAACTATTATGCACTTACCGACGACCTGCTGGAGTTTACCGGGCAGCATGACATCCGGCAGCCTGTTATTCTGGGGCATTCCATGGGAGGTAAGCTTGCCATGCGTTTTACGCTCGAGAATCCTGCTTCGGTTAGTGCCCTGGTGGTGGTCGATACCAGCCTGCGCACATACCTGAGCCATACGCAGCACCGCGAACTGATCGATGCCATGAAATCGGTCGATTTTAAAGAAATCTCTTCCCGGCAGGATGTTGAAAACTACCTCCGCAACCGCATTAAAAGTCCGCGCATCAGGCAATTCCTGATGAAGAACCTTTTTTGGAAGGAGAAAGGCCTGCTTGCATGGCGCATCAACCTTGATGCCATCGACATGAACCTTGAGTCGATGTACGATGGTGTTTTTTATTCCACCATTTATAAGAACCCTGCCCTGTTTGTTCGTGGCGGAAGTTCTCCTTACGTGAGTGAAGAGGATATTCCCGTTATCAAAAAGAGTTTCCCGAACGCCGATATCGTTACCATTGCCGATGGTACCCATTGGGTACATGCCGATGCTCCCGCAGCATTCTATAATGCAGTTTCAGGCTTTTTAAACAGGCTGCCGCGATGAAGTTGCCATCATTCATCAGCATGGATCAATATGTTTATGAGCTGCCGCCTGAGCGTATTGCCGCCTATCCGTCCGAACAGCGTGACCAATCACGACTACTGGTATTCAGGGATGATGTGCCTGCCGGCGATTGCTTCACCAACCTGAGCCGTTACATGCCGGAAGGAGGGCTGATGGTTTTTAACGATACCAGGGTGATCAGGGCCAGGCTCTTGTTTCAAAAACCGACCGGCGCCAGGATAGAAGTTTTCTGCCTCGAACCGGTTTCACCCCATGGCGAACTCAGCATGGCTTTTGAGGCATGTTCTTCTGTCAGTTGGAAATGCCTTGTCGGCAACGCCCGAAAATGGTCGAAAGGTCCATTACAGATGAACATCAGGGCAGGCGGGGAGGACGCGATCCTGTATGCCGGAAAGTCAGGTGAAGCCGGGGGTGCTTATTTGATCGATTTTTGGTGGGAGCCGGCACATATCCCATTTGCTGAGATCATCGGGTTGGCCGGGCTGGTGCCTTTGCCGCCCTACATCGAAAGAGAGGCCGAAGAGGCCGACAATGAAAGGTACCAGACGATCTATGCCAGGCATCATGGTTCGGTGGCTGCCCCGACCGCCGGCCTGCATTTTACCCCTGCCGTGATGAAGTCGCTCCGCGAAAAAAACATCCACTTCGAAAATGTCACCCTCCATGTCGGGGCAGGCACTTTCAAACCGGTGTCGCATGACGACATCCGCATGCACGAAATGCATAACGAAAAGATCATTATCCAGCGGGATACGGTGGAGGCATTGCTGAAATTCCGGGGTTTGCTGACGGCGGTCGGGACCACCAGCATGCGAACCCTCGAAAGCCTGTATTGCTATGGAGCCATGCTTGAACAGGACCCGCAGGCTAAATTCAGTATTGGCCAATGGTGGCCCTATCAACATGCTGCGCCCGATCCCGGCAGGGAAAAAGCGCTGGAAAACATCCTCAGGCTGATGGACCTGAAAAAAACCAATGTGATCAGCGGTGAAACCAGGCTGATCATTGTACCGGGATATCGTTTCAGGATGTCCGATAAGCTGATCACGAATTTCCATATGCCCCGCAGCACATTGCTGCTGCTCGTGGCGGCATTTGCCGGGAAAGGCTGGCGTAAAGCCTATAATTATGCCTTACAGAACGGTTTCCGTTTCCTGAGCTATGGCGACTCCTGCCTGTTCTTTCGGAGTGCTCAGTAATCGAGGCTTAGAAAGTGCCTGACGGAATGGAGCATGTTGGCGGGCTTTTCCATGTCGCAGATCAGGTCTGTACGTTCATATTCCATTGGCTTGAAGGTGTTGCCGCTCCTGCTTTCGAGTGATTCAAGCTGGTCGAGGCAGACCGGGCAGCGCGACATGCCCAGCAGGAATTTATCCAGGTATTTTTGGATCTGGCGATATTGAAAGCCTGATGCGCGTATGCCTGCAATGGCCTTTGCCAGTTTTTCGGTATAGATCTCCCTGATCTCAGCGATATTGCGGCAGGTGGTTGGCAGGGTTTGTATATGCGCACGGCTGTCGCGGTAAACATCAAATATGTCGTTACCCAGTTGCATCAGTCCGCCGGCATGGTATAAAGCATCTTCTTCCGCTGCTTCGGCCCTTTCCGGGAATACACTGCGGTAGAATAGCAGCGAAAGGCCGCCTTTTTCATAAGTGATATCGATGATGTCCCCGGTGCGAAGCGATTGGCTTTTTTGCGATTTGCTCTTCAGTTGTGCTTCGAACACCTTGTTGAATGACTCGCTGAAATATGCTTTATCCGGGAGGTTTTCATGCACACGGCCAAGGAAGAGGATGAAGAGTTTTTCCAGGGAGGAATCAGGATTAAAATTGTCCGGCCTGTCCATCATTTCCCTGATCCTGTCGTGCGGGAGGTTTGTTTTGTCGAAGAAATCGTCGTACAGTCCCGTGAGGGCTCCCTGATAGGTGATGGCCAGCCGTTCCCGCCGGTTCATAGCTATTCCGCGCAGGGTGCAGAATCCTTCGCCCACGATGGCCGGAACGCCGAAACCGTAATAGCGCAGGACCTTTGTAAAATCTTCTTCGTCGAGGCTGCCGTCATTGTTTTGCCTGGCTAAGGCCACATCAGGCATGAGGGTGTCCCTTAGAAAAAGCCTTTGCTTTCTGACATCGGCCTTCAGTGATCTGTATGCCCGGATCAGCCTGCTGAGGTTTTCGGTTTTCATTATTTCGCTCCGCGCCGCTTCTGTTATCCTTGCAAACATAATTATTTTAAAGGATTTATTACTTTTGACGGATAAATCAATAAGGCAGGTGATGCCGGCAGATACAGCTACAAAAAGTGAAAGCGGCAGGCGGCCGCGCGAAAGAGAGATGTCGTTCTGGGAACACCTCGACGAATTGCGCTGGCATCTTGTCCGGTCCATCGCTGCGGTGATGGTACTGGCGGTGGTGGCTTTCATATTCAAGGACTTTATTTTCGACCGTATCATCCTGGCACCAATCCGCCAGGATTTTTTCACCACCCGGCTGTTGTGCGCCTTTGCCGACTGGGTGAACGTGCAGGCCCTGTGTCTCGACAATTCGAAGCTGGAGATTATCAACATCCGGATGTCGGGGCAGTTTCTTACGCATATGTATATATCGGTCATGGCCGGCGTGATCCTGGCTTTTCCCTATATACTGCATGAGATCTGGCGTTTTATCGAGCCGGCCCTCAAGCCTGACGAAAAAAAGTATTCGGGCGGTGCCGTGCTGGTTTGTTCCATCCTCTTCCTCAGTGGTGTCTTGTTCAGCTATTTCCTCATCGTGCCCCTCACCATCAACTTCCTGGGAACATACCAGGTGAGCGAGGCGGTGGCCAATAATGTCTCCCTCAGTTCCTATATTAGCACGGTGGTGTCGGTTTCATTGTCGGTAGGACTGGTCTTTGAACTGCCCGTACTGGTGTTTTTCCTTTCCAGGGTGGGATTGATATCTCCTTCCTTTCTTAAAAAGAACAGGAAATATACCCTGGTCATCCTGCTGATCATATCTGCCATCATCACCCCTCCCGATATTTTCAGCCAGATCATGGTGGTGATCCCCCTGCTGGGGCTTTATGAACTGAGCATCGTTATTTCGAAAAGGGTATACCGGGCCCGCAAAGAGGAATTGCCGGCCGGATAGGCAAGGGCTTCCGTTTTTAAGCCTGAAGGATTTATACGTATATTTACTGCATGAAAAGGCATATCCCCAATATCCTGACCCTGCTCAACCTGCTGTCGGGCTGTATGGCCCTGCTGCAGATCATGCAGGGAGAGCCTGTGAATGCATCATGGTGGATCCTGCTGGCAGCGGTTTTTGACCTGCTCGACGGGCTTATGGCCAGGTTGCTGGATGCCGTTTCGGAAACCGGTAAGCAACTCGATTCACTGGCTGATGTAGTTTCCTTCGGGCTGGCACCCGGCTTTCTTTTGTATACCCTGATGGTGAAGGCAGGTGCGGGTATGGGTATGTTTTACATGAACTACCTGCCTTATGCCGCTTTCCTGCTTCCTTTATTTGCCGCGCTCAGGCTGGCCAAATTCAACACGGATCCTTCACAGTCGCACGACTTCAAAGGCCTGCCCACTCCTGCAGCCGCTTTTTTTGTATTATCCCTGCCCCTGATCAGCAGCTGTGATGATGTAAAGATCCACTGGCTGAACGACATGATTCAAAACCAATGGATACTTCTGTCGGTGGCTGTTTTCCTCCCGGCGCTCATGGTTTCGCCCATCCGGATATTTTCCCTTAAATTCACCGGATTGCGCTGGAAAGGGAACCGCGCCCGCTACCTGCTGATCATCTTTGCTTTGCTGCTCTTCCCCTTTATCCGCTTCGCGGCCGTTCCCTTCATATTGCTGGCCTATCTGCTGCTTTCCCTTCTGAAACCCGACGGAACGCATGGGCCATGACACCCGGCGCCATTTCAGCCAAAATGCTTACATTTGCCTTTCAACTCAAAAAACAATTCAATATGATAAAGAAAAATCTTTTGCTTGCATTTGTAATGCTGGCAACCTTATGTGTTTTGCCGGCTTTTGCCCAGGAAGAAGAACAGGCTGAGGGCTATACTTTTACAGTAGTAAAGGAAAATCCTTCCACCACTCCCAAAAACCAGTACAAGTCGGGTACCTGCTGGAGCTTTGCCAGCCTGGGGCTGGTCGAATCGGAGCTTTTGCGTATGGGAAAGGACACCTTTGACCTTTCGGAGATGTTTGTGGTGAGGCATTCTTATGATGAAAAAGCCAGGCGCTTTGTGCGTATGCATGGCAACATGAATTTTGGCGCCGGCGGAGGCTTTTCCGACTGGCTCTTCGTATGGAAGGAGTATGGCATCGTTCCCGAAAGTGTTTATCACGGACTGGAGATAGGGGAGGATAATCACATGCACGGGGAGATGGATGCGGTGCTGACGGCATACGTAAAGGCGATTGTAAAGAATCCGAATAAAAAACTCAGCCCGGTTTGGCTAAAGGGTTATAACGGCATTCTGGATGCATACCTGGGCGACAGCCCCGTGGTTTTCGAATACAACGGGAAGGTTTATACCCCGCGCAGCTTTGCTGATGAGTTGGGCATTAACCCCGATGATTATTATGAGATCACTTCCTTTACCCATCATCCCTTTTATTCGGAGTTCATATTGGAGATCCCCGACAACTGGCTTTACAGCAAGGTTTACAATGTGCCCCTGGATGAGATGATCGAAATTATCGATTACGCCATCGAAGGGGGGTATACGGTTGCCTGGGCCAGTGATGTGAGCGACAAGGGCTTTTCCTGGACGAAAGGCGTGGCCATCATTCCCGAAGCGGACCTGGAGGACATGGGCGGAACTGAAAGGGAACGCTGGGAAAAACTTACCGATGCCGAGAAACAAAAACAACTTTACAGTTTTGACGGCCCCGGGACCGAAAAGACCATTACCCAGGAATTGAGGCAGCAGGCTTTCGACAACTACGAAACCACCGACGATCATGGCATGCAGATCACGGGTATCGCTAACGACCAGGAAGGGAATAAGTATTATATTGTAAAGAATTCGTGGGGGCTGACCGGTAACGATTACAAAGGGTTTTTCTATGCCTCCGGGCCTTTTGTAAGGCTTAAGACCACATCGCTGATGGTGCATAAGGATGCCATCCCTGAGTACATCCGCGAAAAGCTCGGGATAGAATAAGCTTGAATGAAATCTGAATTCTGATATCTGAATTCTGAAATAAGAAATTCCTTCCGCTGTTTTTTATCAACGAAAATTGTCAAACTCAAGAGGGCCCGCAGGGCCCAAACGTTGATAAGCAGATGCAGATTCATCCGTCCGGCGCCCAATAGGGGTGTAACAAGTGCGTGGGGCGGTGAGTTACTTCAAATATCGTTTCAAGGATATGGTGAAAAAGATCAAAGAGGTTTACGAAGCCAAAGGCTATGCTAACTTTTTTCAGCTTTACTATTCACAGTTTTCTGTGGAGAGTGGTTATGATGTGATGATCGCCAGCGGATTTGAAAACCGGGCATTCTTTGACAACAAGCCCGATTTCAAGGCCGATTACAATGAGGTGCATGGCGATGGGTCTTTCGAGAAACTTCCGGAGGAATATCGCGACGTGGTTGAAGGGGAATTTGATGAATTGATCATGTACGTTCCTGAATTGTCGGCAGACTAATTCCATTATTGAAATAAAATAAAAAAAAGCTCGTATTTACGAGCTTTTTTGTACCCGGAGCGGGAGGGGAACTGCTTCGCAGTTCATGGTCGATTCTGTATTGTCGATGTTCAATTTTTGATTTATTTTCGGGATAATATTTTGGGTTTTTAAAAAAGTATTATATTTGCACTCCCTTTCCGATAAGCGGAAATAGCTCAGTTGGTAGAGCACGACCTTGCCAAGGTCGGGGTCGCGGGTTCGAGTCCCGTTTTCCGCTCAAGTAAAAACCGGCATCTTTCGGGGTGCCGTTTTTTATGTACCCAATTGTCGCCCGGATGGTGGAATTGGTAGACACGTTGGACTTAAAATCCAATGGCCGCAAGGCCGTGCGGGTTCAACTCCCGCTCCGGGTACAGAAAAACCAGCCCAAAGCTGGTTTTTTTCTTTACAGTTCATATTCCTGTGTTCCCTGTTGTCTGTTTTTTGTTGTCCTGCCAGGGCGGGATTTTGCTTCGCTCAACCCGTTGTTCGTTATTCCTTACTCTCCCAGCAGCCGTTTAATCTCATTCAGTTTCATCAGCGCTTCCACGGGGGTGAGGGTGTTGATGTCGGTGTTCAGGATGTCATCTTTGATCTGCAATAAGAGCGGGTCGTCGAGTTGAATAAAGGAAAGCTGGTATTCGTCGCCGGTAGATTTGCTTTTCGTATCGGGACGGTAAGAAAGTTTTTCACCGCTGTGCGATTTTTCGAGTTGCTTGAGCAGGTCCTCGGCCCGTCGCAGGACGCTGCCCGGCATCCCGGCCATGCGGGCAACATGGATGCCGAAGCTGTGCTCGCTGCCGCCGGGTTCTATTTTTCTGAGGAAGATCACTTCTTTGCCGATCTCTTTGATCGAGATATGATAATTTTTAATACGCAGCATGCTGGCCGCCATTTCATTCAGTTCATGGTAATGGGTTGCAAACAGCACCTTGGCCCTGAAAATAGGATGATTATGGATGTATTCGGTGATTGCCCAGGCAATCGAGATGCCATCATAGGTGCTGGTGCCCCTGCCGATCTCGTCGAGAAGGATCAGGCTGCGGTCGGAGATGTTGTTGAGGATGCTGGCGGTTTCATTCATCTCCACCATGAAAGTAGATTCGCCGGAGGCGATGTTGTCGGAAGCGCCTACACGGGTAAAGATCTTATCGACCAATCCGATTGAGGCCTTCTTGGCTGGCACGAAGCAACCGATCTGCGCCATCAGGGTGATCAGGGCCGTTTGCCTGAGCAATGCCGATTTCCCCGACATGTTGGGGCCCGTGAGGATGATGATCTGCTGCTTTTCATTGTCGAGATAAACGCTGTTGGGCACATAGCTCTCGCCCGGCGGAAGGTTCATTTCTATCACCGGGTGCCTGCCGTCGGTAATGTCAATCACCAGCGAATCATTCACTTCAGGCCTGGTATAATTGTTCTCTTCGGCAACCTGTGCAAATGACAAAAGGCAGTCGAGGCGTGCCACCAGCCCCGCATCTAGCTGTATGGGCTTGATATAATCGGTAAGCGCGATCACCAGTTTATTAAAAAGCGAGGTTTCAAGTGCCAGTATTTTTTCTTCGGCCCCCAGTATTTTCTGTTCATATTCTTTCAGCTCTTCGGTAATATAACGCTCGGCATTCACGAGCGTTTGCTTGCGGTGCCATTCTTCCGGCACCTTGTCCTTGTGTGCATTGGTCACCTCAAGATAGTACCCGAAAACATTGTTATAACCTATTTTGAGGGAGCTGATGCCGGTGTTGCGGATTTCGCGGTCGCGGATATGTTCAAGCTGGTCCTTGCCTGAATACAGCAGGCTGCGGAGTTCGTCCAGTTCTTCCGAAACGCCTTTTTTGATGATATTTCCCCTGGCAATATTCACGGGCGGGTCATCGTGTATTTCCTGCTCGATGCGGTCGCGGATGCTGGGGCAATGGTTCAGTTGTTCGGCAAACTTTTTTAATGCCGGATGTCCTGCCTCACCGCATAGTTCCCTGATGTTTTCGATGGCGTTCAGGGCCCTTTTGATCTGCACCACTTCACGCGGATTGGCCTTTGCCACCGCCACCCTGGAGATGAGCCTTTCCAGGTCGCCCACCATCCTGAACTGGCTGCGCAGCTTTTCGGAGAGCTGATCGTTCCGCAGGAAGAGTTCAACCATGTCGAGGCGTTCCTGCACCGGTTCCATGTTTTTCAGCGGCAGAACGATCCATCGTTTCAGCATCCTTCCCCCCATCGGGGTGATGCTGTGGTCGAGGATGTCGAGCAGGGTTGGTGTATTTTCATTGTTGGAGTAAAGCAGTTCGAGATTCCTGGCCGTGAAGCGGTCGAGCCATACATGCCGTTCCTCTTCGATGCGTGAAACGGAACTGATGTGCTGCAAACGTTCGTGATGGGTTTCAGACAGATAATGCATGGCCGCGCCGGCGGCGATGATGGCGTGCGGCAGGTCTTCGATGCCAAAGCCCTTCAGCGACCTGGTGCCGAAATGCCGGGTGAGCAACTCATAGCCGAAGTCATGCGTGAACACCCAGTCGTCGAAGGTATTGGTGTAGTGTTTTTCGCCGAAGATATCGCGGAAATGCGCCAGCTTGTTGCGCTGGAGCACGATTTCCGATGGCATGAAGCCCTGGATCAACTTGTCGATGTATTCCCTGCTGCCCTGGCTCACATAGAATTCCCCCGTTGAGATGTCGAGGAAGGAAATTCCCGAGACTTTTTCCTGCAGGTCGACGGCCGCCAGGAAGTTATTGTTTTTCTGTTCAAGTACGTTCTCGTTCAGCGCCACCCCAGGCGTGACCATCTCGGTAACGCCTCTTTTTACGATTGTTTTTGCCAGTTTGGGATCCTCTAACTGTTCGCAGATGGCTACACGTTGCCCCGCTTTCACCAGTTTTGGCAGATACGTATCGAGGGCGTGGTAGGGAAAACCGGCCAGTTCCACATAGGAGGCCGCACCATTGGCCCGCCTGGTAAGCACGATGCCAAGGATCTTTGAGGTTTTGACGGCATCTTCGCTGAAAGTCTCATAAAAATCACCCACCCTGAAAAGCAGCAAGGCATCGGGATGCTTGGCCTTGATGCTGTTGTACTGCTTCATCAGCGGGGTTTCTGCTATCTTTTTTTCTTTTGGCACTTGTGGTTTTGGTTGACATAAACCCGGCGGAACGACCTTTCCTGCCTGCACACAAAAGTACGCATTTATCCTCTTTAATCATATTTCATGTCGGCAAGTATCCGCGTTTTGTCCAGGAAGCTTATTTTTGCTTAAAATTAAGGTTGGATGAAGAAACTCAGCATGGAGGAACTCAACCGGCTTAGTACGGAGGAGTTTATCCGCTCCGAAAAGATGCCGGTATCGGTGGTGCTCGACAATGTCAGGAGCCTGAACAATATCGGTTCGGTGTTTCGTACTGCCGATGCTTTCAGGGTTGAATGTATCTATCTTTGCGGTATTACCGCCAGGCCGCCGCACCGTGAGATACAGAAAACTGCTCTGGGAGCGACCGAATCGGTCAGATGGCAGTATTTTCCCGAAACAATTGATGCCGTAGCGATGCTCAGGAAGGATGGCTACCGGATCCTGGCCGTGGAACAAACCGATACAAGCATTTCCCTTCTGGATTTTGATAATGCCGCGGGGCGGAAAACAGCACTGGTTTTCGGTAACGAGGTGAAAGGCGTTGAACAGTCGGTTATCGATATGGCTGACGATTGTCTCGAAATACCGCAGATGGGGACCAAACATTCGCTCAATGTGTCGGTCAGCGCCGGTATCGTATTATGGACTTTTTTCAGGAATATGCAGTGGAAATTATAACCCCCCGAACTTTGCATTATATAATCCGCCCTTTTTTGCCAATAATGTAACCAGGGTGGTGAACATTTCGTAAAACCAGGCGTTTGACAGATTAATTTGATAATTCGAATAAATCGTTGTATATTTAGGAAATATTATAAATTTGCATTGTTTTGATGTGAAAGGTATCATCAAATGATAAAATTATTGTTTAATCTTTGTATATTTGATGTTTAACATTATATTTGTACTACGTCAAGTCGACAGGCAACTCAATTATTATTAATATTTAAAGATTAAGGATTATGAAAAAAGATTACAATTCGGTATTAAAACTCCTTGCAGTTTTAATGTTTGCTGTGATCCCGCTTATCTTCACAGGCCAGGAGGTCGTTGAGGAAGAGGAAGAGGTTAGCAAAGAGGACGTAAAAGCAGCCAACAGGGCTGCATTCTCAAAGTATTTTTACATCGGTGGTAGCCTTGGAGGCGTTGCCTTCCATGGCGATATCTATGCAGAGCCCGTACTGCCCCAATGGAAGCATTTTAACTGGGGCTTTGGTGCCATCGGCGGATGGCAGTTCCATCCCGTTCTGGGTGTTCGCGGTAATTTCGGTTATGTGAACCTTACCGGTGAAAGGTATGGCGACGTAGACAGGGCTTTCAAAGGCGATGCCTTTGACTACTCGGCTAACGCCACCATCAGCCTGATCAACCTGATCTTTGGCTATAACCCCGACCGCTGGTTCGACATGACCGCATGGGCAGGTATCGGCCAGGCACAGTACCGCACACGCATGCGCGAACATTCAACAGCCACCCCGCTGGGTTCAAGGGGCTGGAAAGAAGATGAACCATTTGACAATGGCGATAACGATGGCATCAACGGACGCGACCTGGTTACCCTGTATCCTGTGGGGATTGATTTTGACTTTGCCCTCGGCAGTCATTTCCTGCTCAACATTAACTCCTCACTGAAGTTTACCGACTCCGACGGCGTCGATAACTTCTCTCATGCAGTGGCCGCAGTTAAAAAGGACTTCTGGCACTACTCCGGCATCGGCCTTACCTATAAATTCGGCCAGGGTGGTGTGAAGAATATGGTAAAGGATTTTGAGGATATCACCTGGAAGTCGACACCCAATCCGCTTGAAGCACACGGCGACTATGTGGAGGTTACCATCGAAGGCAACTTCCCGGCTAAATACTTCCAGAAAGATGCAGCCATGTACGTGACCCCCGTGCTGAGGTACGAAGGCGGTGCCGTTGCCTATGAACCTTTCACCGTGAAAGGCGAAGAAGTATCCGGCGACGGAATGGTCGTGAACTATAAAAACGGCGGAACGATCACCTTTACGGGCAAGATCCCCTATTCGCCCGACATGGACGTATCCGAACTCTTCCTCGTGCCCATCATCTACCCGGCCAAGGAAGGAACCCTTGCTACTGAAGAGGACATCCTCAACAGCAAGAAATATTACATCATTCCCGATGTCAAGGTTAACGACGGCGTGATCCATACCTCCAAATATATCCTCAACAACCATATCCCGCTGATCGCATACCATGATTATCAGAAGGAAACCATCATCTCCAAAAAGGCCAAAATATACTTCCTTATCAACAGGTATGACCTGAACTGGAGGGTGCCGCTGAACAAACTTGATGAAAACAAGCAGAAACTTGCCGACCTCAACGAATTCCTGGCACTGGGATGGAAGGTTAAGAATATCGGGATCACCGGCTGGGCATCCCCCGAAGGGGAAGAACTCTTCAACAGGGACCTCTCCGAGAACAGGGCAAACACTGCCTATAACTACATGGTGAAGGAAATCAAAAAGATAGCAAAGCAAAAAGAATCCCGCCTGAACCTTAAAGATCCCAAAACTGAATTGCAGTGGGATATTACCTGGCAGGGGCCCGACTGGGATGGTTTTATGACGGCAGTTGAAAACTCAGCCATTACCGACAAGCGTGCCATCCTTAATGTGATCCGGTCTGCCGACCAGGCCAGGCGTGAGGAAGAGATCAGGAACATGATCCTCATCTATCCCGAAATTGAAGAAAACCTCCTGCCGCCGCTCAGAAGGGCGATCATCACAGTGAACAGCTATGAGCCCAAACGCAGCGACGAACAGATCATGGCCTATGGCCTGTCGTATCCCGACTCCCTGAAAGTGAACGAGATCATGTATGCAGCCACTTTCTACGATAACGAAACCGACCAGCTTGCCATCTACAGGAACACGATCAAGGTTTATCCCAACTGCTTCAGGGCATACAACAATGCCGGTGAAGTGCTCATCCGCATGGGCGAATATGATGAAGCAGGGGCAATGCTCAACAAGGCTGTTGAACTGAACCCTGAACACGGCCCCGCCCATAACAACCTGGGCGTGCTGGCCTGCCACCTTGGCGAATACGACAAGGCTGAAGCACACTTCCTGGAAGCACAGAAAAAAGGCGAAAATGTCGACTTCAACCTGGGCGTGCTGGCCATCCTCGATGGTGACTATGCCAAAGCCCAAAGCATGACCAGCGGCAAGGAGTGTAACCACAACACCGGTCTGATCCAGTTGCTGAACAAGGACTATAAGGCTGCACAGAAGACTTTCGAGTGTGCACCGCCCGATGCCCTTACCTATTACCTGATTGCCATCACAGGCGCCCGTCAGGACGACACCAGGGTGCTCTTCGACAACCTGATGAAGGCAGTTGAAATGGATCCCGAACTGAAGAACGAAGCCAGGTACGACAGGGAATTCCTGAAGTACAATGAAATGCCTGAATTTCTGGCTATCGTACAGTAATATCAAACATAATCCTGTATCTTGGGAAAGGCCGTTCCTCTCTAGGGCGGCCTTTTCTCTTTTTACATCACTCCTGAACGCATCAACAGAACCGATAAAAGCGATCAGATTAATTAGCCGGTAGCGCCGGCCGGGATCGGAACCGATGACAGGAGGATGAATTACATTGAGGGATCATGGCATGTTCAAGCCTAAAGGCTGAAGCGATGGATGCCGTATTCGTGGGGCTGCCACATAAGGTTTGTAATGGCCTCGTAATGTGCCCGCTCATTCACAAAATCAATGTTGTTGGTGTCGATGACCAATACCCGCATATTGTTCAGTTTCCTGATGTGATCGAAGTAGCCGGTCTGAATGTTCTCAAGGTAACTGTCGCGGATCGCCTGCTCATATGAACGTCCCCTCCGCCTGATGTTTTGTTGTAGTTTTGAAATATCAAGGTAGAGGTAAACGAGCAGGTCGGGCTTTGGAAGAAACTCGTTGATGATGCCGAACATCCTCGAAAACAAAGCAAACTCATCGGTCTGTAGGTTGTTGCGGGCAAAGATCAGCGACTTATTGAAAAGGTAGTCGGATATGGTAAAAGTTTTGAACAGGTCCTGTTTGGTAAGCTGGTCCTTTAGCTGCTGATAACGCTCGGCCAGGAACGACATCTCGAGGGGAAAGGCATATTTTTCAGGTTCCTTGTAGAATTTTGGCAAAAAGGAATTGTCCTCGAATTGCTCAAGGATCAGCTTCCCGTTGAATTCTGCTGCGATCATGGAAGCAAGCGAAGTCTTTCCTGCCCCGATATTCCCCTCTATGGCAATATAGTTATAGCGCATCTTTTTGTTCCTTCTGTCCGGCAGCCAACTGCGGATCATGAAAAACGCTGATGTACGACCGGTCCTCGCATTCGTTGGCAAGCGATATAATGGTTTTGCCAAATAGGGGATGGGTCATTTTCGGAGCCAGGTCCAGCATGGGCCTGAGTGCAAACTGCCGCTGGTGAAGCCGCGGATGCGGAATGGTCAGGGTTTCAGTATCCATGATCATGGCATCGTAAAAAAGGATATCAATATCAATTTCCCTGGCCTCATAAACCCTGGTTTTCCGCAATCTCCCCATTTTTTTTTCAATCGCCAGAAGGACCTTCAGGAGCTCTTCAGCTGTGAGCTTTGTCTCCAAAGCAAGGGCCTGGTTAAGGAAAGCATTTGCATGGATAAATCCCCAGGCAGGCGATTTAAAGATCTTCGATTTTTGCCGGATTTTTCCTGCCTCACGACCGATGTGGGCAATCGCTTCCTGCAAATTCTGCATGCTGTCGCCAAGATTGCTTCCAAGTAATAAATAAGCCAGGCTCATCGGATATCCCTTTGTTTGCTTCAAATTTAAACAAGATTTTGATATTTGTCCCGAAAAAGCTAATTTTATAGGCGTTTAATCAATGATCTTTTAATCCATAAAAAACAGAAAAATGAAAGAGTTCTTTAAATTCATGCTGGCATCCATGCTGGGGTTTATCCTCCTGATGCTGATATTCTCTTTTATCTCTTTCGGCATACTGGCCGGCCTGATGTCTTTTGCCGAAAAGAAAACCGTAGAGGTTAAGGACGGTACCGTGCTGCTGATAGAATTGAAGGATCCTATTCCCGACAGGACCCCGCAAACACCTTTTATTCCCGATTTCTCAGGGATGAGTTTCAGGACTTTTCTGGGGCTGAACGATATTTTGCGAAATATTGATGAGGCTGCCAAAGATGACCGTATTAAAGGAATTGTCCTGAAACTGGATATGGTTCCGGCAGGGATTGCTACACTGGGCGAGATCCGTAGCGCCCTGACTGACTTCAGGAACAACGGAAAGTTCATATACTGCTACGGCGAAAATATGTCGCAGGGAGCTTATTACCTGGCTTCGGTGGCCGATAAGGTATACCTGCATCCAATGGGCCTGGTCGACTTTAAGGGCCTCAATGCACAGCTTGTCTTTCTTAAGGGTACTTTCGACAAACTGGATATCGACATGCAGGTGGTGAGGCATGGGAAATTTAAAAGTGCCGTGGAACCCCTGATCCAGGATAAGATGAGTCCGGAGAACCGTGAACAGCTCAATACCCTGATCAGCTCGGTATGGCAGTCGATGGTTGAAGAAATAGCCATTTCGCGCGGGCTGGAAGTGGATGAACTGAACAGCCTGGCCGACCGCCTGATATCCTATGCGGCCGGGGATGCATTTGAAGCCGGGCTTATCGACGGGCTTGTTTACCGTGATGAGTTCAGGCAGTTTTACATGCAATTGGCAGGCATCGAAGATGATGAGGATGAGCGATTGCTTTCCCTGACGAAATATAACCGGAGCCGGAAGGAATCAGAGATCACCGGCGACCGTATTGCCGTGATCTATGCCAGCGGACAGATCGGGGGCGGCAAGGGCAGCGATGATGAAGTGGGCGCCGACCGTTTTGCGGAAACCATACAACAGGCAAGGGAGAACGAGAAGGTGAAGGCGGTGGTGTTGCGGATCAATTCGCCGGGTGGCGATGCCCTGGCATCAGACGTGGTTTGGCGCGAACTGAAACTGACACAGGAAGTAAAACCGCTTATCGTTTCAATGGGTGATGTTGCCGCTTCGGGAGGGTACTGGATTGCGAGTGCCTCGGAAAAGATCGTGGCTTCGCCCTTTACCCTTACAGGATCCATCGGCGTATTTGGCGTCATTCCCAATTTCGGGGATTTTATGCGCGACAGGATCGGGATTACCTACGACAATGTCCAGACAAACAGGAACGCCGGGTTCCCCTCAGTGGTCAGACCCCTTACCGCTTTTGAGCGCGAGCTCCTGCAGGGAAAAGTAGATGAGATTTATGAGCTATTCCTGAAAAGGGTTTCTGATAATCGCGACATGACACCCATGCAGGTCGATCTGATCGGCGAGGGAAGGATCTGGAGCGGTAAGGATGCGCAGCGCCTTGGCCTTGTCGATGAAATGGGAGGTTTGCAGCATGCCATCAACCTGGCTGCAGAAATTTCCGGATTGGAAAAATACCGCCTGCTTGAACTTCCCCGGCAAAAGGATATTTTTGAACAGATCATCGAAGACCTGAGCTCCGGCGTGTATGCAAGCATCCTCAAAGCCGAACTCGGCCCGCTCTATCAGGATTTTCTCTATAGCAAAGCCGCCCTCGGATGGGAAGGCGTTCAGGCCCGGTTGCCATACCGGATGGTAATAGAGTAAGCCCGAATGGTGTTCCGATAAAAAAAAGTCCTTGCTATCAACAAGGACTTTTTTTATTCAAGGGATCTTTATCAATATGCATACCCGTACCATATTCCGTTTGAATAATTGCCGTCGGTTGCCAGGAAGATATATCCATTCGCATAGGAGAGGGAGTAGGCATAATCGCCCTTGCTGAAGGGGATCGTTTCTTTCAACTTGCCTTTTTGGTCGTATACATAAAGCAGTTGCTTTTCAGCATCCAGGGTGATGACATTTTTCTTTGTAACGGCCACCGAATGGCTTCCGCTGCCCAGGTCGGCCCCGCATTGCAAACCGTAAATCCGGTTTTTGAGTTTGCCGTCGGATACATTGTATATGCTAAGCGTCCCGTCGTCAAAATAATAAAAGTACCTGCCCTTGACATCCATGCCGAGCGAGGCCTGCGGGTTGCTGTATAGATTGCTGAAAACAAGCTGAAAAGACCCGTTTTTAAGGTCGGTGATCCGGTAAATGTTCTGGTCGTAACAGTTAATGTAAAAGTGTTTGTCGCTGAAATTATACATAATACTCCGCATGTCGAGTTCGATCCCGTAACTCTCAATGAGGTTGCCGTTCAGGCTGTATTTGCTGATCTTTCCTTCATATGCTTTTCCTCCGTTACAGGTATAGTAATAATTGCCGTCGGAGGTGATCCCCATATTATGTGTGCCGGGGTGTTCGTTGAAGTAGAAGTCGGGCTTGATGGAGGGCTGCCCTATCAAACCGCCTGCGCATAACAGGAGCAGGGTGATAATGATCATTTTTATTTTTTTCATTTGCTGTAATGGTTTTTGGTTGAAGCACGAATATACGACATATAAAAAAATTTGTCAACACAGGCAATCGATAATTGATGCAGTCAAAAAATAAAAGCCGGATCATCATTATAACCCGGCTTTTATGTTAAACACTGTTAAAGGTTATTCTTCCGAATAATCCATTTCGGCAAGGCGTTTATAGCTTTTATAGCGCCAGCGGGCATTTTGTTCGGCAAGTGCCTGCAGCTTTTTGGCTTCGGCCGGGAAGGTTTTTTTGAGCGAGGCATACCTCACCTCGCCATTGATGAAGTCGTTGAAAAGGCTCCAGTCGGGCTCCTTGGAGTCTAATATGAAAGGATTTTTTCCTTCCTCTTCCAGCAGCGGGTTGTAACGGAACATCTGCCAGTAACCCGATTCTACTGCGTGCTTCATTTCTTCCTGCGATTTTCCCATTCCACTTCTGAGGCCGTGGTTGATACAGGGTGAGTAGGCAATGATGAGCGAAGGCCCTGGGTAAGCTTCCGCTTCTTTCAGGGCTTTGAAGAATTGCGACTGGCTTGCGCCCATGGCTACCTGGGCAACGTAAACATAACCGTATGTCATGGCCATCATTCCCAGGTCTTTTTTACGGATCTTTTTGCCGGACGCGGCAAATTTGGCCACGGCACCCACGGGTGTCGATTTTGACGATTGCCCGCCGGTGTTGGAGTATACTTCTGTGTCGAGCACCAGGATGTTGATATCTTCACCGCTGGCGATCACGTGGTCGAGGCCGCCGTAGCCGATATCGTATGCCCATCCGTCGCCACCGAAGACCCATACCGACTTCTTGACGAAGTATTGTTCGAGGCTGAGAAGCTCTTCGGCCAGCGGGTCTTTCACTTTTTTAAGCAGGGGGATCAGTCTGGCGCTGGCAATTCTCGATGCCTTGGCATCGTCTTTCCCGGCCATCCATTCATTGATGGCTTCTTTGGTCCTGTCATCCGTTTTGGGTGCCAGCCTGTTGAGCCGGTCGGCGATGCGGTCGCGCATTTTTCTTACGCCCAGTGCCATCCCGAAGCCATATTCGGCATTGTCTTCAAACAGGGAGTTGGCCCAGGCAGGCCCGTGTCCCGATACCTTGTTTTTACAATAAGGGGTTGAAGGGGCGGAACCGCCATAGATGGAGGAGCAGCCTGTGGCGTTGGCGATCATCATCCTTTCTCCAAAGAGCTGGGTGATGGTCTTTACATAGGGTGTTTCGCCGCATCCGGCGCAGGCACCAGAAAATTCAAAGAGCGGTTGTGCAAACTGGCTGTTCTTTATGGTTTTGTCTTTCTCCACCAGCTCGTCCTTGTAACTTACCTTGCTGTCGAAATGCTCCCAGCGGGATACTTCTTCGAGTTGGGTTTCGAGGTGTTTCATTACAAGGGCTTTTTCCTTGGCCGGACAAATGTCGGCGCAGTTGCCGCAGCCGGTGCAGTCGAGCACACTCACCTGTATCCTGAACTGATGCCCTTCGAAGTCTTTGCCAATGGCTTTGAGCGTGGCTGTGCCTTCGGGCAGTGTTTTCATCTCATCATCATTGATGAGGAACGGCCTGATGGCTGCATGGGGGCATACATAGGAACATTGGTTGCATTGTATACAGTTTTCCGGGATCCATTCCGGAACATTTACGGCAATGCCGCGCTTTTCATAGGCGGTTGTCCCGGCAGGGAAAGTGCCGTCTTCGCGGTTGAGGAATGCGCTGACGGGCAGATCGTCGCCTTTCAGGTGGTTGATGGGGAAGCAGACATCGGCAACAAATTCAGGCAGGTCTTCCACTTTGGCTTTGCCATTGGGCTTGAGGTTTTTCCATGATTCGGGGATCTCAATTTCCGTGACCTGACCGCCACGGTCAACCGCGGCATAGTTCATCTTCACAATGTCTTCCCCTTTATTGCCAAAACTTTTCAGGATGGCTTTCTTCATCTGGTCAACGGCCAGTTCATAAGGGATTACACCGGCAATGCGGAAGAATGCCGACTGCATGATGGTGTTGGTCCTTGATCCCAGCCCAAGCTCCTCGGCAATGCTGGTGGCATTGATAATATAAAATTTGATGTTGTTATCGGCCATGTATTTTTTCATGCCATCGGGCAGCTTATCTTTGGTTTCCTCTTCATCCCAGATGCTGTTAAGCAGGAAGGTGCCGCCTTTCTTGAGTCCCCTGAGCATGTCGTATTTGTCGAGGTATGAAGGCACATGGCAGGCAACAAAGTCGGGGGTGTTGACGAGGTATGTCGACTGTATGGGCTTATCGCCAAAGCGCAGGTGTGAGGTGGTGATGCCGCCTGATTTTTTGGAATCGTAGGCAAAGTATGCCTGTACAAACTTATCGGTATTTTCGCCGATGATCTTGATGGAGTTTTTGTTTGCCGTAACGGTTCCGTCCGAGCCGAGTCCGTAGAACTTTGCTTCGTAGGTTCCTTTGGGTGTGGAAGCAATATTTGGAAGCAGCGGCAGGGAGGAGTATTTCACGTCGTCGACAATGCCAACGGTAAAATGGTTCATCGGCACCGGCTGGGCGAGGTTTTCGTAAACCGAAACGATCATGGCCGGTGTGGTGTCTTTGGAGCTGAGCCCGTAACGGCCTCCAACGATCATCGGTGCTCCCGGTTTGTTGTAGAAAAGGTCGCGGATGTCAAGATAGAGCGGGTCGCCGTTTGCGCCGGGTTCTTTGGTGCGGTCGAGTACTGCGATCCGTTTCACGGTCTTGGGCAGCACGTTCATAAAGTATTTTTCGGAGAAGGGCCGGTAGAGGTGCACCGTGATCAGCCCTGTTTTTTCGCCCTTGCCGAGTTGGTAGTCGATCACTTCCTTAATGGTGGAGGTGACCGAACCCATGGCTAGAAGGATGTTTTCGGCATCGGGTGCGCCATAATAGGTGAACGGGTGGTATTCCCTGCCTGTCATACGGCTGATCTCCTTCATGTAGTCTTCGACGATATCCGGAATGGGGTCGTAGAAACGGGCTGCTGCTTCCTTGGCCTGGAAGAAGATATCGGGGTTCTGGGCAGTGCCCCTTGTTACGGGATGTTCGGGGTTGAGCGCATTGTTGCGGAATTTTTGGATGGCTTCAAAGTCGACAAGCCCGGCCATGTCATCATTGTCAAAGTATTCAACTTTCTGTATCTCATGGGAGCTCCTGAAACCATCAAAGAAGTGGAGGAAGGGTATGCGCGACTTAATGGCAGCCAGGTGGGCGATGCCGCCAATGTCCATGATCTCCTGTATGCTGCCGGTGGCCAGCATGGCAAAACCGGTTTGACGCGTAGCCATCACATCGCTGTGATCGCCGAAGATGGATAGCGCATGCGCTGCCACACTCCTGGCACTGACATGGAATACGCCGGGCAAAAGTTCTCCTGAGATCTTGTACATGTTGGGGATCATCAGCAGGAGCCCCTGCGATGCCGTAAAAGTGGAAGAGAGGGCGCCCGACTGCAGGGATCCGTGCAAAGCTCCGGCCGCACCCGCTTCTGATTGCATCTCTTCAACCTTCACCGTTTCCCCGAAAATGTTCTTCCTGCCATAGGCCGCCCATTCATCAATGTATTCAGCCATCGTCGATGAAGGGGTGATCGGGTATATACAGGCAACTTCGCTGAACATGTATGCTACATGCGATGCCGCATAGTTTCCGTCGCAAGTGATAAATTTTTTCTTTTTTGCCATAACGTATTTATATTTAAGTCTTTATAAGTTCTGAATGAAAGTGCCCAAAAGGCAGCACGAAATTAATAAATTATATGTTTATGCTTTTTAAATTGGCCATAATTTAGGCTTTCACCACTTAATTTATACTGATTTTAGATTGCCATCGCTTTATGTAATCTCATTATTTTTACATACTTTTATGCGGCCAAAAAAAAGAAGAATACAAATATTAATAAAACCGATTATCATGAATTTGAAGACAAACTATATGGGGGTTGCGTTAAAAAACCCTGTGATCGTTGGCGCAAGCAACCTGGTGACCGACCCTGGCGCACTTAAAAAGATCGAAGAGGAAGGCGCCGGTGCAGTTGTTTACAAAACCCTTTTCGAGGAACAGATCCATCTCGAAAACCTTCAGAATTATCATGCCGAAGAAGATTATGCCTCCAGGCATGCCGAGATGAGCTCAGCTCCATATCCGGGCTCAGTCGATGATGCATCGGGGCCCGAAGAGTTTTTGGCAAAACTGAAGGAAGCAAAGGAGGCCCTGAACATCCCGCTTTTTGCCAGCCTGAATTGTGTGTACGACGAAACCTGGGAAGAATACGCCCTTAAAATTGAAGAAACCGGCGTTGCCGGTCTTGAACTGAACTTCTATTCTATTCCAAGGACATTCGAGATCGACGGGCGTTCAATCATCACCGAGCAGTATGACCTGCTCGAAAAAGTTAAAAAAGCCGTTAAGATCCCGGTTGCTGTCAAGCTGAGCCCTTATTATACCAGTGTTTTACATGTGGTTGGCGAAATGGATAAAAGGGGAGCCGATGCATTCATCCTCTTTAACCGGCTTTTCCAGCCTGAAATTGATATTGACCTGGAAGAACATTATTTTCCCTATAATCTTTCAACCCAGAACGACAACCGCATTGCCCTGCGCTTTGCAGGCCTCCTTTATGGTGAAATAAAAGGGAATATCTGCGCAAATACGGGCATTTTTACCGGCGAGGATGTGATCTCCATGATCCTGGCAGGGGCTGACACGGTGCAGGTGGTGAGTACGCTGTATAAAAACGGCATCGGGCAGATCAGCGTGATACTGAAGGAAATGGAAAACTGGATGAAGAAAAAGGGGTATAAGTCGCTGAACGACTTCAGGGGAAAGCTATCCAATAAAACCCTGAGGGATCCTTTTACATACAAACGCGCACAATACGTAGATATCCTGATGAAATCGGAAGAGATTTTCAAAAAATATCCACTGATTTAACCCTTGGTTTTTACCAATGAAAAGGGATGCCGGCTTCCGTTCCGGCATCCCTTTTTATTTCAGATATGGTTTTGCGTTTTACAATCTGTCGGTTATATCGTTTTCGTAAACGCAACAGCATGATTATATCCGGCCTTGAGGGCATCAACGTTCATTTTTACCACATCATCGCCCTTGCGCCCGAAGATCGTTTTTACCGCGTCATGGAAAAGCGAGATGTCCATTTCCAGGAAAGGCAGTGCTGCGCCCAGGATCACCATGTTGGCGGCACGCTTGTTCCCGAGGTCTTTGGCAATGTTGTCGGCATCAATAATGATGTGCTTCGGCAGTGTCCTGATCTCTTCCAGTATTTGCTCAACGGGCGGGTAGTTTTTAATGTTGACGAAAGGGGTGCTGTTGGTGATCAGCCAACCCGTTTCCGACAGCATCGATACATAGCGCAGCCCTTCCATGGGTTCCACTGCGATGATCATGTCGGCCTGCCCCTTGGGGATGAGGTCTGAGGCCACGGGCTTGTCCGACAGCCTCAGGTTCGACTGCACGTCGCCGCCGCGCTGACTCATTCCGTGTACTTCTGCCTGTTTCAGGAACAGGCCGGCACCCATGGCCGCCGTTCCGATGATGGCTGCGATGGAGAGTATCCCTTGTCCTCCAACACCTGCTAATATGATATCTTTGTTCATTTCTTTTGCTGAATGGCGGGTTTAACTTTTTTCTTTTCTTGCCTGATCCGCGTGGCGAGGGTCTGCAGGCACTCCCTGCGCGGGATGATGACTGACACGCCCTGGTATTCCAGTTCTTTTTTGATGATCTCCATATTCACGTCGTGGTATTTTTGTATCGGGTTCAGTACATGAATATGATCCTTATCCACACCGATGCCAAGGCAGATGTCTTCAATCCTGCCATGCGCATTTGATTCCTGCCCGCCGGTCATGGCAGTGGTTTCATTATCAAGGATCATCACGGTGATCGGTGAATTGCTGATCACGGCATCCAGCAGCCCGGTCATCCCCGAGTGGGTAAAGGTTGAGTCGCCGATAACCGCTACTGCCGGCACCAGCCCGACGTCGGCTGCGCCTTTTGCCATGGTGATGGAAGCGCCCATGTCTACACAGGTATTGATGGCCTCAAAGGGGTCGAGGGCGCCCAGGGTATAACACCCGATATCGGAAAATACCCTGCCCTTCGTCCATTTTGAAAGCGCTTCGTTCAGGGCATTGTATGAATAGATGTGCGGACATCCCTTGCAGAGTGAGGGCGGCCGCCCCACCACGAGGCTGCTGCTTTCGCGCCCGGTGTATTTATCCATACCCAGGGCCGCTGCCACAATGTTGGGGTTCAGCTCCCCTTCGCGGGGAATTTTGCCGTTCAGCCTTCCGTGTATGGTTTTGCCGTTGTTCATATATCCGCGGAGCGATTCTTCCACAAGCGGATATCCATCTTCAAGCACCAGCAATTCATCACATTCGTTGTAAAGCTTTTCGATAAGCTTGCGGGGCAATGGGTATTGCCCGATCTTCAGCACCGGATTTACATGTTTTTGATCCTCATAGTTTTCGAGAAGGTAGTTGTAGGCAATGCCGCAGGCGATGATGCCAAGCTTCCTGTCAGAAGCGTCAATATAGGTGTTGAATTCTGAATTTTCCGATTCCTTTACGAAAGCCTCCTGGGTACCCAGCAGCATCTTATACCTTCTTCGCGCATTGGAGGGTAAAAGGATGAACTGGTTCAGGGTTTTCGGCAGCTTCAACTCATTTTGTTTCCTCATTTCCCGCCTGCTTACGCCTGCGCGCGAATGCGCCAGGCGTGTGGTGATCCTCATCAGCACAGGGATCTCGAATTTCTCCGATAGTTCATAACCATAATGCACCATGTCGTAGGCTTCCTGCTGGTTGGAGGGTTCAAGCATGGGGATAAGGGCGAAATTGCCAAAGAACCTGGAATCCTGTTCATTTTGTGATGAATGCATCGAAGGGTCATCGGCGGCCACTACGACCAGGCCGCCGTTGGCTCCGGTAATGGCGGAATTGATAAAGGCGTCGGCAGCCACATTCAGTCCCACGTGTTTCATGCAGGTCATCCCGCGCTTCCCGACATAGGAAATGCCCATGGCGGCTTCCATGGCTGTCTTTTCATTGGAGGTCCAGCTTGCAACAACCTTTCCCTCGCGGGCTTCCTTCGACCTGATGACATATTCGGTGATCTCGGTGGAGGGTGTGCCCGGATAGGCGAATATCCCGGAAATGCCCGCATCAATGGCACCCTGCGCAATCGCTTCGTCTCCCAGTAATGGTAATTTATCCATATGTGCTTTTTGTTTTAAAACGATCATGGTATTTGAGAATCTACAAATCTAAAGAAATCTTGCCTATTGGCAGTTTGTTGATAATAATCAGACATAATTTAAACTAATTATAAGTAATTTTGCGGCAACTCAAATCTATGAATTTTCTTGCACATGCGATACTGTCGGGAAATGATGATGAACTGCTCATAGGTAATTTCATCGCCGATGCCGTGAAGGGAAAGCAATTCGACCGCTATTCCGAAGGTGTTAAAAAGGGTATCCTCCTGCACCGCGAAATAGATTCATTTACCGACCACCATCCGTCCTTTCTCAGAAGCAAAGCACGTATCTTTCCAGAGTACGGAAGATTTTCCGGTATTGTCGTCGATATATACTACGACCATTTCCTTGCCAGGAAGTGGAATGATTATACGGAAAAGGATTTGTCGGAATTCGTCCTGTACATATACAGGTTGATGCTAAAGAACTACAACCTTTTGCCCATGCGCTCGCGCCGTATCCTCCCTTATATGATCATTCATAACTGGCTGGTGGGCTATTCACGTTTCGGCGATTTGCAGTGGGTTTTCAACGGCATGTCGCGCAGGACCAACCGCTATCACTCAGGAATGGAAAATGCAGTGAAAAGCCTTAGGGAGCAGTACGATGCCTTTGAACAGGATTTTATTCATTTTTTCCCTGAGATGTTGTCGCATGCCGGAAAAATCCGTGCAAGCCTGCCTGCATTGCAGCAATAAGCGATAATAATAAAACGACCAGGCCTACCTGACCAAAAATTTCTGTGTAAGGGCTTCTCCGGCTGCATTGCTTATCCTTACGAAGTATATGCCGGCAGGAAATGAACCGATGTCGATACGTTCGCTGATGGGGCCTGCGCGGAGCTGATCCCGTTCACCGCTGAACATGCTTTGCCCTAACTGGTTTACCAGGCTTATGTACACTTTTGCTGGCCCGGCAGTGCCTGATTCGACCATCAGGAAGTCGCTGGCCGGGTTGGGGTACACATTCAGTCCGGAAAGGCCTGCCTGTGCGTTTTCGCTGGCACCGGACCCGGTGGGCGAATAGAAACAAACCGTATCGGTCGTTCCTGCAACCTCAACGATCTCATAACTCAGCAGGGGTGTTTTCGAATGCGGGGCATACCACAGGTATTGCGTTCTGAAGGTCGTTTCCACACTTGTCAGGATGCCCTTCACAAAAATGGAGTCGATCTCTTCATCCAGTATCCTGATCCGCAAAACATCGGTATAGGTCCCGGTGGGCAATGTAAGCGTGCCGTAAGCATCTGCAAGGACGTTGCTTGTGGCCGACATCCGGACTTCCGCCACCAGGACGATGGAAACACCTTTGTATGTATCAAAAAAGATGTCGTTGTATGTAAAGGGAAAAGCCAGGAATTGCCTGCTGTCGCTGTATGCCATCACATAGGGGTACATACCGGCTGCAAGCTGTGTGCCCAGGTAATAAAAGCCGTTTTCGTTAACCAGGGTGTAAGTATAAACGGTATCGTTCATGTTCAGTGCAAGGTTGGCATCCGGAAACTGATTGCCGGCAGGGGCAAGAGAAGGGTCAATGGCTGTAACCTGTGCAGTCATGATATTGACAAGCTGCGAAAAATCCCAGCTAACACCGGGCCCGTCGGGCTCATGCGTCAGACCGGCGGTTTCAACGAATTGCAACACAGAAACTGTTCCTGTTTCAGGAGCATTTTGCGGATAATCCAGGATCGGCTGAGCCGATATTGGAATGGCAAACAGGGCGCAAACCAACAAGATGTATAAGTTTTTCATAAGGCAATGGGTTTAGGTTCATGCATCTTACTCCCAAATATAATAAATATTTAGATGAAATGAAAGTATTAAGATGCTTTTTTATTCATGAAGATGATCCCTGCCCGGCTTCCGGGCCATATTATTTGTAGTTTTACTGCACAATTTTTCATCCCAATTATTATGATTGATCAAGTCGAAATGCTTCTTCCCGAATACAGCAGGGGTTATCATTTGATAACACACCTTATTGAAAGAAAACTTCCCGCTCTCCCGCAAAATGGATTACTTCACATATTTATCAAGCACAGTTCGGCGGGATTAACGATCAATGAAAATGCCGATCCCGGCGTGCGGCAAGATTTTGAGTTGCTGATGAATGAGCTGATCCCCGAAAACCATCCGTCTTACATTCATATAATGGAAGGCTCGGATGATATGCCTGCTCATCTGAAAGCCAGTCTTTTGGGTTCATCCCTTACGGTGCCTGTAACAAATGGCAAAATGAACCTGGGCACATGGCAGGGTATTTACCTTTGTGAATTCAGAAACCATGGGGGAAGGAGGAAGCTGCTTCTGACAATGATCTCTTAAATGCCCGTACTGGTCGTGTCCGGGCCGACATGTATACGGGATAAAAACTATGATGCTTTCACATCAAGGGCATCGCGCAGTCCGCTCCCGATGATCATAAATGCCAGTACCATCAGCATGATGGCAATACCGGGTATGATAGCCAGGTAAGCGGCATCGAGGATAATATAGGCATAATTTTCCCTGATCATGCTTCCCCAGGAAGGCATCGGGGGCTGAACCCCGATCCCCAGGAAGCTGAGGCCTGCCTCAATAAGGATGGCGGATGCAAAATTGGCGGCGGCGATCACGATCACAGGGCTCATCACATTGGGAAGCACATGCCTGAAGATGATCCTGAAATTGTTGTATCCGAGGGCTTTACCCGCTTCCACAAACTCTTTTTCGCGTATGCTGAGGATCTGCCCCCTTACCACGCGGGCCACCTCCACCCACATGGTGAGGCCTACGGCGATGAATACCTGCCAGAAACCTTTTCCCAGGGCAAAGGTGATGGCAATAACAAGGAGGAGGGTGGGGATGGACCAAACCACGTTAATGACCCATACGATGAGATTATCGACCCGCCCCCTGAAAAAGCCTGCCAAAGCTCCCAGGCTGATCCCGATCAGCAGGGAGATGAATACGGAGATGAATCCCACCGACAGGCTCACCCTTGCCCCGATCATGAGCCTGCTTAGCAAATCGCGGCCGTAAGGATCGGTACCGAGCAAAAACCGTTTTTTTACGATGCTGCTTTCCTTCACTTCCCTGCCAAGGCTGCTTACCGTTTCGGAATGCCTGTTTCCGTATATGTCTTCAAAGAAAAGCGTATCGCCTTGTCTGCTCACTTCCACCCCGGTATTGAGGGGATAAAGGATATCGGGCAGGCTGTATGATATGCTTACCGGCTCACCGGTTTCTAAAGGCCTGAACAGCCTGGCATAGATAAGATGTCCGCGGATCTCATAGCCTGAAACGGGTACCATGGTATAGGCCGGGATTTGACCGTAAAGCATTTTATGAAAGAAACCGGCGCCCTGAACATCCCGGTTTCTTTTTACCCTGAGCATATCGACACTGAAGCCTGGTTTCTGCCTGGCCAGTTCAAGGTGCTGCGAATTGGCCATGGGTGTCGGATCGGGTGTTATCAGGTATCCGAGTATGGCCATGATGCTGATGAGCAAAATAAATAACAGGGAAAAAAAGGCCAGCCGGTTGCGTTTAAATTGGCGCCAGGCATGAGCCGAGAGGGATTTGCCCGCGGTATATTCTTTTTTCCTGAACAGCATGGGTGCTTGTATGAGGCAAATGTAGCGAAATAATGGCTATCAGGGCATCGGCAGACCGTCTGAAATAATTTCTTCGGAAAACATGTGAAATGAAAAATGTTATATCTTTGCAATCCATTTTCAAATGGTGGATGTAGCTCAGCTGGTTAGAGCACCGGATTGTGGTTCCGGGGGTCGTGGGTTCAAGTCCCATCTTCCACCCGTAAAAGCCTGCCTGGCGGGCTTTTTTTGTTTACAGTTCCCGGAGATTTCCCCTGCCGGGGCGCTGGTGGAGCTTATTCGCCCGGCAAAAGTTCATCTGTCCCGATAAACACCTTTTCAAAGAGCTTTGCTTTGGTGCCGTCGAATACGGTGCCCGGGTTAATGCTGGAGGTGATATAATACATCGATGCCGAGTCGGTTGGATAGGCGTTAAGGCTTGCCGGTGCAAAGTTATTTCCCTCGATTTGCAAGGTATAGGCCGGGTGGGTATTCTCCAGGTTCATATCTTCCATGAAGTTTGAATTTCTGAGCCTTGCCAGCAGGCGCAGGTAGCGGTCGGTCCTGGCCGAATCGGCCGGCAGTCCGTCGATGGTCCATCCTGCCGGTCCCTGTTGCAGGACAAAACTGCTTTCGGGGCCGGAAAGGCTTACTTTGCTAATATTGGTATGCTTGTCGGTATCGAATAGTATTCTGTTCCTGAAGGTTTTCGCGCCGCCCTGGAAATTACTGCGCAGCAATCCACGCACGGCATATACCTTTTTTTCGTCTGCCGGCCGCACGTAAGAGGTCATGGTGGTTTCCGGCTGCCGGCCGGGAGCTGACGCCGGCAACTGCTTGAAATCAAATTTGCCGATGTAAAGATCGCCGGCTTCCTTCTCCCCTTCATACAGGATTACCCTGATGGCCTGCTGCTGGTCTACCTTGTATTCTTCCCACTGCCCTTTGCCAGTGGCGGCCACACTTTCGGTATTCATCCGGCTGAGCATGGCCAGGGTGTTCCTCATAAGGTCGGGGTCGGCCAGAAGAACCGCGTCGCCATGATGGATCCTCCACGTTCCTTCGTCGAGAATAATTTTCAGTTCCTTCCCTTCCGGGTAATCATTTACATGCATTTCCGTGATGGCTTCCGGATCAAATTCCAGCACGATCGACCTGAAGGTCCTGTCATCGCTCCCGGTGTATTTAATGACCAGGTATACACCCAGTAGTGCAATCAGCACAATGAGCAGTACGGTAATATTGACTTTTTTAAACATAGTTTTCCTCCATTCTTTTTTTACGGATGATCCTGTTTCGCTGGTACCAGATGATCCCGATCAGGATACTCAATGCCAGCGGAAGCAGGTAGTTGAGCCAACGGATAAAGGCTTTTTTGCTGTCGGTAAGCTGGTCGATGGGCCTGGCCGTGATCTCTTTTGTCCTGAGTTCGATCAGGCCTGTTTCATCGCTCAGCCAGTCGATGCTGTTAGCCAGCAGGTTTACATTGTCGGGTTGCAGTTGCTGCGGACGCTGCCCTTCGCCATTGATGGCAAAGGTCCCGTTGGCGATCAGGATCATCCTTGAA
Organism: uncultured Bacteroidales bacterium; assembly: GCA_964404735.1. Lineage (GTDB taxonomy): Bacteria > Bacteroidota > Bacteroidia > Bacteroidales > B18-G4 > B18-G4. Next base: position 33,488 of record CAYOLA010000046.1, read on the forward strand.
TGAAAATCGCCTGACAGCGGTCCTTCGAAAGCAGCGGCAACCACCTGTCCCGGCCTGCTGAAATCAGATTCGTTCCACTTCTTGTTTATATTGAATACCAAGGGGGCCGCTTCCGTGCCTGAACGTTTGGATGACATGGCCAGGGGGGTAAAGCGCACAGTGGTATCGCCGGTGTATTCTATCGGGCTCACAAAGGGAAAGATCACCGTTTCAAGTCCCTTGGTGACCGGATGCTTTGCAAAAGTACTGATGTTTGGCAGATAGGGGAAAGGCATGTTGGAGGTCATGGTAAAACCTGCCTGCTGCTGGCGAACGCCGATCATGCTGCAGTTCTGGTCAACCACGAAGGATTCTTCGATGATGATCCCTTTACCGGCCAGCCATGTTTCCAGCCCGTTGCCAACTGCAAAGCCGTTTCCCTGCTGCAGGTCACCGTCAACACGGTTCATGGCGATAAAGAGGTTGCCTCCGCCGGCGAGGTATTCGTCGAGAAGGTTCAGCCCTTCCGCAGGCAGGGTGTCGGAAGGCGCAATGATGGCAAGTGTTTCATATTCACCTGCCAGCAGGAGGGAATCGTCAAAGGTTACGGGTATTACATCATATAATACGCTCATCTGTTGCATGGCCTGCATGATGGCCCCGGGCGATGGCTCTCCGTGCCCCTGCAGCAATGCAACTTTCGGCTTTTCGGTTACCGAAAGTTTCTTGATGGTCGAAGCCAGGTCGTATTCCATCGATGATCCGGGCTGGACGATCGGAATAACACTTTTTTCTCCGCCCATCTGTATGACGGCACCCACGTATATTTTTTTCTGGGTGATCTGGTCTTTTTCACGGTCGCTGATCAGCACCGGACGTATGTTGTCCTGGTTTGCCTTTTGTTCGATCTCCGGGTCGGTGTTCGGATCAAGGAATTCATATACAACCTTACCTCCCGAGATATTCTCAAATTCAACCAGCATATCCTTGAATTCCTGCCGGGTGATCAGCAGGTAGGCGGGCACATCCTTCGTGAAATAGGCGGTGATCGTCACGGGTTTGTCGAGGTTTCGTAAAATGTTCTTTGTTGCCTTGCTCAGCGAATAGCGACCGTCGTCGGTGAGGTCGATCCTGAAAAAGAAATTCATCGAAATGATGTTGACAAGCACCACGATGGCCAGGATAATAAGTATTTTCAGATTGATGTTTTGCCTTGTTTTCATCATGATAAGTTTTTGTTTTTCTGAATTGATCACAGCCTGCTTTTTGCCAGGTTTGACTCGGTGAGCACCATGCCAAAAAAGATGATCGACAGGAAGAAGATGATGTTCTTGGAATCGAGAACGCCCCTGGATATGGATTCGAAATGTGTGCTCAGGTTGAGGTAATGAAAGAGTTCGCTGAAGAAGCCCGACATCAGGCCCGAAAAGATGCTGAAAAGGATCTGGAAAAAGATCCCGATGGTCAGGGCCAGCAGGAAGCCGATGATCTGGTTCGGGGTCAGGCTGCTGGCGAAAAGCCCGATGCTGATATAGGCCGCGCTCATCAGTATCAGCCCCAGGTAAGCCGTTAAGGTGGCACCATGGTCGATGGGCCCGATCAGGCTCAGCGTGATATAATAAGGAAGTGTGAGCAGAAGGGCTACAAGCACCAGGCCCAGGGTGGCCGAGAATTTTCCCAAAACAACCTGCCAGTCGCTGACGGGCTTGGTCAGCAACAACTCAATGGTGCCGCTCTTTTTTTCTTCTGCGATCAGCCGCATGGTGATGGCAGGGATAAAGAAGAAAAGCGTCCAGTAAGCGATGCTGAAAAATACCTGCAGGCTGGCTTCTTTGATAAAAAATATGTCCCTGCCGATAAACCAGGTAAACAGGCCGCTGATGCCCAGGAAGAGGATCAGCATGATATAGGCGGTCAGGGAATTGAAAAAGGATGAAAACTCACGTTTTGCAATGATACATATGTTTTTCATAATGAATTTGCTTTATGGCCTTCAGGCTTTTATTCTTAATTCATTGTCAGTTCACGGAATATGTCTTCGAGTTTTGTTTCGGTAACCGACATTTCGGTCAGTACCCAGTTGTTTTCCCTGCACAGGCCAAAGATGCCGCGCCTGGAGGAAACATCGTTTTTGCTTTGTATTTCGAATGAATTGGTTTTGTTCCGGATAAAGTCGACGGTGTTGATGGTGTCAAGCCCCTGCAGTTTGCCGAAGACCTCGTCGGGGGTGCCGTCTTCTATGGTCACCTGCAGGATCTCTTTTCCCTGTGCCTGCTTCCGCAGTTCTCCGGCTGTGCCGTCGGCCACGATCCTGCCTTTGTTGATGATCATGATGCGGTCGCAGGTGGCTTCCACCTCAGCCAGGATATGTGAGCTGAGTATGACTGTTTTGGCTTTCCCGATCTTGCGGATGAGTTCCCTGATCTCGATGATCTGGTTCGGGTCGAGGCCTGAAGTGGGCTCGTCGAGGATCAGTACCGCCGGATCGTGGATCAGCGCCTGCGCCAGGCCAACCCTTTGCTGATAGCCTTTCGAGAGCTCGTTGATGTTTTTATGCTTTTCGTCTTCAAGCCCACAAACCCTGATCATCTCTCCGATCCTTTCCCTGATCATTTTTTTGGGAACACCCTGTATCGCGGCAGTAAAATGCAGGTAATCGATCACGGGCATGTCACCGTACAGCGGATTGTTCTCGGGCATGTAACCAATGTGTTTCTTCACTTCTTTGGCATGTCCGGCAGTGTCGTACTGGCCAAGGCTGATCTTTCCCCTGTCGGGGACCAGGAAGGTGGCGATCGCCTTTAAAGTGGTGGTTTTTCCGGCTCCGTTCGGCCCCAGGAAACCAAGTACTTCGCCGGTGCGGACCATAAAGCTGATATCGTCAACAGCCCGCTGGTTTCCGTAAATCTTGGTAAGGTTTTGAACTTGAATATCCATTGGTTTGTTTTTTTATTGCAAAAAAAGCAAAAATGTAAAAAAACTGAAAATCTCAGCGACCTGTTTTAACAAATTTTAACAGCCTTCGTGCCGGGCCTTTGATTGACCGGGGCATTTCAGGTTTTCTTTTTTTAGGCGCCAGGCCTATTGGTCTGCGGCGTTCCGGCTTACAAAGGCAGCCTGAAACTGCTCCCAGGTTTTGGCCTTGTAGATGCCTTCTCCGAAAAAGCTAAGCATCTTTTCCATTTCATCTGCCTTACGGTAACCGGCTACCGAACTGAGCCATTCCATTTTTTCGTTCAGAAAGACAAAGGAAGGATACGACATCTTCCCTTTCAGAAGTGCCTGGGCAAGCTGGTGGGATGAACGCCGGCCTTCGGGTTCGGCATTCACAAACGCCCTGCCCATGAACATGAGTGTGTCTTTTTGTTCGGCATCGAACTTGACCGCATAAAAATACTCATTCATAACGGCGGCTACGACGGGATCGGAAAAAGTTGATTTATCCATCTTTTTGCACCAGCCGCACCAATCGGTGTAAACATCAACAAAGATATGCCGGGGTTCCAGGGTTGTAAGCGCTACAGCTTCCTCAAAGCTGTACCACCTGATCGTTTCCTGTGTATAGGCGGTGGATGTGATAAAGGTCAGGAATAAGCCTGTGAAAAAATGTCTGATCATAATCGAAGCTGTTATTTTTCGCATTCCTGTTTTTGCCTGTTCGGGCTGGCTAAGTGAATTCATATTATTTTTAACAAATAATGAAAAATAATGTTCCCGGTTTCCGTTAAAAACGGGCATCACGGTCAATTTCACGCTGGATGTCTTTCTTTTTTAAAGTATCACGTTTGTCATAATGGTGTTTCCCCCTGGCCAGCGCAATTTCGAGCTTTGCCAGTCCTTTTTCGTTTATAAAAAGCAGGGTAGGGATGATGGTAAAACCTTTTTCGCGGCTTTTGTATTCCAGTTTTCTCAACTCGCGTTTGGTGAGCAGTAGTTTCCGGTCGCGCTTTGGCTCATGGTTGTAATGGGTGCCCATGGCATATTCGGCGATGTGCATCTCCTTTACGTACAATTCACCGTCGGAGAACAGGCAATAGGCATCGGACAGGCTTACCTTCCCTGCACGGATGGATTTGATCTCCGTACCGGTCAATTGTATGCCTGCCACCAGCTTTTCTACCAGGTAGTATTCAAAGCTGGCGCGACGGTTCTTTATTTTTATGGCGTTGCCCATAGTGTTATCCGCTTTGCAAAGATAGGGAATAGGTTGTTACGGCCATGCAGGGTATTTATTGATGCGGGTGACGGTTGGTAAAACAGCCTGCTCCGGATCATTTTTTTGATTTGTGTTACATATTCTGTATATTTGGATATTCGAACAATCAGTCATGAACATATATTTTTGCCGTTCAACCGCATGGTTCAACGCAATCTTTTTCAGCCTCCTTCTGCTCACCGGCCTGATCGGCCAGGCTCAGAAAGTGGAGTCTGTATATAGTGAACTCCTTCCATCTGGCAGTAAAGTTCTGGTAATAAACAATCGCCAATATTCCTTGCAAAACGGGGAACTGCATTTTACAAACCAGGTAAAGGAAGGAAAAGAACTCCTTTTCATAGAAGCCACATTCTTCGATGATTCTCTGGTTTCCAGGATCTGTGAGCGCGAAGCGTTTTTCGACCGGGTTTACCAAAGCAAGGATGACTGGCTGTTGTTCATCCATGGCGATAGCAAGACCTATGAACAGGCCGTTATGCGGGCTTTTGACATACAATACCTGCACGGAATCAATGTGATGGTGTTCTGCTGGCCATCCAGGGATCCTGAGTTGGGGGGCGTAAAAAACTTTAAAAATTCCCGTCAAAACCTGATCAGATCCCTTGACCATTTTAGAGAGCTTTTGTGCCGGATAAAAGAATTTAAGGATCATTATCCTGCTTTTAATGATGACCGGCACCTGTCTTTATTTATTCATAGTCTGGGCAATGCCTATCTTGAAAACATGATTAAACAAAAGTCCGTTCCCAATAATACTGAAAGACTCTTCGATAATCTAATCATCAATGCGGCGGCCGTGAACCAGGATGGCCACCCGTCATGGGTCGAAAAACTGAATATTCAAAAGAGAATATATATTATAAGCAATAAACAGGATTTCAACCTCAAGGGGGTGAGGATTTTCACCAGCGATGGCAAGCAACTTGGAGAAAAGGTCAAACAACCCCTGGCCGGTAATGCCGAATATATTCAATTTACCCGGGCAGTGGGGTTCCGTTTCCCGACAGGAAGCACCCATACTTACTTTATCGGGAAAATGGCTGATAAGAGCATGAATATCCGAAAGTTTTATACTGCCTTATTCCACGGAATGCCTGTCGACATAAATGACCAGGAAGTATTCAGGAAAAACAGGAAAGATTTGGGTTACGACATCAGGCAATAAGCAAGGTATTTTAAAAAAATAAATCTGAGCCATGAGAACAATATTTTTATTAAACAAATCCTTTACCGGCATCGTCGTGCTGATCATGCTGGCTTCCTGCACCACTTTTAAACCCGGGTATAAGGCCCTTTTGACGGATGAATCCGGCGATAAGGATGTGCAAATGCTGATTGAAAAAGCCCGTGAGATTGAGTCCCGTGCAGGAACAAAGAATGATGTTATCGATCTGATTGAGGCTTACAGGAAAGTGGAAAAGGCCGACCCTGCGAATTACTTTGCATTGTGGAAAATCGGGAATTATCATATGCTGCTGGGAGCCGCGTATGCGGAAAAGCGCAAAGACAAAAAGTACCATTATAAAATGGCCGTATTGTATTGTGAAAAAGCGATGTGCACCAACCCTGCCTTTCAGGAAGCAACCCGCAAGGGCGATCAGGTAACCGAAGCACTGAACCTGCTCACAAAAAATGAAATCGATGCAATGGGATACTGGTATACCGCCCGCTTTTATTATTTCAGCGAAGTGCTCGGAGGACTTGGAAGGCTCATGAACACACGAATCGTTATCCAAAACAATAAAATGATTGAGCGCATTGATGAACTTGACAGCACCTGGGCCGGAGGAGGGAATTACTTTGCCCGCGGACTATACTATATCGCCATACCTGAAAGATTTGGCGGCAGTAAGGAACGATCCGCAAATGAATTTGCCACCGCTGTTGAGACAGGCCCCGAATATCTGGTTAACCGTTGGGGCAGGGCCAAATACCTGTATAAACTGATTGGCGATGACGAAAAATTCAAAGCCGACCTGGAGTGGGTGCTGCTACAAGATCCTCACAAGGCCGGTAATCCATACCCATGGAATGTTTATTTCCTGGAAGACGCCCGGAGAATGCTTGCAGAATACAAATAATTCAGGGCAGGAGTTGCGGAACATTCACCTGATGATTTCGACTGGCTTTCAACCTATTTCAGAAATCGAATACCGCACCATCTTGCCATCAAATCAACAAGCTGTTTTTGATCCTGCCCGGCATTGGTAAAGCGGATAAGGCGAAATACTTTGTTGTGTAAGGCCGGCGGGGGGTGTTTAATGGCTTGAAGGAAAGCTGCCTGGGAGTCTTTCAGTTGCTGCGCTCCTTCAGGATGACAGGGGGTTGTTTATTGTCGTTTTTGTGGGGCTGACACGGCATTTCGCTTCGCTCATGAAAATACGGTCTCACTTATCTACCCATTCCTTCAATCCTATGTGTGCAAAAAAAAAGCTCCCATAACTGGGAGCGTATTGGGTTGATTATGTACCCCGTAGGGGATTCGAACCCCTGTTACCAGGATGAAAACCTGGCGTCCTGGGCCTGACTAGACGAACGGGGCCTTGATTTTCGGACTGCAAAAATAATTGTTTTTTTGAATCCGGCAAAAAAAATTTGTCTTCGGGGCTTCATTTTTGTCGTGAATAAAATTATGGCCCCTTCCGGCTGCCTGGTGGGGCCCCAAGCGATATAATCCTTAACTTTACGGCTTAATAGTTTTATGATGACCCAATCGGAAAAAAGAAACAAGCTGTTTGCCAGCCTGGTGGAAAAAGGAACCCTGAAGCAAAAGGTGTTTCAGCAAACCCACCAAAGCTTTTTACTTTTTAAGGATGTTCTGCGCGAACTGGCCGATGAATATGAAAAGGCCGGTCTCGACAAGGAGATTGAGATACCGGTGGAATTCAATGAAAAAAGTGAGTTTGAGATGCAGCTGAAGTTTGCCGGCGATGTGCTGGTGTTTATGATGCATACCAATGTGTTTGAATTTCCGCGCGACCATATCGTTCATAAGACTTCCTATGTGAAGGACGATCCCACCCGCTCATTTTGCGGGGTGATCAACATCTTCAATTTTCTGCGCGATTCGTTCCGTTACCGCCGCTTCAACGATGTGGGATACCTCATCGGGCGGGTTTTTATCAACAGGGAGCAGCATTTTTACATCGACGGGAAAAAGGAACTCAGGCTGCTGCCCAATAATTTCGTCGACAGCACCCTCGACCACGAGAAGGTATGCGGCATCATTGAACAGGCCATCATGTACACCATTAACTTTGATCTGCTCACCCCGCCTTACGACCAGGTGAAGGAGGTGAGCGCCATGGAGTTTCTCACGACCCTCGACAGCATGCGCATGAAAACGGGAAAACGGCTTGGGTTCAGGTTTCAGGCCGACCTGGAGGAATGAGTGGGCCGGAGGCATGGCTGTTTATCAGAAGATCTCTTTGATCTCTTCCTTGATAACCTTTAGCGCTGTATCGTGTGCGGCTGCCTTCTTTTCGAGGTGCAGGCTGATGATCTTGCTGCCGAGGTCGGCGGCGCTGTTCTTATCACCCATCATCGCGGCAGCGGCGTTGATATCGCTGAGCACTTCTTCCTTGGCCCTCTTGACCAGTTCCCATGCCTTGTCCGACATGTAGATCTGCATGGCCAGGTTATGCTCGTATTCTTCGCGCACAACGCCTAAAAGCCTGCTGTGAAGCAGATCCTTTTCCATGCCGGCTTCGCTCACCCGCAGAACCAGGTTTTCGGGGTTGATCCGCTCCAGGAACAGCACAATCCGCTCATACGCCTGGAAACGCAGGGGAAGGGATGCACGGCGGGTGTCATCTTTGCCGGTCTGTTTAAGTTCTTTGATCTCATGGTCGAGAAAAACCCTGATCACATAGTAAGCGGCGGCAAACACCACCAGCGAAGGAAGGATGTATTTCAGTATTTCAAGAAACTCGTTCATGGCGCGACTTTTGGCTTGGTGAAGTTAAAATGCAAATATAAGGGCAAAAATCCAGCCCCGCTTTCTTATGTAGCGGAAATTAGTACCTTTGCTTTTCTTTTTTATTTTAATGGCATCGATATGGAAATTTTGTCAGACAGAATAAACCAACTTTCGGAATCGGAAACCCTTGCCATGACAAGGAAAAGCCGTGAGTTGAAGGCTTTGGGGCACGACGTGATCAATCTCAGCATCGGCGAGCCCGATTTCAATACCCCCGAATTTATAAAACAGGCCGCTGTCTCGGCCATTGCCCGCAATAAAACCCATTATCCTCCTGTTTCGGGCTATCCCGAACTGCGCCGTGCCATCGCCGACAAGCTGAAGCGCGATAACGGGCTTGAATATGCCCCGGAACAGATCGTGGTGTCGGGCGGTGCCAAGCACTCCATTGCCAATGCCATGCTTTGCCTGGTGAACCCGGGCGACGAAGTGATCGTGCCGGCACCCTACTGGGTGTCGTACAACGAGATCGTGAAGCTGGCCGGCGGTGTGCCGGTTGTGATACAGGCCACCATCGACCATGATTTCAAATTTACGGCCGGGCAGTTGCAGGCAGCCATCAGCCCAAGGACAAAAGTGTTGATATACAGCAGCCCGTGCAACCCTACAGGGTCGGTGTATTCGCATGAGGAACTCAGTGCCATTGCCGGCGTTATTGCCGCCAACCCGCATGTATATGTGATATCGGATGAGATTTATGAGTTGATCCGCTTTGAGGGGGAACATGTGAGCCTGGCCGGTTTTGATGCGATCAAAGAACGTGTGGTGACCATCAACGGCGTGTCCAAAGGTTTTGCCATGACGGGCTGGCGGGTGGGTTACCTGGCCGCCCCGGCGGTGATTGCCCGTGCCTGCGATAAGCTGCAGGGGCAGATGACCTCGGCAACATGCTCCATCAGCCAGTATGCCGCCCTCGAAGCCATGCAGTGCAACCCGTCAGAAAATGCCGGGATCAGGGAGATGGTGGATACATTCAGGGATCGCCGCGACCTGGTATATGGCCTGCTGCAGGAAATCCCCGGCTTCAGGAACAACCTGCCGCAGGGAGCATTCTATTTCTTCCCGAACATAAGTGCCTATTTCGGGAAAAGCTTCGGTGATCAGAAGATCAACAATGCGTCCGACCTTTGCATGTACCTGCTCAATCATGCCCATGTGGCACTGGTGCCCGGCGATGCCTTCGGAAATCCGAATTGCCTCCGGATCTCCTATGCCACCTCCAACAAATTACTCATTACAGCCATGGCCAGGATCAGCGAAGCACTCGCGGAACTTGAATAAAATGCAATAAGGCAGGTATTTCGAAATATAAAAACAAGAAACCACAATTATATATTAATAAAAGAATGGCGAGATACTCCGGAATTATCGATTCATTTTTGAATAAAAGGGTGATGATCGTGGGTGATGTAATGGTCGACTCATACCTCTGGGGTGTGGTCGACCGCATTTCACCCGAAGCCCCCGTGCCGGTGGTGGATGTGAGCCACCGCGAAGAGCGACTGGGCGGGGCCGCCAACGTAGCACTGAATATTAAGTCGCTGGGCGCAACACCTATCCTTTGCTCCGTGATCGGCTCGGAGATGAAAGGCGATGTTTTCCTGAAGATCATGGAACAGGAAGAGATGTCAACATCATACGTCTACCGGAGCCACGACCGCATCACCACCACGAAATTCCGCATCATCGGAAACAATACACACCTGCTCAGGGTCGACGAAGAGGTGCGGCATGACCTCAGCCGTGAAGATGAAGAAAAGTTTTTGGAACTCAGCACAGGGCTCATCGACAATGAAAACGTGGATGTGATGGTCATACAGGATTATGACAAGGGCATACTCACCCCGGGAGTGATCGGCACCCTGATCGCCAAAGCCCGCGAAAAGGGTATACCCGTGGTGGTTGATCCGAAAAAGAAACATTTCGACCTCTACAGGGGGGTCACCCTGTTCAAGCCTAATCTGAAGGAGCTGAAAGAAGGGCTTAAGGTTGAATTTGCGGAACCGAACGCGGAAGTCCTGCAGGAGACCGTGCGGCTGCTGCATGAGCGGATTGGCATGGACATTGCCATGATCACCCTCTCCGACAAGGGTGTCTTTATATCATCCGGCAGGCCCGGAAGTTCCGAGAATCATCTGCTGCCGGCCCATGTACGCAATATTGCGGATGTTTCGGGGGCCGGCGATACGGTGATCAGCGTGGCATCCCTCTGTGTGGCCTGCAAACTGCCCCTGAGGACCATTGCCGAAGTGTCGAACCTTGCCGGAGGTATCGTATGCGAAAAGATCGGCGTGGTGCCGGTCGAGCGGAAAAGGTTCGCGGAAGAACTGGAGAAGTTGTAAAGTCACATCTGCCCCGCAATGATCCTAAAATTATTCGTTTCGGAAATATTCCTTAATATTGACCGTTAGTTAGAGTAAAATCCTTAATCCTTGAAACGGACATTACACACAGGCATAATCCTGATGGCGGCAATGATGCTCCTGCCACTGATGGCACACGCCCAAAAAAGGGGCGTGATGAACCTGCCCAATTACAATAATTCCCCTTACCATTTTGGGTTTATCCTGGCATTGAACGAGATGCATTTTACGATCAAGATGGCCGATGGCTTTCAGAATGTAGCCTATGATTCCTTGCAATCGCCCGACATTTACGCCGACTCCCTGCAATTGCTGCGGGTGGGTTCAGAGCCCACATATGGGTTTACTGTCGGCATTGTGGGGAACCTCCGCCTGGGTAAATACTTTGACCTCAGGCTGATCCCATCTCTCGCCTTTGGCGAGCGGTATCTTGATTATTCCATGCTTGCCTGGGATGAGGGTACACCGTCATATGTGTATATCAGGAAGAATGTTACTTCTGCCCATATTGATGTCCCGCTCTCTGTTCGTTACCGCTCCAAACGTGTCCATAATTTTGGTGCCTATGTCCTGGCTGGCGGCAAATACGTGCTCGACCTGGCCGCCACCCGTGCCGACAAGAAGAATAAACAGAATGAAACCCTTGTCAAGTTGCAGAAACATGATGTTGCCGCCGAGGTAGGGGTAGGGGTTGAATTCTACAATGCCTGGTTCAAGTTCGGTATCGAGATCAAAATGTCGTACGGCCTTTTCGACCTTACTGTACGCGAGGGAAATATCTATACCGGCGGCATTGAAAAGATCAATTCCAAGGTATGGCAGTTGTCATTCACCTTTGAATAATTTACAGCTGTTTTTTTTTCAGGCTATATTGCCTGCCGGATTCTGAGCAGCCTTTTAAACAAGCAGCCGGGTTTATCCCTGACAAGCTTTTAGAAGAGAAATAAAAAAGCCGGAACCACATGGTCCCGGCTGAGCTGTTTTGACTATTGTTAAAAGTAAAGCTGTGATTAGTTTTCAAAGTCCTGAAGGTTTTCCATCAGTCTTTTCCGCGTAAAGAATATCCTGCTTTTTACCGTTCCGATCGAAATATCGAGCTCTTCGGCAATTTCCTTGTACTTGAATCCCTGTGTGTGCATTTCGAAGGGGATGCGCTGCTCGTCGCTCAGGGCATTGATCTCTTCCTGTATCTCCTTTTCGTAGATCTCCGAATCGGGCATAACCTCCGAAATGTTGTCAGAACTGTTTATGTGGTATAGATTGTCGGTGGTGTCGATGATGGTCCTCGAACGCATGTTCCGCCTGTAATTATTGATGAAGATGTTCTTCATGATGGTGAAAAGCCATGCCTTGAGGTTGGTCTTATCCACGAATTTATCTCTATATACCAATGCCTTCAGATAAGTTTCCTGCAGGAGGTCCATGGCATCATCGTCGTTGTTGGTAAGTTTACGGGCAAAATATTCGAGCTGCTGTTGCAGGCTGGTCAGTTGAAAGTTGAATTCTACGTTTGTCATTGTTTTAGGTTTTTGTTTAATATCGATGGTGCAAAGTTAAACAATAAAAGAATACAAAGTCAAGTTTATTTTGATATAAATTAAAATAAATCTAAATAAAAATAATAATGTATTGAAAATCAGTATATAAAAATAAAGGTAAAAATGTACCTAAATAAAATAAAAATTAAATAAATGTTAAAAAACATCGAAAAAGTTAAACAGGAAGTGGATTTCTGAGCCAGGAAAATGCCCGTGTATGCGTGTACGGATCAGGGCCTTTCTTTTACAGGAGGGTATGGTCGAGGATCGAAATCCAGGAGGAGGAGGGGAGGAGGGGGAGAGAGGGGATGTCGGGTATTATTCGTACTGGTTCAGTACCTTATCCCTGAACTCGATGGAGGAACTGAACTTTTTTATGACCGCCGGAAGCCGGCCGCTGATCCTTTCTGCCTGGATACCGGAAATATAGATGGGCGTATCCCTGAATTGCTCTGACAACGCATGCAGGTAGTTTGTGATATCCTCTTCTTCGGCACCGGCCGAAAAAGATGTTATGATCACATCGGGTTGACTGTGCGCCTTGATGGAAGCAATATCTTCGAGCGGTACCCCCTGTCCCAGAAAAATGCTTTTATGTCCGCGTTTCCTGATCAGGTAATGGTATACCAACAGCCCGATGTCGTGCAATTCCCACTGCGGTAACACAAGCAGGAAGGTTTTGTATCCCTCACGCTTTTCAAGCGGGAGGCTGTCGATGGCGGTAAAAAGTTTCTGCCGGACAAGGTTCGAAAGAAAATGCTCCTGCGAAGGGGTGACGGAGCCGGTCTGCCACAGCGTGCCTATCTTGCTCAGCAGCGGGTAAATGACCCTGAAGAGGGTTTCTTCAAAGCCGATCTTGATGATGGAGTTATTCAGCACCTTTTCAAATTTCACCTCATCCAGCTCGATCATGGCCAGGATGAGACTTTCGATATGCCCGCTGTGTTCCGGCGAATGCATATTGTTCAGCTCAACGATCTTTTCGCATAATTGCTGGTCGCTGAGCCCGGCAATACGTGAGATCTTAAATCCATTATTGATCAGTACGGAAACATTGAGGATACGCTTCAGATCGGCATCGCTGTAATAACGGATGTTCGTTTCGGTGCGTTCCGGCATGACAATATTATAGCGTTTTTCCCAGATCCTGATGGTATGGGCCTTAATGCCGCTGATCCGTTCAAGGTCCTTAATGGAATATTGGTTTGTCATGTGTAGCTGTATTCATCAAAAATAACAACTTGTACCGGTAAATGTTTAAAGATTTGTTTAATATTATAAACATTTTGTTGTTATTAATAAAGACAGTGATACGGCGGGGCCGAAAACAAGGTCCGGATTTTGTATTTAATTCGTATTTTCGCAGGCCGGGACATCATATGGAAAAAGCCATCAGGGATATTGTGATCATCGGTGCCGGAAATGTAGGCACCCACCTTGGCAGGGCGCTCAGCCGGGCAGGTTTCAGAATCTGCCAGGTGGCGGGTTGGCGTGAGCAGGCCGTGAAAGCCCTGGCATCCGAACTCGGTACCGGACATACTACTGAGATGCAAGCGGTCCGTAAGCGCTGCGACCTGTATATTATGGCACTCCCCGATAATATCATCGAGGGCATCCTTCCGGTACTGGGCCTTACGGATGAATTGCTGGTGCACACTTCGGGCTCTCTTCCGCTCAACATCCTGTCGCCCTTTTCTTCCAATACAGGCGTGCTATACCCCCTGCAGACATTTAGCCGTAAACGTGATATGGACCTGCAGGAGGTGCCATTTCTGATCGAGGCCTGCAATCCTGAAAGTGAGGATCTGCTCCTCGGTCTGGCCGGCAAGCTCAGCCACAGGGTTGGCCTGGCCGATTCCGGGCAGCGGCAGGCCCTGCACATTGCTGCAGTCTTTGCCTGTAATTTCACCAACCGCATGTATGACATTGCCCGCCGCATCCTCGAGGAGTACGGCCTTGATTTCAGTCTGCTGGTGCCGCTCATCCGTGAAACGGCTAAAAAGGCCACCGAGATCGGCCCCGCCGGCTCCCAAACGGGTCCGGCATACCGGCGCGACATGAAGATCATAGAAAAACACCTCGACATCCTGGCCAGGCATCCGGGCATCCTTGAGATTTACCGGGATATAACAAATAACATTCTTGACGAATCCTGAACACCATCATGACGAATTATAAAGAACTTCTCAGCGGCATTACCACCTTTGTTTTCGATTACGACGGGGTGCTCACTATGGGCATTGTTGTGCTCACCGAAGAAGGAGAGCCGCTTCGAACGGCCAATGTGCGGGATGGCTATGCCCTGCAGCTTGCCGTGAAAAAGGGTTACCATGTGGCCGTGATCTCGGGCGGCAAATCGCCTTCGATGTACCGCCGGCTTGAATCCCTTGGCATTACCGATATATACCTGGGTGTGGAGCATAAGCTGGAAGTATTTGAACAATACCTTTCCGTGAAGAACATACAGGCATCGGAGGTGGTTTATATGGGCGACGACATCCCCGATTATAATGCCATGCAAATGGCAGCCGTGCCTGCCTGCCCGGCGGATGCAGCCGAGGAGATCAAGGCGATATCCAGGTATATATCCCATTATGAGGGCGGCAGGGGCTGTGTCAGGGATATCATTGAACAGGTGATGAAAATACAGCATAAATGGATGAACGATGATGCATTTAAATGGTAAGGGAAGTGTTTTTATCAACTGGTTGCGCCTGCTTCGCTGGCCCAACCTGCTGATGATCATCCTCACGCAGTACCTGCTTGCATATTGTGTGATCGCTCCGCGTATGCCGGCCGGTGCTGACCTGCCTATGGGACACCTGCTTTTTGCCCTGCTCGTGACTGCCACAGTGCTGATCGCGGCCGGCGGCTATATCATCAACGACCATTATGATGTAAATACCGACCGGAAGAACAAGGCGGGGAAAAATATGCTCGATGGCAGGATCTCTGTGCGGAAGGCCCTTCGCACCTATTATGTCATTAACGGTGTTGCCGTTGCCCTTGGCTTTTACCTTGCCAGTCGCGCCGGGTCATTTCAGCTCGGACTGATCTTCCCGGCCATAGCCGGCCTGCTTTGGTTCTATTCCTCGAGGTACCAACGTATGCTGTTGTGGGGAAACCTCATCATCGCGGTGATCACGGCAATGGTCGTATTGGTGGTATGGCTGTTCAACTTTGTAAGCCTGCTGGCCGATCCGGCTGAGTTTGTTGAAACGATAAAACAATTGGGGGGCATCAGCCGCTATGTGTGGGCTTATTTCCTCTTTGCCTTTTTGCTGAGCATGATCAGGGAGATGCTGAAGGACATGCAGGACCTCAAAGGCGATACGGCTTCGGGTTACCGAACCCTGCCCATCGTATGGGGTGTGGCGGCGGCCCGGCTGCTCACGGCTATGCTGGTGTTTCTCAGCATGGTGCTGTTGGCTTTCGCACAATGGTTCTTGTTCTCGCGGGGGCTGATGCTGCTGTTCTGGTATGGCATGCTGGTACTGCAACCGCTGATGGCCTACCTGCTTTTCCTGCTTGCCCGCCATGGCCGGAACAGCGATTACGGCCTTGCCGCCGGTACGGCCAAGGTGATCATGCTGGCAGGTATTTTGTCGATGCAATTACTCTGCCTCATATAAGTAATATGTTATTAAAAAATCTTGATCCATATCGTATCATCCTGGCTTCGGCTTCGCCGAGAAGGAAAGAATTGCTGGCCGGCCTTGGCATCCCTTTTGAGGTGATGGTGCGTCCGGTAAATGAGGATGCTCCCCAGGGAATGATCGCCGAAGCGGCAGCCCTGTTGCTGAGTGAACGAAAAGCTTTGGCTTTTGATGATATCCTGATGGATGAGCGGGTGCTCCTGATCACTGCCGATACAGTGGTTTGCCTGGACAACCGCCTGCTGGGAAAACCTTCGGCCCCCGCAGCGGCCGTAGCCATGCTGATGGAACTCTCGGGTAAAAAACACCGGGTGATCACGGGCGTCACCCTGAGGAGCATCCAAAGAAATGTGTCCTTTACTGCCGCTACGGATGTATTTTTCAAAAAGCTGCATATGGATGAGATCCGTCATTACGTTGATCATTATAAACCCTTTGACAAAGCCGGTGCATACGGCATTCAGGAATGGATCGGATATACCGGCGTGGAGCGTATCGAAGGCTCGTTCTATAATGTGATGGGACTGCCCCTGCAAAAGCTTTACGAAGAATTGCGTAAGTTTTAGTAATTTTACTGGTGAAACTTCCGGATGGCGGCAAACATGAGCACATGTAATGATTGAATGCGGGAGTTATCGGAAAAATGGCATGAATGAATGATTGTTTGATGATCCATATCTATGAAAGAAACGCACATACTGGTAACCAATGATGATGGCTTTGAGGCGCCCGGCATCCTGAAGCTGACAGCGCTGATGCGAAGGCTGGGCCGTGTTACCGTGGTAGCGCCCGAAGAACCCATGTCGGGCATGGGCCACGCCATCACGGTCAGGCATCCCTTGCGGCTGCGCAGGCGATCCGGGGAGGAGGGTTTGGAAATATGGAGCTGCAGGGGCACGCCGGTCGACTGCGTGAAGCTGGGCGAACAGGTGGTTATGAAGAGAAAACCCGACCTGCTGGTGTCGGGAATCAATCACGGCTCCAATGCCGCTGTCAATATTGTATACTCGGGCACCATGGCCGCTGTGCTCGAAAGCAGCATTTCGGGGATCCCCGCCATCGGCTTTTCGATCTGCGATTACAGCCATCATCCCGACCTGACCCATGTTGATCAATATGTGCTCCGTATCGCGCAACAAGTGCTGCAAAAGGGACTGCCTGCACAGACCTGTCTCAATGTGAACATCCCGGCAGTGAACGGTGCCGGCATCAGGGGTGTGCGGGTATGCAGGCAGGCCAATTCCCGATGGGTGGAAGAGTTCGATGAACGGAAAGATCCGGCAAATCGCGACTATTACTGGCTTACAGGCAGGTTCGAACTGCTCGACCAGGGTGAGGAAACCGACGAATGGGCGCTTCGCAACAATTATGTTTCGGTGGTTCCGGTGCATCACGACTTTACCGCACACCATGCGATGGAATATTTTCATAAAATTGGTTTCAATGACTAAAAGGAATTCGGTATGGTTTGGTGTGCTGTCCGGCATATTGGCTCCCATGGCGGTATATGCCATACTCTATGTAGTGGTGATCCTGCTGATCGATATGCAAAGCCATTTTCCCGGCTTCGACCAGCGCCTGCTCCTGCTGCTCAGCCCCATCCCCAACCTGTTCCTGATAAGGTATTACTTTGTTTCAAAAAAGTTCGACGACACCGGAAGGGGACTGCTGCTTGTCACTTTCATATATGTGATCGCTTATTTTATACTGATCAGCTCGTGAGGGCTGATGGGCTGAAAAACTGATAAGATTCCCGATGAAGTATTATATCATAGCCGGCGAAGCTTCGGGCGACCTGCACGCCTCGGGGCTGATGCGTGAACTAGGCAAACTCGATGCCGATGCCTCGTTCCGTTGCTGGGGAGGCGATCTCATGGAGGCGGCCGGGGGGATCCTTGTTAAACATTACCGCGAACTCGCCTTCATGGGTTTCGCCGAGGTGCTGGCAAATATCCGCACCATTATGCAAAATTTCCGTTTTTGCCGCCGCGACCTGCTAAGCTTCGGCCCCGATGTGCTGATCCTGGTCGATTATCCGGGCTTTAACCTTCGGATGGCCAAATTTGCAGCCCGCCACGGCATCCGTGTGTTTTACTATATATCACCGCAGATATGGGCCTGGAAACGTTCGCGTGTGCATGCCATAAAACGCTATGTGGAGCGTATGTATGTGATCCTGCCGTTTGAAAAGGATTTCTATAGCCGCTATGATTATGAGGTTGATTTTGTGGGCCATCCCCTGCTGGATGTGGTCGATGCCTTGCCCGGGAACCGGCTTGCGAATATTCCGCCAGCAGCCGGGAATGATGAACGGCCATTGGTGGCCATCCTGCCGGGAAGCAGAAAACAGGAGATCGGGAAGATGCTGCCCGTGATGCTGCAAGCCTCCGCTCATTTCCCTGCCTGTCGGTTTGTGATCGCCGCTGCACCTTCGGTTCCGCAGCAACTATATTCAGAAATCATTGGCACACGTGATGTGGAGGTGGTCTCCGGCAGGATGCATCAACTGCTGAAACAGGCACATGCAGCCATGGTCACCTCCGGCACCGCCACCCTGGAAACGGCCCTGATCGGCGTACCTGAGGTGGTGTGTTACAAGGGGGGAATGCTCTCCTATTTCATCGCCCGAAGGCTTGTTCATGTAAAATATATTTCGCTGGTAAACCTCATCATGGACAGGGAAGTGGTGAAGGAACTCATACAGGGTGATTTCAATGAAAAGACGCTGACAAGGGAATTGTCGCGCCTGATCAATGATACCGCCTGTCGCTCGGAGATGCATGCCGGCATGCAGCAGCTTCGTGCGGTACTGGGAGGGCCGGGGGCGTCGGCAAAAACGGCAGCCCTGATGCATGCCCGCCTGCTCAAAGGCGGCTGAGGTGGCAGCACGAAGCATTATGGTATTCTCCTGATCTCATCATGCCGGCCTGGTCGGGTAAAAAAAATAAAAAATTTTCTGCGACTTTTTCCATTTTCCGGTATTAACTGGTAAGGGCAGGCGATATCTGCCTGTGAATATTGAAAAATGGCAAACCTCCTGTGGAGCAGGGTTCCCCTGCTCAGGCTGATCATTCCCTTTATTGCGGGGATCATCCTGTCATATGGATATGATGGGCAGATAGCTTTTTCGGAGTGGTGCATGTATGCTTTTTCTGCTGCGGTTCTTGCCGGGGGCTTGCTTTATCCGGTGTTCTTCAGCTTTCGCCGGCGTTGGATATTTGGCATGATGATCATTTTGATGATGTTTTTCGCCGGCCTTTCCGCTTCCGAGGGCCGTAAAGAAAAACAGGCGGTGACAAAGGCCCTGATCGTGCCCGAAAAGCTGACCTACGTGGTGATGATCGAGGAGCCTTTTGAATTGCGTGAACGCTCATGCCGCGGGGTGGTAAGCCTGCAGTACGTTGAAACGGGCCATAGCCTGCTGCCATGCAGGGGAAAGGTGATGGTATATACTGTTGTGGACAGCACACTGGCGGGTGTCCCTGCCGGCACATATATGTTCATAAATGCATCATTAAAGGAGGTGCAGCAGCCCCTGAATCCTGCCACTTTTGATTACAGGAGGTATCTTGCCCGGAGCAGCATTTACCATAGTACTTATTTGCAGGCAGGGACCTGGGAGATTGGTAAAACAGGGGCTTCCTTCAACCTGAGGCATTATGCCTCAGGTTTGCGGCAGCGGATGCTTGACAAGTTGCGGATGCATGGCATCAGCGGGTCTGAGCTGGGGGTTTCGGCGGCCATGTTGCTTGGCGACAGCAGCTATCTGGGCGATGAAGTCAGGGATGTATACGCACGCGCAGGAGCCATGCATGTACTTTGTGTTTCGGGCCTGCATGTGGGTGTTGTCTTTCTGGTGATGAATGCTGTTTTTGGCTTTTTAAGGAAGATGAGGGCAGGGAAGTTGTTGCTGCCATTTTTACTGCTTGCCTTTATCTGGGCCTATGCCCTGATCACAGGCCTTGCACCGCCCGTGGTCAGGGCATCATCAATGATCAGCTTTCTGATTGCCGGAACGGCGATGAAAAGGCAAACCAATGTTTACAACACGCTTGCCGCCTCTGCTTTTCTGATGCTGCTCTTCGACCCCTACGTGATCTTTGGGGCGGGCTTCCAGTTGTCATATTCCGCCGTGCTGGGAATCGTGGCCGTTCAGCGCCCCATCTACCAATTACTTTACTTTCGTTACCGTATTCCCGACCGCATCTGGGCCATCACGGCTGTTTCGCTGGCGGCACAACTGGGCACGCTGCCTCTGGTACTGTATTATTTTAAACAATTTCCTGTTTACAGCCTGTTGACAAACCTGATCGTGATACCGCTTTCATCACTGATCATCTATGCGGGGCTGCTGATGCTGCTGCTGCCGGCGGCATGGCAGGTTGCTGTGTTCTTTGCCTGGGTGCTGCGGAAGCTGTTGTATGTGATGGACCGTGGCGTATCGCTGGTGGAAGCGCTGCCATACTCGGCGCTTACCGATATCTTTGTTGACGGACCGATGGCATTGTTTATTTGCCTTATCGTGGCCGGCACGGGTTTTTTCCTGGCCGGCCAAAGCCGTACCGGACTTGTGTTTGCACTTTTTTCCGCCCTGATGCTCTCCTCATACCGCCTGGTCTGGCATTATGGCCAGATAAGGCAGGAGGGGCTCGTGGTTTATGCCGTCAGGGGCCACACGGCCATTGATGTTATTGCCGGACGCACATGCCTGTTCATTTCCGACAGCAGCCTGGCTGTTGACCAGGCTTTGGTAGAATATAATATCAGGCCCAACCGCATGCAACGGGGCCTGAAGGAAGAGGGCAAAGTGTTGATTGTTGATGCTGCCGTGAAACCGGATGACCCCGGGCACTTGTTATATATTCCTGCCGGGAATCGACGGGTAGCCCTGTGGGAAGGGAAATTGCCACGGCTGCCGGGGCCGGGAAGGCTGAGGCTCGACTGCCTGGTTCTCAGGGGAAGCTGCCCTTACCAGACTGAGCGCTTGCTGGAGTATCTTGATCCGGCCATGATAGTCATCGACGGTTCCGTGCCCTGGTGGAAGGCCCGGGACATGAAGCAGGCTGATTCCACTGTCGTGGTATGGGATGTGCTGGAAAGGGGTGCCTGGGTTATTGAATCCTTGCAGGATGGCAACAGCACCGGCATGATTAGCGCCAGATAAAAAAGAGGATGCCGGCGAGGTGCCGGCATCCGAAAGATAAGCGCTAATTGATTAAGTAGATGGTTATAAAGGAGGTAAGCTGCCTATCCCGTTTCTTTAAGTATATTTTTAAACCCGATCTCTGCCAGTGCACTGATGGTGTTGTTTTCGAGAAAATCGGCAAGATGTATCTCAATGTGGAAGTTTTCCTTTACTTCCCTTTCCAGCTCAACAGCACCCAGCGAATCAAGGCCGTATGAAAGAATGGGCCTGGAAGGCTCAATGTTATCGGGTTGTATATTCAGTTTGTTGCCAAGCCATTGTTTCAGCCAGGCTTCCAGCTCAGCGGGGCTGATATCAATTTTTTCCTGTGATGTAAGGGATAATTTTTTGTATGCTTCCTGCTGCTGCCACGAATAGGTGGTTTTAAACTCATTCTGCAGCCACATTTCCCTGCACCTGGCATGCCTGATCTTCCCGCTGCTGGTGCGGATGATCCGGCCCGGGCTTATGAGATCGATGGCATATGCTGATATTCCATGTTCATTTGAAACAGCCGACCGGATGGCTTCCACAACGGCTTCGGCATCGAGGTTCCGAAGAGCAGTGCGTTTTATTTCCTGAATAATGACGAGTCGTTCACGTTTGCCTGCCTCAACAGAAAAGGCAGCGCAGGCATGCGGTTGTAGGGCAGGATGGCATTGCTCCACGGTTGATTCAATATCGGCCGGAAAATGATTGGCTCCGTTGATAATGATCACCTCTTTCATCCGCCCCGCGATAAATAACTGGCCCTGGCTGATAAAGCCCAGGTCGCCTGTCCTCAGGAAGGGGCCTTCGTCCGATCCGGCGATCCTTGCACGGAACAACCTGGCTGTTTTTCTGGGCTTGTTGCGGTAGCCTTCGCATACCGACCTGCTTTTGATCCATATCTCGCCAACGGCGTTCTCAGGCAGCGGCCGGCGTGTACGGGGGTTGACGATCTTTACCACATCATCCAGCCATGTGTAACCGCAGCCTGTCAGCTGCAGGCTTTGTAAGGGGTCTGTTGAGAGCTCGGCTTTCCTGTCAAATTCAAATGTTTTTCGGTCGATGCTAATGATTTTGGGCTTTTCGGCATGGTGGATGCCGGTTGCCATGAGGGTGCATTCGGCCAGGCCGTAACAGGGCAGGAACATTTTTTCATCGAAGCCGCAAACGGCAAATGCCTCCGAAAATCTTTCCAGGCTTGCAGGCCTTACAGGTTCCGAACCGCAAAAGAACACCTTTAAAGACCGCAGGTCAATTTTCTTTTTTTGTTCATCATCAACCCGGTTAAGCAGCAGTTCCAGTGCAAAATCGGGGCAGCCGACCGTAGTGGCCTTATATTTGGTGATGCCCTGCAGCCAGATCAGGGGGCTTCGCAGGAAGTCGTAGGGGTCGATAATTACATTGGTCCCACCCTTGTAGAGGGGTTGCAGCAACGTACCGATCAGTCCCATATCGTGGTAAGGCGGCAGCCAGTTTACGCTCACGAGCTTTTCGTCATGTCCGAAAGCCGTGCTGATCACTTTGGAGTTATGCATGATGCCTCCATGGGTGATCATGGTGCCTGAGGGCTTGCCAGTGGTACCCGAGGTATATTGCAGCATTATCATGTCGGTAGGGACGACCGTTGGGGGAATAAAGTCTTCTTCGCTGTTCAGGAGGCTGTTGATGTAAACGATGCGAGGAAGCTCCAGGGCTTTTCGAAAGTCCTTTTCCTGCTCATTGAACAATTCCTCGATCCTGCTGCCAATAAGTAAAAGATTGGGGGCGGCATCATCGAATACCGACCAGAATCGTGTATTTTTTTTGTTCTTTTTGGGTGGGTGAACCGGAACGGCAACCACTCCGGCAAAGAAACATGCGAGCAGGGATTGCACAAATGCAAGACCCGGAGGGAAAATGAGCATGCAACGGTCTCCCTTTCGGGCCTTTTTACTGATGGCCGCGGCCATGCTCAGTGAAGAGGAAATGAGCCTGCCATAACTGATCCGCCCGCTTTCATTCCCCTCCCTGTCGAGGGTGATGATGGCGGTTTTATGCCGGTTATGTGCTGCCCGGTGGATGAGCAGTTCGTTGAGCGTGGTGAACGCAGTGGCTGTTTTTATTGCTGATGCATGGGCTTCCATACATCGTCAAATGTAGATTTATTCGAATCCACCCCCGTATAAAATAGTATCGAACCGACGATAATCGTAACTGAAGTCGTCTGTTTGGCAATTTAAGCTGCTATGGCTTGCTTTAATCTGTCTTCATCCCGATCGGGACTTTATCGGACGGGAAAGCTGCGGCGATGCCCTGCACCCTGGACCCGGATCCGGCTTTCTCCCGGGTATTAACGCCATTGATATTTTCCGGGAAAATACTCAGGTATCCATCCAGGCCTTGAAATGGGTGGCTTTTGCCTTGCTGATGATGAGTGGAATGGCCGGTTTTGGCATCACCTTTACGCTTAGCCGCTCGTTAAAATAAGGATTGATCTCCACCACCGATTCCCTTGAAACAATGAATTGCCTGTTGGCCCTGAAATAACGGTCGGGGTTGAGCTGCCTGGCGATATCGTCAAGTTTTTGGTTTAAAATGAATTTACCGTTGGATGCCGTGACGGCATATACTATTCCGTTTTCGATAAAAAAGTAAGCTATATCGGCTACCGC
This sequence comes from uncultured Bacteroidales bacterium, assembly GCA_964404735.1. Classification (GTDB taxonomy): domain Bacteria; phylum Bacteroidota; class Bacteroidia; order Bacteroidales; family B18-G4; genus B18-G4. The sequence continues at coordinate 57,043 of CAYOLA010000046.1, forward strand.
CAGCGGGATTAGCTTGTCCTTGACCTGGATAAGAAATGATTTTCTGTATTGCTTCTTTTTTTCGCCCCTCAGTTCTTCCAGCAGTTCCATGATCTTTTTCTCATTTGATACGGTATTGGATGCTTTCAGTTTTCTGAACTGCCCGAGGGCATATTTCACCGATTTTGTATTCACCGGCTTGAGGATATAATCAATGCTGTTTACCTTGAAAGCCCTGATCGCATATTGGTTATAGGCTGTAACGAATACCACGGGAAAGTCGATCGTTATCCTTTTGAATAGTTTAAAGATGTTTTCGTCAGAGAGCTGAATATCGAAGAAGGCCAGGTCGGGCGGGGGATTTTCCATTATCCATTCATGGGTTTCTTCCACGCTTTCGAGCACGGCAAGGATGTTGCAGGATGGTTCCACTTCCTGTAGGATGGCCGTAAGGTTGCGACTGGCACCTATTTCATCTTCTGCTATCAGTATGTTCATGGATGTATCACCGGAAGTTTAACGATAAAGTGGTCATCCTTCTGCTGAATGATCACTTCTTTTCCTGCCATCAGTTCGTATCTTTTTATCAGGTTGGGTAACCCAAGGCCAAGTTTATCGCCGGCGTCGGGTTTATTGTTAATGTTGTTGCTGAAAATAATGAAATTTTTATCATTCGCGATGGTGATCTGTAAAGGGGTGGCCTGGGATATCTGGTTATGCTTGATGGCGTTTTCGAGCAGCAGTTGAAAGACCATGGGGGGGATAAGACTCTCCTTTACCTCATTGCTGATGTCGATTTTTAAGTCCAGGTTATTGCCAAAACGCTTTTCGAGCATGTATTTGTATGATTCGAGGAATTTTATTTCAGTTCTCACTTTTGTCAGCCTGGCCATATCGGTATCAAGGATATAGCGGTATACATTCGAGAGGTCGTCTACAAACTTTAGTCCTTCCTCCTTATTCCCCAGGCGGATCACCGAGCTGAGGGTGTTCAGGGTATTGAAGAGAAAGTGCGGGTTTACCTGGTCCTGAAGGGTTTTGAGCTGTATGCTGAGGTTCTCTTCTTTCAGCTTGAAGTTTTCAATTTCTATGATCTTTGATTTTACGATCATTTTCAGGGTATAGGCAACCAGAACGCCAAGGGGATGGAGCAGGACGTATTTCCACAGGTAGAATAAAAAGCCATAGCGCATGCCAAAAGGGTTGCCCACCGTATGCTCAGCAAAGATCACGGTTGCCCAAAGCATGGCATACAGCAAGCCAAGGTTGCCCAAAATAATGAGGATCACCCGCATGTAATGCGTTACACGGAAAGGGATGATATAATTTACCCATTTATAATTGAAATAGATAAACAAGAGCATGGATATAAAGGCATGGCCGAATTGCCAGAGGGATCTTCGCAGGATGAAACCGGTATTGAAGAATGGATTGGAGGCATTGTCGGAGGCTGTGAATATGCCCGAAAAGAAAGGGAGTGTGTTGAGCAGGGCAATGGTAAGGGCTGCCACAACAATAAATGTATGTTCGTACTTTTTAAGACTGGCGAAGGCCATGACGGTAGATGTTATTATTCAGTTTGCTTTTTGTTAAGTTCCTATTCAACGGGCATTTTTCTGAAATCCAGTATCCTTCCCTTGTTTCTTCTTTTATCGGGGTACCTGATGGCGTAGAATACCCTGACGTAATAAGATAGCAGGTCTTTGAGCTCTTTTCTCTTAACCAGGTGCTGGATCTTGTCGGTTTCGTAAAGTTTGTTGGTCGTGATGATCTCACGGTCGACATTAAAGCCTCCGCCCATGACCACGCGGGGGCCGGCAAATTCAACCAGTGATCCTTCTTCGCCGATGATGATGTCGCCCTGTGTAACGTAGCTTGCATAGGCGCCTCCCGTGGTAGGCCCGGTGATCACCGAAAGGTAGAGGATGCCTTCGTTTTTAAGATCAAGCAGGGCCATGTTCATTTTGGCCATCTGTGCCAGCGACATGGGGCCTTCGTTCATGCGGGCGCCTCCCGATGAACATACCGAGATGAGCGGTTGCCTGTGTTCGACGGCATAATCCACTGCCCGTTTGAATTTTTCACCAAAGACTGCGCCAAAGGATCCGCCGAAAAACCGCAGGTCGGTAGTGACAAGTACGATGTCCTTTCCTTTGAGGCGTGCAGTGCCGGTAACCAGTCCCTCTTTCGAGAAAGAATTTTGCATGGTCTTTTCAAGGTTGTCCTTGTAGCTGCCAAAATTGTAGAAATCGCCGCTCAGCATTTTTTTAAAGGAGAGGTCGCCTTCAATCTCGCGGAACGTGCTATTGTCGCATATCTTTTCAATGTGTTCTTCCACCGTCAGGTATTCGCCTTTGCCGCATTTGGGACATGCATAGAAGTTGTCCTTGTATTCCTGCAGGGAGATAAACCCGCATCCTCCGGCCACCCTGAAGAGGTTCCTTTCCGGATCCCATTCTTTTTCGCAGTTGACCAGTTCGGTGTCTTCGATCCCCAGTTTTTCGAGATGTGCCTTAATAAGGTGCATGATCTCAAAGTTTTCCTGCTCCACGTCGATGGTCTTCACTTTGAGCGGGAACTTTCGTTTGGTTTTCCTTTTTGCCAGTTTGTCGAGGTCGTCGATGAATTCCCCGTAATGGAGTACTTTTTCGCGCCTTTTGCTTTTGAGTTTTTTAATGACGGAAGGCTTGAGTGTTCTGTCGCCTTTTTTTGATTTGGGCAGCCACTCGTTCAGTGTTCTGATAAGGGATTTTTTAATGATGTTGCAGCTGAATTCATAATCGGTGTGGGCTCCTTCTGCGGGCTCGGGCAGTATTTCGTCGATCATCCCGATTTGTCTGATATGTTCGGCACCCGGCCTGAGGATGTTGAGGGCATCGGGCAGCACCTCTTCAAGGTCTTCACCGGCGGAGAGCCTCTTGTGAAAGATGATCCGGCAACAGCTTTCGGGAGCGATCACCGAGTAGATGGCGTTTTCGAGCATAAAGCCTTTATCGGCCACCTGTATGGCCAATGCACCGCCACTGCCTCCCTCGCCGATCACATAGGAAACCGTGGCCGTGTTGATGTCGCAAAACCTGCTGATACAGTCGGAGATGAGAAACGACTGCCCGCCCATTTCCGAGTCCATGGATGGGTCCCCGCCATAAGTGTCGATAAAGGAAACCACGGGTATGCGGTTTTTTTCTGCCTGATTGAGCATTTCGAGGGCAAAGCTGAAGCCTTCGGGCTTAACCATTCCGGTTGCCTTGCTACGCTTGCCTTTTCTGGCTTTTTCCTGCCCCAGGATGATGCATCCTATGCCGTTTATGGTGCCGGTGGCCGCAATCAGTGAGGGATCGGGGGAGCCATAGTATATGATATCGTCAAACACCCCTTCGATCACATCAGAGCTTCTGATGCGCCTGGGGTGCCTGACCAGGTCATATCTTTCTTTATATGTTTTTTGAGGAGTGTGGTCATCTTTCTTAACCATGAAGCAGTCATTTTGGGTTTCAATCTGACAAATTTAAGGCATAAAGTTAGAAAACTTTCGATATGTTCGAAAAAATGACCGGATATTGGCAATAATTGATCCCGGTATCCCGGTTCCTTATTCGGAAACTCAGCTTGTCGGTTGTCTGAAGGCTGTATTAAATGGGGTTTTGCCGGCAATCATGCTGCTTAAAATGTCTTTGTTAAGTTGCGCGCTTAACAGGCGAAGCTTCTTCCTGCCTTCGCTCAGTTGTTCCAGAATGATTGTTTTGCTGTTTTCCGGCATATTTTTCAGCCCGGTAAAGAGCTCGGAATAGTAGTTGATGCTATCGTTCACGTTATTGCCGAAATTCAGCAGTTGCTGCTTGTCCTTTTCCGTTATGGATGCACCCGATTCAATGATCCTGTTTTTCAGGAAGTTGAGGTTTATCGACAATTCCTTTATGAACATATGCGGCCTGTCGGTACGACTGATCATGTTTGCCCTCCCGTAGATGTGGTCGGTGATCTCTTTCAGGGTCATTGTTTTTGAGAAATAGGCAAGGTTAGGTCCAGGGCATACGGATACACCGCTGCCTTCAGCTTTTGTGTCGATATTGTTGAGCAGCAGTGCTGCAGTGCCGAGGCCAACGCAAATACATGATTTGCTAACGATGTTGTCGTATCTTTCCTGGTATCGTGCTACGGAATGGAATTCTTCATCCAGTTCTTTCAGTTTCATACGCTGGAACTGCCGGGATGCTGCGCAAATGCCTTTTTCCGAAAATTCCTTGTTAAGCGCTACGTATTTCCTTGGGCAGTTACTGCCGGGCTTTCCCCGGCTGATCGCTGCCTGTTTTTCCATGTCTTTGCTGTTTCCCCGCATGCTGTTGAACGGGATACCCAGTGGTGATATATTGCTCAGGTAAAGGCTGTCTTCATCTGCTGCCTGAAGTTTTTCCAGAGTGGCTTTATCCACGTTGGTGACTTCAGGTACGAGCAGGAAAGGACTTCCCCAGCCAATGGAATCGAGCTTGTAATGGTCGAGTAGGAACTGGTGTTCATCTGCTGTGCCAACGCCTCCCTGCGCCGTGAACTTAACCGGCAGTGGTTGTACGGGTGGTGTCCGCTCTTTGCTTTTCATGGTGTTGCAAAAGACATCATGTATGGATTGGATCAGTTCCTGCCGCAGGCTCCTGAACTTTTCGAGGATGGGGCCCAGGAGCTGTCCGTCGGTGGCAAACGCATGGCCGCCGCAGTTCAATCCCGACTCAACCCTGAATTCCGAAACCCACAGGCCTTTTTTAGCCAGGAATTTTCCCTGGATCAGGGCCGATTTGAAGTCGCTTACCTTTAAAACGATCTTTTTCTTGATACTCCAGTCATTGCCCGGATGGAAGTCGCTGAAATTTTCCAGATAGCTGTATAACCTTGGGTTCATCCCCGCCGAAAGCACGAGCGAGGAAGAAAGATCGCTGTTTGCATATCCCCTGACCGCCGCATGGGCGTCGTTATATTCGCTCGCAAGCTTTTTGCCTTTGTGGTAGTTTTCCTTATCGACTTTGGTCATGATGTTCACATCGATACTACCGATCGAGAGTTTGTCTTTTATCCAGTTCCTGATCTCCTGAAGGTCAGGGTATCCGGTCTGCATCTTTTTAAATTCTATCCTGAAAGGGGATTGCGTGGGCAGCATCCCGAAATACGATCTGATTTCATCAAGTTTGCCCGAAGCCAGGGTTTTTAGTTCCAGATATTTTTTTTCTGCCAGACTGTTCAGCAGGTTCAGATAAGAGGTAATCCTTTTTGCCCTGAAATCTTCAAATTTTTCGTTTATTTCCGTATAGGGGATTCCGAGCCTGCCACAATATACCTTTCTCATCTTTTCGAGCAGGAAATCGTCGACAAGCGAAACAACGGAGTCGATGCCCAGGTGGGCTACCCTCACCGGAGTGTCGACCGTGTATCCGATCCCCATCACGGGAATATGAAAATTATGTGAATTCATCATCTCTGTGTTGTTTTTAACGCTATCAACAGCATCGCTGATATCCTTTTTGTCGGGTGCCCCCTGTCAGCGTTTCAGCGGGGGTTTCCTAAAATAATAACCATGGAGAAGGCCAGGTACCGATGACAATTCAGAATTTGCGGTTACGCGCAAAAGGGTACCTGCCAGATGGGTAAAAAAACCGGATTGCTTTATTTGTGTTTTTTTACTTGCTTTGCAATCAAGCCTTTGGGTCCTTTTGCCAATTCAAAATTGACAATATTATTTTCTTTTATCGGTTCCAGCAGATCATTTGCATGGACAAAAACACTTTGGTTCGTGTCCATATCCCTGATGAAGCCGAAACCTTTGTTTTCGTCGAAAAAGCTTACCACACCTTTTCTTTCCTTGTCTGCATCCTCATCGGCGGCCCGCTTAGGAACGCCGATTTCAATTTCTTCTGCTTCAATGTCGGTCTTATTTGCAGGATCGGGCGGGGTATTGGTGATCATCCCGTTTTCATCCACATAGGCAATCATGTCGTCAAGACTGGCCGTTCCATCGGTTTCTTTCCTGGCCAATCTTTTTTTCTCTTTCTCTTTTCTCTTTTTCTCTCTTTTCTTTCTTACTTCCTTCTTATTGAATGATTCCTGCGATCTGCCCATATTTCTGTTTTAGTTTTTTTAAAAATGCAAGGTTTGCAGAGAACGTGTTCCCAAACCGCTACTTCATCTGTTTTCCTGTAATGTTTTTACAAGATCAGGAGTGAGGTTTTTAATAATCTTTTTTTGGACGTGCCTCATTCACCGTGATCTCACGGCTTTTTACCATCTGGCCGTTCAGTTTTTCAATAGCCTCGCGGGCTTCGTCGTCGTTATCCATAACCACAAAGCCAAAACCTTTGCTCCTGCCATTGTACTTGTCGCTGATGATCCTTGCAGATTCCACTTCGCCGAATTCCCCGAAAAGTTCTTCGAGGTCATTTTCATTTACCTTATAATCAAGGTTTCCTACATAAATGTTCATAATTGTTTGTTTTAATTTTCTTATTTAAACGTTTAATAAAATTCAATAATTAAAAAGGAGAGCAACGATAAACTAATGGTCTGTGGAAAATTAGTTGATGGGAGCACGATCTTCAAAATCTTGAATTTTTACAAAGGTACGTTAATATTCAGAGAAATAACCTTTATTTCAAAAATACTTTATTTAAAGTGCTGAATATGCCGGGGTGAGGGGAAGATCAGAACGGTCATCATCCATGTTTTTTTTGCCGTATCATCCGCATTGTGCGAATCACTTTCTAAATGTTGTATCTTTACTGTTCATTATGACAAAGGAAACAAAACTGGCCGTACTCATCGACGGGGATAACATTCCCTCCGGCTACATCAAGGAAATGATGGAAGAGATCACCAAGTATGGTACGCCTACCATCAAACGTATTTATGGCGACTGGACCAAGCCACACCTGATCAAGTGGAAGAACCTTTTGCTTGAGAATGCGATAAACCCTGTTCAGCAATATAGCTATACAACGGGCAAGAATGCCACCGATTCGGCGATGATCATCGATGCCATGGATATTCTGTATTCGGGAAAAGTAGACGGCTTTTGCCTGGTTTCTTCCGACAGCGATTTTACCCGGCTGGCCACCAGGTTGCGGGAAGCGGGTATGCTGGTTTACGGCATAGGCGAAAAGAAAACCCCCGGGCCGGTCATTGCTGCATGCGACAAGTTCATTTACCTGGAGATATTGAAAACAGATGGTGATATGGACGAATCGCAGAAGAAGAAAGCGAAATCCGAGTACGACAAGGTCACTTCAAAGGTGATCAGGCTGCTGCGAAACTCCGTTGACGATGCGGCGGATGAGGATGGATGGGCTTTTTTGGGCGATGTGGGATCCCTCATCCTGAAAAAACAACCCAACTTCGATGCAAGGAACTTTGGCTTTGAAAAGCTTACGCCCCTGTTCCGGTCGACCGGGCAGTTCGAGATTGAACAAAGGGATCATGCAGGCGGGAAGTCGAAACTCATATATGTGCGGAACAAAAAGCCGCTTGCATAAAGCCCGTTGTCCCGAAAACTTCGTTTTATCCGCCTTCGCCCCGATTATTCGGTACTTCGGCGGACGATAAGGGTTATTTGGATTCTCAGGTGCGCAGTGCCGGATCTCCGGAACCGGTTTATTGTCCTGTTTTATAATGTTATATTATGAAAAAATTCAACAGGAAGAGACACTCATTAAGGGGTTTTCTTTTAATCGGAATGCTATCCGTTTTGACCTGCGGAGGCATCCGGGCATGGGCACAGCCCTATCAGACCGGCCATGTTTCCCTGGTTTTTGTCGATGCGGACCGGAACGACCGGCAGGTTCCGGTTGAGGTTTATTACCCGGCTGAGAAGGGTGGGGAGGAGGTGCCGGTGGCCCCGGGTGCGTTTCCCGTTCTTTCATTGGGTCACGGCTTTTTGATGGATGTGGGTTCCTATTCGAATTTTACGGATATCCTGATCCCGCCGGGTTATATTTTTGTGCTCGTCGACACGGAAACGGGTATTGCACCAAGCCATGAAGATTTTGGCCTTGATATCTCTTTTGTCGTCAGGGCGATGAAAGATGAAGGGCTTGACCCGGGTTCCCTCTTTTTTGGTTCCCTTTCGGGCAGGTCGGCGGTGATGGGCCATTCGATGGGGGGCGGTGCATCCATGCTGGCTGCTGCCGGCGACACATCCATTACCGTGGTGGCCAATTTTGCCGCTGCCAATACCATACCGTCGGCCGTTTCCGCTTCGGTAAATATACAGCAGCCCGTGCTACTGTTTGCCGGCTCCGAAGATTGCGTCACACCACCGTCCATGCACCAGTTGCTGATGTATGACTCACTGGCTTCGACCTGCAAGACCTTTATCAGCATTAACGGGGGCGGTCATTGCTATTTTGCCGATTATAATTTTTTATGCACCCTGGGTGAAAATTCCTGCGGGCCCAATCTTACGGTGACCCGTGAAGAACAACAGGAGATCACATTCGGCTTTCTGCTTCCCTGGCTGGATCATTTTCTCAGGGACGATCCTGCCGCATGGGGCAATTTTACCGATTCCCTCTATGTTTCCGAAAAGATCAGCTTTTTGCATGATTGTTCCCTGACCGGGCTCCCGGATGGTGAAACCGGAGGAGCGGAAATAAAGATTTATCCGATGCCATTCAGCGATAAACTCATCATTGCGGGCGGGAAGAACATGCATGTGCTCATGGTCATTGACCAAACCGGCCGGGAAATTGCAAGCATTCCAATGCCTGCCGGAGATCCCCGGCAGGTCAGCCTGGGGTTTCTCAGGCCCGGGATCTACCACCTGCTGTTTTTGGATGCTGATGGCAACAGCAGTGCTTTCAAAGGGGTGAAGATCTGAGGCAGGGCATCTTTTGCCGGCTTATGCAGCCGGCAGTTTCACCTGCAGGCGATGGAATGGCAGGGCCGGGTGGTGACAGCAGCCGGTGAAACGGTTTGCTAAAATGTTGCAGGGTTGCATGGTTAAATGGTTACATGGTTAAATGGTTAAATGGTTAAATGGTTACATGGTTTCATTGATATTGTTATATAACTCCCGAGTCCCTGGGGCAAGCTATTTTGAGGGCCCGGTATTAGTTCGGTTAAGCCTATTCATTTTGCTTCGCTCATATAAAGGCAGTCTCACTAACAGAGCCATTTAACCACAATCTCATTTATTCAGCACAACCTTCGCACCTGCAACCTCGTTTCCTGCCTGCAGCCTGACCAGGTAGATCCCCGCCGGCAATCCCGCTGCATCCCAGCTCACTTTATGCACACCGGCAGGCTTGAACTCATCCACCGGCACGGCTACCTGTTTGCCCATCTGGTTGTAAATGGCCAGTTGCACCTGCCCGCCTTGCTGCAGGGTGAATTTGAGGGTGGTTTTATTTGAAATTGGATTTGGATAACATTGGAGATTGAAAAATGAAGCCTGAATTGGAGAATGATCTATGCCGACATTCAGGAGGCAGGTTTGATAAATCGAACGTCCGTGAGTAGCTACCCGCAGGTATTTTACTTCATCAATCTTTACATAATCAAAATCCATCACAGGTACAAATGGCATTCCGAAGCTGGCATATTCCCAGCTGGCGCCGCCATCGGTGGTGAGGTAAACGCTGATATCGTTGGCCACATAAATGATGTCTGTATTATCCGGATCAATAAACAGGTCGCTGCAAGGCAAATCAGGCAGGTCGCCCGAGATGTTGATCCAGGTTTCGCCCAGGTCGGTTGTCTTCCACAATTTGTTTCCCGCAGAAAAGCCGGTTCTGAGGACGTACATTGTGTTGGCATCTTCGGGGTCTGCAGCCACCCTTGAAATCCAACGAACTTCTCCCGGGATATGATTTGTGACATCAATCCATGTATATCCTCCATCAGTTGATATTTTGACAATAAAAACGGTATCCGGTATTGGAGAACTTCCACCTCCGGTTGCAAAGATCATATGATCAGGGTTGACCCTGCTTTGCGCCATGGCGCTAACATTGACCGGAGCAACGTCCTGGGCAATCACAGTCCATGAAGCCCCGCCATTCAAAGATTTATGAATACTTTTTGCAGCGACGTACAAGGTATTATGGTCGGTTGGGTGCATAAAGAATGGTGATATCCAGGCGCCGTAAACATTTTTTATTAATGAAAATGTAGCTCCTCCATTATAACTTTTCATCAACATGCCATTCTGTATTGATGCATATACAATATTGGGATTTTCATAATCGAAAAAACATTCCATACCATCTCCTGTGATATTCATTTCCCAGGAGATCCCTGCATCATAGGTGATTCCATTGCCGTTGTCCTGCATGCCGCCCATTACGATATCGGGATTGGAGGGATGTGAAGCGAGACGGTAAAACTGCAGGGTTTCAAGCCCGGAATTTTGAGAGGTTGCGTTTTGGCCTGTATCCAGCGATTTGTATAGTCCGCCGTCGCAACCTATGAATAAGATATTCGGGCTTGAAGGAGCAAATACCAGTTTATGATAATCAGGATGTACAAGGCTTCCATTAGCGTTATTACCAAATGGCCTTACCGGAGAAAAGACCGAGCCGTCAGTGGTCTCATGCAGTTCTATATTCCCGATAAAGACGTGATCAGGGTCAACAGGATCTACAGCTATGCACAGATCATAAAACCCCTGATCCATAAACCCTCCGTAGTATCCACCAAGATGAATTCCTTCCGATATCTGTACCCAGTTCAGTCCACCATCAGTTGATTTAAATGCCCTGGTGGTTCCTGTCCAGAATGCTCCGGTTCCGGGCTGATAGATCACGGAGTAAATAGTATCCGGATTTGACAGTGAGATATCAAAATGCATCCTGGCAATGGTATTGGCAGCCTGCAGTCCCTGGTTATGCTGAGTCCATGTTTCCCCCTGGTCTGATGATGAATAAAAACCAGCATTCTCAGTCATACCGCCAATTGCACAATAAACGATATTTTCATCGTAAGGGTGGAAGGCAACATCAAATGCATCTTTGTAATCCAGGGTCATTATCCATGTCATGCCGCCATCTATACTTCTCCAAATTCCTTCATTTTCCACGCCTGCATTCGCATAGCAACTGCCACCGGCAATTGAAGCAATTACAAGGTTTGAATGAAAGGGGCTGACAGCGATATCGCTAAAGTGCGTCAAATTTCCGAATCCATTGATGATGGTATCCCATGATTCCCCTCCATCGGCAGATTTAAATAAACCCATGCCCGGAAAATGAATGAATCCATCGAAAAAGTTGGGCTCTCCCGATCCTGCATAGATTAAATCCGGGTTTTGCGGATCAATAGCTATGGCGCCGAAAGATAATGATGTCAATTCGTTTCCAATATCCATCCAATTATCGCCGCCATCAATAGATTTCCATATGCCGCCGCAAGCTGCTCCGATATAAACGATATCAGCATCAACCGGATGAACGGCAATGGCACGAACCCTGCCACCCACAACACCCCAGTGATCGAACAAAGGCAAAGCCTGCATCCCGTGGGGGCCAATTGAGGTCCATTCCAGATTTCTACTTTTGAACGTATTGTTTATTATCGTCTGGATTTCCCTGTTCATTTCCTGTAAATAAATACTATAAGGGAAGCTGCTTAAAGGATAAGTCCTTTGTTGGAAGTACCATTCGAAGCGCTTGAACGCCTTGCTGTTTTTTATATCCTCCGGTATTTCATCCCGGATTGATCGGGTTTGCGATAAGCCGAAAAATGACAGCAGACACAAACATAGGACTGATATCAATTGACTTTTCATGGTTTTATTTTTTTATTATTAATTTAAAATGTAGCATGTTATGATTATTTCGCCAGAATAATTTTCCCTGACAATACTGTTGTTGCAGCATGTAATCTGAAGTAGTAAACCCCCGCCGGCAGCCCCGCTGCATTCCAGCTTATTTTATGCAATCCGGCAGGCTTGTACTCATCCACCGGCACGGCCACCTTTTCACCCATCTGGTTGTAAATGGCCAGGTGTACATGCCCGCTATGCTGGAGTGTAAATTCTAGGGTGGTTTGGCGGGTGAAGGGGTTGGGGTAAGCAGAAAACATCTCTTTTCCTGGAAGGATTTCTTCAACGTCCACGGTTTCGCATGCTTCTTCCACCTCTTCCGGGCTGTTGCAGCCGGGGGCATTATTATGGATATATACCGTTCCGCCTGGTGCTGCCAGGTAATCGCAGATGCTTTGGACTTCGCAATTTGACAAGGAAAAATTATGCCGTATGGAAAGATTTGTGATTGAACTGGCAGCAATGTTATTTAAACCTTCAAGACTGGTTAATTGAGGATTCCCCCACCATGAGGAATAGCCTCCAATAGTGAGATCACCTCCGATGGAAGTAAGGTTTTCCAGGCCCGTTAGGCTGGTCAGGGCGTGGTTATCACTAATCCAAAGAGACCCCCCGATGGATATCAGGTTTTCCAGCCCCGTCAGGCTGGTCAGGGCATGGTTTTGGGAGAATGAGAACCTCCCCCCGATGGAAGTAAGCATATTCAGGCCGTTAAGGTTGGTGATATCGCTAACACTAATTATAACGTCACCTTCCAGTTCAGTACAACCGGGAAAAGCCTGGGCGAAAAGATCAACATCTGATTGTGATCCAAATTTATAATTACCATAGGGCAGGCAGGGCAATCCGCCGCAGGCATAAGCCACCTCAATGATGCTGCTGCATCCTGGTGCATTGCCTGAAATATTAACAGCTCCAGTGGGCGCAGTCAAATAATCACATAACCATTCATCATCGCAGGTTGACAACGAATTGTTATCTATAATATAAAGCACACCCCCGATGGAATCCAGGTTTTCCATTCCCATCAGGCTGGCCAGGGACGGATTTCCGCCACCACCATAACAATGAAAACCAATCCTCAGGGAACCCCCAATAGAGGCCA